>NZ_JBVITR010000009.1:86237-143260 GCF_055574875.1 Streptomyces sp. NPDC034670
CTACACCCCCCTCCCCCCCCCCCCCCCCCCCTCCCCCCCCCCCCCCCCCCCCCCCCCCCCCCCCCCCCCCCCCCCCCCCCCCCCCGCGGCCGTCTCAGACGTTCACGCCGAAGTCCTGCGCGATGCCGCGCAGGCCGGAGGCGTAGCCCTGGCCGATGGCGCGGAACTTCCACTCCGCGCCGTGCCGGTACAGCTCGCCGAAGACCATGGCGGTCTCGGTGGACGCGTCCTCCGAGAGGTCGTAGCGGGCGATCTCGGCGCCGCCGGCCTGGTTGACGACGCGGATGAACGCGTTGCGCACCTGGCCGAAGGACTGCTGGCGGTTCTCGGCGTCGTAGATGGAGACCGGGAAGACGATCTTCTCGATGTCCGCCGGGACGGCGGCGAGGTCGACCTTGATCTGCTCGTCGTCGCCCTCGCCCTCGCCGGTGAGGTTGTCACCGGTGTGCTCCACCGAGCCGTCCGGGCTCTTGAGGTTGTTGAAGAAGATGAAGTGCTGGTCGCTGCCGACCTTGCCCGAGTTGTTCAGGAGCAGCGCGCTCGCGTCCAGGTCGAAGTCGGTGCCGGTCGTGGTGCGGACGTCCCACCCCAGTCCGACGATGACCGCGGTCAGGCCCGGCGCCTCCTTGGTCAGCGATACGTTGCCGCCCTTGCTGAGGCTGACTCCCACGAGTCCTCCCTTGGTGTCCGGGGGCGGGTGCCCCGTGGTGCAGTGGATGTGTGGATGCCGGATCAACGAGTCGATCCTAGTGACGGGTTCCCGGCCCCCGCAGGCCCCGCGGCCGGAGTGCCGCGGGGTGTCGGGCGGGATCACAGCGTGTCGAGCGCCTTGACGTACTCGTCCAGGTCGCGCGCGTCCGGCAGCCCGTTGACGACGGTCCACCGCACGACGCCCTCCTTGTCGATCACGAAGGTGCCGCGCACGGCGCACCCCTTGCCCTCGTCGAAGACGCCGTAGGCGCGCGACACCTCGCCGTGCGGCCAGAAGTCCGACAGCAGGGGGTACTCCAGCCCCTCCTGCTCGCCGAAGACGCGCAGCGTGTGGATGGAGTCGTTGGAGACGGCGAGCAGCTGGGTGTCGCGGTCGGCGAAGCGCGGCAGGTTGTCGCGCAGCTCGCACAGCTCGCCGGTGCACACGCCGGTGAAGGCGAAGGGGTAGAAGACGAGCACCACGTTCTTGTGGCCGCGGAAGCCGGACAGCCGCACGGTCGCCCCGTGGTTGTCCTTGAGCTCGAAGTCGGGGGCCTTGTCGCCGACCTGGATCGCCATCGTCGTGTTCGTCCCTTCCGGGGGTTCGGTTCGCGAGCACTCGCGTGACCACCCTACGCAGGGAACGGGACATGCCGACGGACGGGCCGACGCACCACGCGGTGGTCGGCCCGTCCGGGGTGGTGTCCGGCGGACGGGGCGGCGTCCGGGGACGGCGGCCCGGTCCGGGCCGTGGGGCCGGATCTACCGCTTGGACTTGGCCGCCTTGGGCGTCGCCAGCCGGCTGCCGCTCCAGTCCTTGCCCACGCTGACGCTCTTGGACGCGGTCAGACCTGCCGTGGTGGCGGCTTCCGAGATGTCACTCGGCTCCACGTATCCCGCACGGCCGGTCTTCGGCGTGAGCAGCAGGATCGCGCCGCCCTCCTCGATGTACGTGGTGGCATCCACCAGCGCATCCGTCAGGTCGCCGTCGTCGTCGCGGAACCACAGCACAACGGCGTCGGCCACGTCGTCGTACTCCTCGTCGACCAGGTCACTCTCGATGACGCCCTCGATGGCCTCGCGGAGCTCCTGGTCGACGTCGTCGTCGTAGCCGATCTCCTGGACCACCTGCCCGGGCTGGAACCCCAGCCTGGCGGCAGGGTTCGTCCGCTCCTCCGCGTGGTCCGCGGTCGCGCTCACGGGTTGCCTCCTGATCATGTCTTGGGAATAACTCAGCCACGCGCGTGCGCGAAGCATTGGCCGTAGTCCACACGGGCGGGACGGATCGCGCAAGTACCCGGCCCTCCGGACCGCCGAAACGGTGACGATCCCGGCCGGGTCACCGCAACTCCAGGCACACCATCATGGCCCACAGTGACGCACACCACACTCTTGTGCCCCTTTTGGGCGTTTGGGAACCGTCCACGGGACTGGGAGTCGAATGTACATCCAGGGGTAGGAGACCCGCAGGCGTCCGCCCTCCACACCACCGCCCGACCCCTGTCCGGCCCTCCGGGTTACCTCGCGGTAGAGATGACGTTTGCGGCGCCGAGGTGGACGATGGGGAGCGGCGCAGACCCGGCTGCATCCGTGACGCAGCGGCCCTCCCATGGCCCTCCGACAGGTAAGGAACAGCGTGGCTTCCGCATCCGATCGCAACCCGATCATCATTGGCGGCCTTCCGAGTCAGGTTCCTGACTTCGACCCCGAGGAAACCCAGGAGTGGCTCGACTCCCTCGACGCCGCCGTCGACGAGCGCGGCAGGGAGCGGGCCCGCTACCTGATGCTGCGGCTGATCGAGCGGGCCCGCGCCCGGCGCGTGGCCGTGCCCGAGATGCGCAGCACGGACTACGTCAACACGATCCCCACCCGCGCGGAGCCGTTCTTCCCGGGCAACGAGGAGATCGAGCGCAGGATCCTCAACGCGACCCGCTGGAACGCCGCGGTGATGGTCTCGCGCGCCCAGCGGCCCGGCATCGGGGTCGGCGGCCACATCGCCACCTTCGCCTCCTCCGCCTCGCTGTACGACGTGGGGTTCAACCACTTCTTCCGCGGCAAGGACGAGGGCGACGGCGGCGACCAGGTCTTCTTCCAGGGGCACGCCTCCCCGGGCATCTACGCCCGCGCCTTCCTGCTGGACCGGCTGAGCGAGCGGCACCTGGACGGCTTCCGCCAGGAGAAGTCGAAGGCGCCGTACGCCCTGTCGTCGTACCCGCACCCGCGGTCGATGCCGGACTTCTGGGAGTTCCCGACGGTGTCGATGGGCCTCGGCGCGATCGGCGCGATCTACCAGGCCCGGATGAACCGCTACATGCACGCGCGCGGCATCGCGGACACCTCGAAGTCGCACGTGTGGGCCTTCCTCGGCGACGGCGAGATGGACGAGCCGGAGTCGCTGGGCCAGCTGACCATCGCCGCCCGCGAGGGCCTGGACAACCTCACCTTCGTCGTCAACTGCAACCTGCAGCGGCTCGACGGCCCGGTGCGCGGCAACGGCAAGATCATCCAGGAGCTGGAGTCGGTCTTCCGGGGCGCCGGCTGGAACGTGATCAAGCTGATCTGGGACCGCTCCTGGGACCCCCTGCTCGCGCAGGACCGGGACGGCGTGCTGGTCAACAAGATGAACACCACGCCGGACGGCCAGTTCCAGACCTACGCCACCGAGACCGGCGCCTACATCCGCGACCACTTCTTCGGCGACGACCACCGGCTGCGCGCGATGGTCGAGAACATGACCGACCACCAGATCCTCATGCTGGGCCGCGGCGGTCACGACCACCGCAAGATCTACGCGGCGTACAAGGCGGCCCTGGAGCACAAGGGCCAGCCGACGGTCATCCTCGCCAAGACCGTCAAGGGCTGGACGCTGGGCCCGAACTTCGAGGGCCGCAACGCCACGCACCAGATGAAGAAGCTGACGGTCGACGACCTCAAGCGCTTCCGGGACCGCCTGCACCTGCCGATCTCCGACAAGGACCTCGAGTCCGGCCCGCCGCCGTACTACCACCCGGGCCGCGACTCGGAGGAGATCCAGTACATGCACGACCGGCGCAGGTCGTGCGGCGGTTACGTGCCGACGCGCGTGGTGCGGTCGAAGCCGCTCCCCCTGCCGGACGACAAGACGTACGCCACCGTCAAGAAGGGCTCGGGCCAGCAGTCCATCGCGACGACCATGGCCTTCGTCCGGCTCCTCAAGGACCTGATGCGGGACAAGGAGATCGGCAAGCGGTTCGTGCTGATCGCGCCGGACGAGTACCGCACCTTCGGCATGGACTCGTTCTTCCCGAGCGCGAAGATCTACAACCCGCTGGGCCAGCAGTACGAGGCGGTGGACCGGGACCTGCTGCTCGCGTACAAGGAGGCGCCGAACGGGCAGATGCTGCACGACGGCATCTCCGAGGCCGGCTGCACGGCCTCGCTGATCGCCGCGGGCTCGGCGTACGCCACGCACGGGGAGCCGCTCATCCCGGTGTACGTCTTCTACTCGATGTTCGGTTTCCAGCGCACCGGCGACCAGTTCTGGCAGATGGCCGACCAGCTGGCGCGCGGTTTCGTCCTGGGGGCGACCGCGGGGCGCACGACGCTGACCGGTGAGGGGCTCCAGCACGCGGACGGCCACTCGCAGCTGCTGGCGTCCACCAACCCGGCCTGCGTCGCCTACGACCCGGCGTTCGGGTACGAGATCGCGCACATCGTGAAGGACGGCCTGCGCCGGATGTACGGCGGGGACGAGAAGCACCCGCAGGGCGAGGACGTCTTCTACTACCTGACCGTCTACAACGAGCCCATCCAGCACCCGGCCGAGCCGGCGGACGTGGACGCCGAGGGCATCGTCAAGGGCCTCTACCTCTTCGGCGAGGGCACCCGGGGCGCCTTCCCGGCGCAGATCCTGGCCTCCGGCGTCGCGCTGCCGTGGGCGATCGAGGCGCAGAGGATCCTCGCCGAGGAGTGGGACGTCAAGGCCGACGTGTGGTCGGCGACCTCCTGGAACGAGCTGCGGCGCGAGGCGGTGGCCTGCGAGGAGCACAACCTGCTGCACCCGGAGGAGGAGCAGCGCGTGCCGTACGTGACCCGGCGGCTCGCCGGGGCGCAGGGTCCGGTGGTGGCGGTGTCGGACTGGATGCGCTCGGTGCCGGACCAGATCGCGCGCTGGGTGCCGGGGACGTACCAGTCGCTGGGCGCCGACGGCTTCGGCTTCGCGGACACGCGCGGGGCGGCCCGGCGGTTCTTCCACATCGACGCGCAGTCGATCGTGGTGGCGGTGCTGACGGAGCTGGTCCGGGAGGGCCACCTCGACCGGTCCGTGCTGAAGCAGGCCATCGACCGCTACCAGCTGCTCGACGTCTCCGCGGCCGACCCGGGCGTGGCGGGCGGCGACGCCTGACGCGCACGGGGGCGGAAGGGGGGGGGGGGGGGGGGGGGGGGGGGGGGGGGCCCCCCCCCCCCCCCCCCCCCCCCCCCCCCCCCCCTCCCGTTCGCCCGGGTCGCCCGCGCGACCGGTCAGAACATCCCGTACCCCGGACCGGTCGCCCCGGCCAGCCAGACGAGGGCCAGGAGCGTGTCGACGGCGCCCAGGGCGAGGGCGACCACGGCCGTCGCCGGGCGGGGGCCCGCCCAGCTGCGGCCCATGGCGAGCCATCCGCAGACGATCGCCGCGGGGCCGAGGACGATCCCCAGCACGAAGAACCCGGCGACCGCGCAGACGGCTCCGATGATTCCGAGCGTCGCGCGATCCGGCCCGCTCCGTAGCCCCGTCCGGCCACGTGAGCGGGGGTGCCTGCGCGTTCCGTGTCCGAAGCTCGCCATCATCAACTCCCTGAACCCCTGGGGTGGTTGGGGGTGTCTCGGGGTTCGTTGTCATGGCGGGTACCCCCGCTTCGGCCGTGAATTCACGCCGGACGCGCGGCAGTCGGGGCGCTGCCTGCGCGCTGCCCCCCTCCGGCAGCGCGCCGCAGCCACCGTCCTCCATGCCCTGCGGAGGACCTGACCCACTGTGACCTGCGCCGCCCTCGCCAGGGGAGGGATCACCGCAGGGGTTCACCCTGATGGGTGAAATCGGTCCTGTGTGCGTCAGATGTGCCCGACGCCCGCGCCGGCCTCCGCGTTCTCCCCGCGCTTGGTGAGCAACGCGACCAGCACCGCCACGGCGGCCACTCCGGCGGCGACCAGGGAGGCCAGGCTCATGCCGGAGAGGAAGGTCTCGTGCGCGACATCGGTGATCTTCGCGGCGACCGCCTCGGGCATGTCCGGGGAGACCGGCGCCACACCGACCTGGACGGCCTCGGAGGTCGACTCGGCCTGGTCCGGGCCGAGCGGCGGGAGTCCGGCGTCGGCCCAGTTGTCCGCGAGGACGCCGTCGACCTTCGAGGCCATCACGGCGCCCAGCACGGCCGTGCCGAGGCTGCCGCCGACCTGCATGGCGGACTGCTGGAGACCGCCGGCGACGCCGGAGAGCTCCAGCGGCGCGTTGCCCACGATGACCTCGGTGGCGCCGACCATGACGGGGGCGAGGCCGAGGCCCAGCAGGGCGAACCAGAGCGACATCACGGCGCTGCCGGTGTCCTTCTCCAGGGTCGACATGCCGTACATGGCGAGCGCGGTGAGCGCCATGCCGCAGGCCAGCGGGAGGCGCGGGCCGGCCTTGGTGATGACCACGCCGGCCAGCGGGGAGCCGACGATCATCATGCCGGTGAGCGGCAGCAGGTGCAGACCGGCGTCGACCGGGCTCAGGCCGTGCACGTGCTGGAGGTAGAAGGTGACGAAGAACAGGCCGCCCATGAAGGCGATGGCCATCAGGACCATCAGCACGACGCCCGCGGACAGCGGGACCGAGCGGAACAGCGCCAGCGGGATCAGCGGCTCCCTGACCTGCGCCTCCCAGGCGGCGAAGGCGCCGAAGCAGCCGATCGAGACGAAGATGAACGTCCAGGTGTAGCCGTCGCCCCAGCCCCACTCCGGGGCCTTGATCAGGGCCCAGACGAGACAGAACATCGCGGCGGACAGCAGGGCGATGCCCGGGACGTCGAAGGAGCGCGGGGCGTTCTCGGCGCGGTGGTCCAGCAGGATCCACACGCCGAGGACGACGGCGAGGACGCCGACCGGCACGTTGATGAAGAACACCGACTGCCAGTTGACGTGCTCGACGAGGACGCCGCCGAGGATCGGGCCGCCCGCGGTGGAGGCGCCGATGACCATGCCCCAGATGCCGATGGCCATGTTGAGCTTCTCGGCCGGGAAGGTGGCCCGCAGCAGGCCGAGCGCGGCCGGCATCAGCAGGGCGCCGAACAGGCCCTGGAACACGCGGAAGACGACGACCAGCGTGATGCTGCCGGACAGGCCGATGGCGCCGGAGGCGGCGGCGAAGCCCACGACGCCGATGAGGAAGGTCTGCCGGTGGCCGAAGCGGTCACCGAGCTTGCCCGCGGTGATCAGGGAGACCGCGAGGGCGAGGAAGTAGGCGTTGGTGATCCACTGGAGTTCCGACAGGTTGGCGCCCAGGTCGGTGCCGATGGCCGGGTTCGCGATGGCCACGATGGTGCCGTCGAGGGCCACCATCATGACCCCTACGGCGACGGTGAAGAGGGTGAACCAGGGGTGCCCGCGCAGCCCTCTGCCCGTCGTCGCGCCCGACGGGTCCCCCGGCGCAGGGTCCCCCGACCCCGTCTTGTCGATGGTGGTCTGACTAGTCATGCGCCCGAGGCTAGGGACAGCCACTGACAATTGACAAACGGATTCACCCGACAGTCACTGGCACGACATTCCCCGCTAGCCTGAGCCGGAGGAACAGTCCGAGGAGGACCGATGGAGACGGCCGGGCCCGCCCCGGGGGCGGTGCCACGACCCGGTCTGCGGGAGCGCAAGAAGCAGCGCACCCGGGACGCGCTGGTCCGGGCCGCGCTGGAACTGTTCGCCGCCCGCGGGTACGAGGGGACGACCGTCGACGCCATCGCCGCGGCCGCCGACGTCTCGCAGCGCACCTTCTTCCGCTACTTCGCCGGCAAGGAGGAGGTGGCGTTCCTCGTCCCCCGGCTCGCCGAGGCGCGGGTCGTCGAGGCCGTGCGCGGGCGCCCCGCGGGCGAGGCGCCGCTGGAGACGCTGCGCCGGGCCGTCCTGGACGGCTGGGACGGCATCCACGAGACCGTCGAGCGGCTCGTCCCCCTCGACCTGCACCTGCGGGTCTGCCGGGTGATCGAGTCGACACCGGTGCTGTTCGCCGCCCGCCTGCGGCACGCGACGGAGCTGGAGGAGGAACTGGCCCGCGTCATCGCCGAGCGGGAGGGGCTCGACGTGGACGCCGACCCCCGGCCGCGGCTCCTGGCGGCCGCCTTCGGCGGGGCGGTCCGGGTGACGGAACGGCGGTGGTCGGCCGGGGGCGACCTCACCGTCGCCGCCCTGCGCGACCTGCTGGCGGCCCACCTGGACCGGCTGGGACCGGCGCTCGCGGAGGACTGGCGCACGGACCCAACCCCGAATCGCCGCCCTGAAACGTGATCCCGGTCACTCAGCCCGCCCGAGACCCTCTCGTTCTCCTAGTGTGTCCTTCCAGTGACTTCCTTCGACACCTCCCCGCAACTGAACGCCTGGCGCGCGCTGCTCGCCCTCGCCGTCGTCTTCGTGATGCTGGCGACCACCGGCTGGACGGCGCTGCGCAACCAGCGGGAGGCGCCCCCGCTCCAGGCGTCGCTCAGCGCCTGGAAGAAGGGCCGCGTGGCCGGTCACCGGCTGCCGGACCCGCAGTCGGCGCCCGCACGGCTGGCCCGGTTCTTCGCCTCCCTCACCGAGGGGCAGCAGGCCTTCCTCGCCCGCCGTTACCCGCTCGCGGTCGGCAACATGAACGGCGCGCCGGTCGCCCTGCGCTACCGCGCCAACCGCATCGCGCTGGAGCAGGCCCGCGAGGTCGAACGGGAACGCGTGCGCGACGGCCGCCTCACGCCCGCGGGGCAGGCGCAGGCGGCCCGCCGGACGAGCCGCCTGGAGGCGCTGCTGCGGCCGGGCCGGCACATCCTCGCCTTCGACCCGTCGGGCCCGGGCCGGGTGGCCGAGGTCTTCGGCGACCTGGGCACGGCCGACCGGGTCTCGGTGGTCGTCCCCGGCGTCGACACGAACCTGCTCACCTTCCAGCGCACGCACCGCGGGTACGCGGCGCCCGTCGGCATGGCCAGGTCCCTGTACGCGGCCGAGCGCGAGGCCGCCCCCGCGACCCGCACCGCCGTGATCGCCTGGGCCGACTACACCGCCCCCAGCGGACTCGGCATGGACGCGGCCACGGCGATGCGCGCCGAGGACGGCGCGGCCCGGCTGGACGCGATGCTGCGCGGGCTGCCCGGGAAGGCCCCGGTCTCGCTGTTCTGCCACAGCTACGGCTCCGTGGTGTGCGGGCTCGCCGCGCCCGCGCTGCCGGGGCGGGTGGCCGACATAGCGGTGGCCGGCAGCCCCGGGATGCGGGTCGAGAGGGCCTCCCAGCTGAAGACCTCCGCGCGGGTGTGGGCGATGCGGGACGCCGACGACTGGATCCAGGACGTGCCGTACCTGGAGGTCGGCGGCCTGGGTCACGGAGCCGACCCGGTGGCCTCGGGGTTCGGGGCGCGGGTGCTGTCGGCGCGGGAGGCCAGGGGGCACGGCGGGTACTTCGAGCCGGGCACGGACAGCCTGCGGAACTTCGCCGAGATCGGAGTTGGCGCATATCGCGCGGTGTCCTGCGCGCACGGGGACGACGCCTGCCGGGCGGGTCTGCCCGGCGCGGCGGCCACCGGACGCGCGTAGCGGCGCAGGAACCGCGGTCCGCACGGGGAGGGGACGGAAAAGCTCGTGCCGCATACGATGAGCCGCATGGGTGACGTACTGGCCGGATTTCATGCCGCCTGGGAGTTCGAGTCCGACTCCGTGCTCATCCGTTACGAACGGGGGATCCGAACGCCCAGACTGTTCCAGGCTCTCGGGGAGCGGCGCATCCCCTTCGAGGCGCTCGAGGGGGTGACCCTGACCCCCGGCAGGCGCGGCACCGTGGTGCTGCGCGCCGAGCCGCGGCCCGGCGCCGACCCCCTCATGGAGGCGGCCGCCGGGCAGTTGAAGGAGAGCGGCGACCCGTACCGGCTGGTGCTGCCCGCCGAGCGCGAGGTGCTCGCCGAGTACTACGCCGACGAACTGCGCGGCCGGCTCACCGAGTCCGGGCCGGCCGAACGCCACCTGGTGGAAGCGCCCCCGGTGCCGCGCCGGTTCAAAGCGTACGACGGCCGGGCCGCCTTCGACGGCACGTCGGTGTCCTTCCAGTGGTTCTGGACGGGAGCCTCGTCCGCCAAGTGGAAGGCCGGTGACCAGCGCTTCCCCGTCGGTGAGTTGAGCGGCGTGGAGTGGCGCTCGCCCGAGGTGTTCGAGGGGCACCTGCGGCTGCTGCCCCGGGACGCGGGGACGCCTCCCCCCCAGCCCGACCAGGACCCGGCGGCCGTGGTGTTCGGGCTCGGCTACGGGCCGGTGCACGAGTCGCTGCCGTTCGCCGCCGCCGTGCTGGCGGCGGTGCGCACCAGCGAGCCGGTGCCCGCGATGGCCGCGGCCCCGCGCCGCGACCCCGCGGACATCGCCGAACGCATCCGTCACCTGGGGGAACTGCACCAGGCGGGGCTGGTGACGGACGAGGAGTTCTCCGCGAAGAAGGCGGAGCTGCTGGCGGAGCTGTAGGGCCCGCCGCGTCCCGCGGTGGCGCGGTCCCGTCGTCCGTCCTCACGCCCTCTCCGACGCCAGGGCACGCCCGGCGTCCGCGTAGAAGCTGATCTTCCGGTCGAGCACGGCGAGGGTGCCCTGGAGTTCGGCGATCCGGACCAGCACGTCCTCGCGGGTCTCCTTGAGCAGTTCGAAGCGCTCGGCGTAGGTGTGGTCACCGGCGCGGACCAGTTCCGCGTACCGCACCATGTCCGCGACCGGCATCCCGGTCAGGCGGAGCTTGCCGACGAGGGCGAGCCAGTCGAGGTCGCGGTTGCGGTAGCGGCGCTGACCGGTGTGGGACCGGTCGACGTGCGGCATCAGCCCGATGCGCTCGTACCAGCGCAGGGTGTGCGCCGTCAGCCCGGTGAGGGCGGCGACCTCGCTGATCGTGTACCTGTCCTCGCCGTCCGGCCGCCGGTCCCCCTGCGGCGGCCCGGCGCAGGGGTCGGGGGTCCTGGTGTCCGTGGTCTCCGTCACCGTCATGGCCTCCACGCTAGGACCTTGGAGTGCGCTCCAGGCAAGCACACGCGGAGGAAACCGGCGGACAGGGGCCCGCCCGGCTGATTACCGTGCCGTGCATGACTCTCGTACGCCGTGCGGTGCCCGAGGACGCGGAGGAAGTGCTGCGCCTGCGTCAGGTGATGATCGACTCGTTGGCCCGGTCCGACGCCTCCACCGCCTGGCACGCCGACGCCCTGCCCGTGCTGCGCGGCAGGCTGGCCGAGCCGGACGGCGCCTTCGCGGCGTTCGTCGTGGACCACCCGGAGCGGCCGGGCGCGCTGGCGGCGCTGGTGGCCGGCACCCTCGACTACCGCATCGGCGGGGCGCGCAACCCGCACGGCCTCGACGGCCACGTGTTCAGCGTCGCCACCGACCCGGACGCGCGCCGCCGCGGGTACGCGCGCGCCTGCGTGGAGGCGCTGCTGGAGTGGTTCCGCGAGCGCGGCGCCCGGCGGATCCGCCTCACCGCCTCCGCGCAGGCCGAGCCGCTGTACCGCTCGCTGGGCTTCGAGCGCAGGCCGGACCCGTTGCTGGAACTGACGCTCTGAGCGCTTAGGCTCGACGGCATGTCGTCGAAGAGCCTCGCACTGATCGAGAACTGGCCGGTCCCCACCGCCGCGGCGGGCGCCGTACGGGCGGACGGCACCGTCCTGGGCACCCACGGGCCGGCCGGCCACCGCTTCCCGCTGGCCTCGGTCACCAAACCGCTCGCCGCCTACGCGGTGCTCGTCGCGTACGAGGAGGGGGCGATCGAGCTGGACGAGCCGGCCGGCCCCGAGGGCTCCACCGTCCGGCACCTGCTCGCGCACACCTCCGGGCTGCTCTTCGACGAGCACCGGGCCACCTCGGCGCCCGGGGAGCGGCGGCTGTACTCCAACGCCGGGTTCGAGCAGCTGGGGGACCACGTGGCGAAGGCCACGGAGATCCCGTTCGCGGAGTACCTGCGGCAGGCGGTGCTGGAGCCGCTGGGGATGACGTCGACGTCGCTGGAGAACACCGGCTCCCCCGCCAAGGACGCCGTGTCCACGGTGGACGACCTGCTGCGCTTCGCGGCCGAGGTCCAGGCCCCGCGCCTGCTCGACCCCCGCACGGTCGCCGAGGCGATGACGGTCCAGTACCCGGGCACCAAGGGCGTCCTGCCGGGCTACGGCCACCAGAACCCCAACGACTGGGGCCTCGGCTTCGAGATCCGCGACGCCAAGTCCCCGCACTGGACGGGCGCCTCGTCCTCGCCGCGCACCTTCGGCCACTTCGGGCAGTCGGGCACCTTCCTGTGGATCGACCCGGACGCGGGCGCGGCCTGCGTGGCGCTGACCGACCGCGCCTTCGGCCCCTGGGCGATCGAGGCGTGGCCGCCGTTCACGGACGCGGTGCTGGCGGAGCTGCGCGGCTGAGGCGCCGGCGCACGGCGCCCGGCGCGGGGTTCAGCCCTGCGGCTCCTGCGGTTTGAGGTCGATCTCGCGCAGGTTCTGGTCCTTGAGCTCGGTGCGGGCCTCCGTGCGGTGCCCCCGGGCGACGTAGTCCCGCACCACCGCCTCGATCGCGTCCTGGGGCGAGCCGATCCCGGCCAGGACCATCACCTCCACCACGAGTTCGGCGTCGAGACTGATGCTGACCTTGGCCACGGTGCCCCCTCATCACGTCGTGCCCGCACTCTATCCGCCCGGGGCGCCGCCGGGCCTCACGTTCCGGCCAGGCACTCGAACCACACCGTCTTGCCCCGCCCGTCGGGGCGGACGGCGACGCCCCACCGGTCGGTGACCGCGTCCACGATCACCAGCCCGCGCCCGCCCTCGCCGAGCCCGTCGCCGGCGGCCCGCGCGGGCGGCTCCGGACAGCCGTCGGCGACCTCCACCCGCACTCCGCCGGGCCGCAGCAGGAAGCAGACGCGGCAGCGGCGGCCGGGCACGTGCCGTACGACGTTGGCGACCAGCTCCGTGAGCGCCAGCTCGGCGGCGTCGGTCAGGCCGGCCAGTCCCGAGCCGGTGAGGTACAGCCGCAGGATGCGGCGCAGGTGCCGGGCCGAGTGCTCCCCCACGGCGAACTCGGCGTGGTACTCCCTCGCGGTGTCCGCCGCACGCGGACCGGTTGCGTGATTCACCCCACAAGAATGCAACGCGGTGCTTACGCTCGACTACGCAACGAAACGAACGATGCGAGGCGTTGCAGCCCGCCGTCCCGCCCGTGAGGTGCCGCCGTGGTCCACGTCCACTCCCTCGACCCCACCGCCTCCCCGCTCGACTACTACGGCTGGGAACTGCGCCGCCAGCGCGAGGCGCACGGCCTCAGGCAGGGGCAGCTCGGCGAGATCATCTTCTGCACGGGCTCGTTGATCGGCCAGATCGAGACCACGAAGAAGGTCCCCACCCGCGACTTCTCCGAACGCGTCGACGCCGCCCTCGGCACGGACGGCCTCTTCTCCCGCCTCATCGGCCTGGTGCTGCGCAGCCAACTGCCCACCTGGTTCCAGCCGTACGCGGAGATGGAGGCGAAGGCGGCGTACATCTCCACGTACCAGGCGCAGGTGGTGTACGGGTTGCTGCAGACGGAGGAGTACGCGCGGGCGGTACTCGCCAGCGGTATGCCGGACGACCTCGATGGCCTGGTAGCGGCACGGGTGGAGCGCCAGCGCATCCTGGAGCGCGAACAGTCGCCGCTGACCTGGGTGGTACTGGACGAGGCCGTACTCCACCGGCCGATCGGCGGTACTGAAGTCATGCGGCGCCAACTGGCCCACTTGTTGGAGTTCACGGGCCACCGCTGGGTGCACGTACAGGTTCTGCCGAACAGGGCGGGCGAACACGCCAGCCTCGCTGGTTCGTTCAACTTCCTCCGCTTCGAGGACGACCCGGACGTGGTTTACACGGAGGACCTCATCTCCGGCCACATGACGGCCAATCCCGAGACCATCAAAGAAGCCGCACTCCGTTACGCTCGCTTGCAGGCTGCCGCACTCTCCGTGGAGGATTCGGCGGAGCTGATCATCCGCGTGATGGAGGAACGCTATGGACATCGCTCCCAGTCCGAGGAACAGCCAGTGGCGTAAGTCCAGTTACAGCGGAACGAACGGCGGCGAATGCGTCGAGTGCACCGTCACCGGCGGTGCCGCCTGGCGTACCTCCTCGTACAGCGGGAACACCGGCGGTGACTGCGTCGAGGTCGCCCCCACCTGCCCCACCGGGGCCGTCCCCGTGCGCGACAGCAAGGACCCGTCCGGTCCGGTCGTCACCGTCGGCGCCGGTGCCTGGCAGGCGTTCGTCGACGGCCTGCGGTGACCGGTTCGGCCGCCGGTGAAGCACCGTTCCTCCGGCGGCTCCTCGCGCGTACCCTCCGGACATGACTGATCACCGTTCGGTGGACGTGGGAGGGGTCCGGCTGGCCTACCGGGTGTCGGGGCCGCCGGACGCCCCGCCGCTCGTCCTGCTGCACGCGCTGGGCGAGGACGCCGCCGACTGGGACGCGGTGGCTCCCGTCCTCGCCCGCAGCCGACGGGTGTACGCCCTCGACCTGCGCGGTCACGGCCGGAGCGACTGGCCGGGGACCTACTCGCTCGAACTCATGCGGGCCGATGTGCTCCGGTTCCTGGACGTGCTGGGGCTCGGCCGGGTGGACGTGGTCGGGCACTCCCTGGGCGGGATCGTGGCCTACCTGGTCGCGCAGGACCGTCCGCGGCGGGTGGGCCGGCTCGTCCTGGAGGACGTCGGGGTCCCGCGCCCCCGGGAGCGGACCACTCCGGCCAGGCCGGACGGCGACCTGTCCTTCGACTGGGAGATGGTGCTCGCCGTCCGCAGGCAGATCGACACGCCCGATCCGAGCTGGCTGGAGCGGCTCGGCCGGATCACCGCCGAGACCCTCGTGGTGGCCGGCGGTCCGCGCAGCCACGTGCCCCAGGAGGGCGTCGCCGAGCTGGCCCGGCGCATCCCCGGCGGGCGGCTGGTCACCCTCCCCGTCGGGCACCTGGTCCACCGCGCGGCGCCGGAGGCGTTCACGCAGGCGGTCTCGGCGTTCCTGGCGCCGGGGGACGACGTCCGCCCCGCCCCCTGAGCACGACCGCAGCGGGCAGCCCTCGGGGCGACGGCGAACGGCACGTCCACGCCGTGCTTCCCGGTGCGCTCCGGGCGCGAGGACCCGCCCGACGGGACTCAGGTCGCGTGCGCGTCGCACGGCCCCGTGTGCCGCCGGCCCCCCTCACGCACCCCGCATCTCCCACAGCAGCAGTTCCGCCGCCGGGCTCGCGGCGGTCGCCTCGACGTCCTTCGCGCCGGTGATCCGGGCCGCGTCCCCCGGGCCCAGGTGCTCGCCGTCCAGGGCGACCTCGCCGCGCACCACGTGGGCGTACAGGTACGCGGCGTCGGGGACGGCGGTGCGCTCCCCCGCCGTCAGGCGGCGGACGTGGAGCAGCGCGCCGGCCTCCGGGAGGGCGTAGGGGGTGGAGTCGGCGAGGCCCCGGACGACCTCGTAGGAGGGGTCGCCGCCCGGTTCCCGCGGGGCCAGCCACATCTGGAGGAAGACCAGCGGCGCGTCGCCGTCGTTGCGTTCCACGTGCCGCACCCCGGAGGCGGCGCTCAGGCGCTGCACGTCGCCGGGGCGGACCACCGTCCGGCGCCCCGTGGAGTCCCGGTGGGTCAGCTCGCCCTCCACCACCCAGGTCACGATCTCGGTGTGGCTGTGCGGGTGCTCGTCGAAGCCGGCGCCGGGGGCCAGGCGCTCCTCGTTGCAGGCGATCACCGCGCCGAAGCGGAGGTTGCCGGGGTCGTAGTGGGGGCCGAAGGAGAAGGCGTGCCGGGTCTCGATCCCGGCCGCCGGGTCACCGCCCCGGTAGCGCTCGTGCGCGCGCCGTACGTCGATCACGGGGTCCACGGTAGACCCCGGGGGGCCGTGCTTCCGTCCGGATGAGGCAGGCTTGTCCCCGTGCCCGAACCCGAGACCGCCACCACCGAGCCCGCAGTGCGCCGCCCCGCCCACCCGCACGCCGCGACGCTGAGGCGGCTGGAGAAGTCGTCCGGCAGCCTGGCCGCGCAGGCCATCGCGCGGATGGACGAGACCCTGCCCTGGTACCGGGCCATGCCCCCGGAGAACCGTTCCTGGATCGGTCTGGTCGCCCAGGCGGGCATCGCCGCCTTCACCGAGTGGTTCCGGCGCCCCGACGCCCCCCAGGCCATCTCCACCGACGTCTTCGGCACCGCGCCGCGCGAGCTGACCCGGGCCATCACGCTGCGGCAGACCGTGGAGATGGTGCGCACCACCATCGAGGTCATGGAGACGGCCATCGACGAGGTGGCGGCGCCGGGCGACGAGTCGATCCTGCGCGAGGCCCTCCTCGTCTACGCCCGGGAGATCGCCTTCGCCACCGCCCAGGTGTACGCGCAGGCGGCCGAGGCACGGGGTGCCTGGGACGCGCGCCTGGAGTCGCTGGTGGTGAACGCCGTGCTCAGCGGCGAGGCCGACGAGGGGGCCGTGTCCCGGGCCGCCGCCCTCGGCTGGAACTCGCCCGAGCACGTGTGCGTGGTGCTGGGCACCGCGCCCGACGGCGACTCGGAGCTGACCGTGGAGGCGATCCGGCGCGCCGCCCGGCACGCCAAGCTCCAGGTGCTGACCGGGGTGCTCGGGAACCGGCTGGTGGTGATCGCGGGCGGCAGCGACAACCCGCTGGCCGTGGCCAGGTCGCTGATCGGGCCGTACGCGCCGGGGCCGGTGGTGGCCGGGCCGGTGGTGCCGGACCTGCCGGCCGCGACCCGGTCCGCGCAGGCCGCCGCGGCGGGGCTCAAGGCGTGTGCCGCCTGGCAGGACGCCCCGCGGCCGGTGCTGGCGGACGACCTGCTCCCGGAGCGGGCGATGGCCGGGGACCCCTCGGCCCGCAGGCAGTTGGTGGAGGAGATCTACAGACCGCTGGAGCAGGCCGGGGCCGCACTGCTGGAGACGCTCAGCGTCTACCTCGAACAGGCGAGCAGTCTCGAGGGCGCGGCGCGGATGCTGTTCGTTCATCCCAACACCGTGCGCTACCGGCTCCGACGTGTGACAGACGTCACCGGATGGTCACCCTCCGATGTACGCTCGGCGTTCACGCTGCGGATCGCCCTGATCCTGGGGCGCCTGGCCGATGGCGATCTCCAGCCCTAGTGTTTTGTCGGAGCTCCACAAAAGCCCTCCGTGTTCTTCGTCCTTGTCCTCACGGGCGGCCGCGGCCGTCCCCAAGAGAGAGTGTGAGAGTGCTCGTACTCGTCGCTCCCGGCCAGGGCGCCCAGACGCCCGGCTTCCTGACTGAATGGCTCGACCTTCCCGGTGCCGCGGACCGCGTCGCCGCCTGGTCCGACGCCATCGGACTCGACCTCGTCCACTACGGCACGCGGGCCGACGCGGACGCGATCCGCGACACCGCCGTGGCCCAGCCGCTGCTGGTCGCGGCCGGACTGCTGTCCGCCTCGGCACTCGGTGCCACGGCGGATCTCGCACCCGGCGCGGTCGCCGGCCACAGCGTCGGCGAGATCACCGCCGCCGCCTTCGCGGGCGTCCTCGACGAGACCGCCGCCCTGGGCCTGGTCCGCACGCGGGGCCTGGCCATGGCCGACGCCGCCGCGGTCACCGAGACCGGCATGGCGGCGCTGCTCGGCGGCGACCCCGAGGTGACCGTGAAGCACCTGGAGAAACTCGGCCTGACCCCGGCGAACATCAACGGCGCGGGCCAGGTCGTGGCGGCCGGCACCAGGGAGCAGCTCGCCGCGCTCGAGGCGGACAAGCCCGAGGGCGTGCGCAAGGTCGTCGCGCTCAAGGTGGCCGGCGCCTTCCACACCCACCACATGGCCCCCGCGGTCGACACGCTGGCGAAGGCCGCCGCGGACCTGACGCCGGGCGACCCGAAGGTCTCCTACGTGTCGAACAAGGACGGCCGGACGGTGGCGACCGGCGCCGAGGTGCTCCAGCGCCTGGTCGGCCAGGTCGCGAACCCGGTCCGCTGGGACCTGTGCATGGAGACCTTCAAGGAGCTCGGCGTGACCGCCCTGCTGGAGGTCTGCCCCGGCGGCACCCTGACCGGCCTCGCCAAGCGGGCCCTGCCCGGGGTGAGGACGCTGGCCCTGAAGACCCCCGCCGACCTCGACGCGGCCCGCGAGCTCGTCGCCGAGCACACCGCCTGACCGCCCTAAGGAGCCGACCCCCATGGCGAAGATCAAGCCCGGCAAGGGCGCCCCGTACGCACGCATCCTCGGTGTGGGCGGCTACCGGCCCACCCGGGTGGTGCCGAACGAGGTGATCCTGGAGACGATCGACTCGTCCGACGAGTGGATCCGCTCGCGCTCCGGCATCGAGACCCGGCACTGGGCGTCGCCCGAGGAGACCGTCGCGGCGATGTCGGTCGAGGCCTCCGGCAAGGCGCTCGCGGCCGCCGGGGTCGACGCCGGGCGGATCGGCGCCGTGGTGGTCTCCACCGTGTCGCACTTCGCCCAGACCCCGGCGATCGCCACCGAGATCGCGTACCGGCTGGGCACCGACAAGGCCGCCGCCTTCGACATCTCGGCCGGCTGCGCGGGCTTCGGCTACGGCCTGACCCTCGCCAAGGGCATGGTCGTCGAGGGTTCCGCGGAGTACGTCCTCGTCATCGGCGTGGAGCGGCTGAGCGACCTGACCGACCTGGAGGACCGGGCGACCGCCTTCCTGTTCGGCGACGGCGCCGGCGCGGTGGTCGTCGGCCCGTCCCAGGAGCCCGCGATCGGCCCGACCGTGTGGGGCTCGGAGGGCGACAAGGCCGAAACGATCAAGCAGACCGTGCCGTGGACGGACTACCGCGACAAGACGGTCGAGAAGTTCCCCGCGCTCACCCAGGAGGGCCAGGCGGTGTTCCGCTGGGCCGTGTTCGAGATGGCGAAGGTCGCCCAGCAGGCGCTGGACGCGGCCGGGATCACCGCGGACGACCTGGACGTCTTCATCCCGCACCAGGCCAACGTGCGGATCATCGACTCGATGGTGAAGACCCTCAGACTGCCGGAGCACGTCACGGTCGCCCGTGACATCCGCACCACCGGCAACACCTCGGCCGCCTCGATCCCGCTCGCGATGGAGCGGCTCCTGGCGACCGGCGAGGCGAAGAGCGGTGACACCGCGCTCGTCATCGGCTTCGGGGCGGGTCTCGTCTACGCCGCGACGGTCGTTACCCTCCCCTAGGCACTCCGTGCCGGATCATGGGGTCCGGCACGGACACCACACCACCTGCCGCTGACGCGGCGGGCGCCACACCCTCTGGAATCACAACGAAGGAGCGCCACCATGGCCGCCACTCAGGAAGAGATCGTCGCCGGTCTCGCGGAGATCGTGAACGAGATCGCCGGCATCCCGGTTGAGGACGTCCAGCTGGACAAGTCCTTCACCGACGACCTGGACGTCGACTCGCTGTCCATGGTCGAGGTCGTCGTCGCCGCCGAAGAGCGCTTCGACGTCAAGATCCCGGACGACGACGTCAAGAACCTCAAGACCGTCGGCGACGCGACCGAGTACATCCTCAAGCACCAGGCCTGAGCCCCGCTCGGGCGTTGAGCCCGGCCCCGCCACCCGGCGGTGGCGCCGTACGAATCCTCGCATCCGTTGGAGAAAGAATTCCCGTGAGCTCGACCAATCGCACCGTGGTCGTCACCGGTATCGGCGCAACCACACCGCTGGGTGGCGACGCGGCCTCGACCTGGGAGGGCCTGGTCGCCGGACGTTCCGGCGTCAAGCCCCTTACGCAGGAGTGGGCCGCCGAGCAGGCGGTCCGCATCGCGGCCCCCGTGGCCGTGGAACCCACCGAGGTCATCCCCCGGCCGCAGGCCCGCCGCCTGGACCGCTCGGCGCAGTTCGCGCTGGTCGCGGCCAAGGAGGCGTGGGCCGACGCCGGCTTCGAGGGCAAGGCCGGTGAGGACCCGAACATCGACCCGGACCGGCTGGGCACGGTCATCGCCTCCGGCATCGGCGGTGTGACGACCCTGCTGGACCAGTACGACGTGCTGAAGGAGAAGGGCGTCCGCCGCGTCTCCCCGCACACCGTCCCCATGCTGATGCCGAACGGCCCCTCGGCCAACGTGGGCCTGGCCGTGGGCGCCCGCGCGGGCGTGCACACCCCGGTCTCGGCCTGCGCCTCGGGCGCGGAGGCCATCGGCTACGCCATCGAGATGATCCGCACCGGCCGCGCCGACGTCGTGGTCGCGGGCGGCACGGAGGCGGCGATCCACCCGCTGCCGATCGCCGCGTTCGGCAACATGATGGCGATGTCCAAGAACAACGACGACCCCGAGGGCGCCTCGCGCCCCTACGACGTCGCCCGGGACGGCTTCGTCCTCGGCGAGGGCGCGGGCGTGATCGTCCTGGAGTCCGCCGAGCACGCCGCGGCGCGCGGCGCCCGCGTCTACGCGGAGGCGGTCGGCCAGGGCATCTCGGCCGACTCCCACGACATCGTGCAGCCGGAGCCGGAGGGGCGCGGCATCTCGCACGCCCTGCAGAACCTGCTGGACCGCACCGACCTGGACCCGGCCGAGATCGTGCACGTCAACGCGCACGCCACCTCGACGCCGGCCGGCGACATCGCCGAGCTGAAGGCGCTGCGCAAGGTCTTCGGCGACGACACCGACCACATGACGGTCTCCGCCACCAAGTCGATGACCGGTCACCTGCTCGGCGGCGCCGGCGGCGTGGAGTCGGTGGCGGCGGTGCTCGCGCTGTACCACCGGGTGGCCCCGCCCACCATCAACGTCGAGAACCTCGACCCCGAGGCCGAGGCGCACGCGGACGTGGTCCGCGGCGAGGCGCGCAAGCTGCCCGTCGAGGGCAGGATCGCCGCGCTGAACGACTCGTTCGGGTTCGGCGGGCACAACGTGGTGCTGGCGTTCCGGACGGTCTGAGCGGCACCCGTACGCGCGTGAAGGCCCCCACCGCGCGGTGGGGGCCTTTCCCGTGCCGGAGCACCGGGTGCCGGGTGCCGGGTGCCGGGACAACCGCGGTGCCGGACGGCGGGTGCCGGCGGGCCGGTCAGACCACCTGGTGCAGCCAGCGCACCGGGGCGCCCTCACCGGCGTGGCGGAACGGCTCCAGTTCGTCGTCCCAGGGCTTGCCCAGGAGCTTGGCGATCTCCGCCTCCAGGTCGGTCCCGCCGTCGCGGGCGCGGGCCAGGGCGGCGCGCAGCCGGTCCTCGGGGATCAGGATGTCGCCGTGCATGCCGGTGACGGCGTGGAAGATGCCGAGGCCGGGGGTGCAGCTGTAGCGCTCGCCCTCGGCGGTGGGGCAGGGCTCCGCGGTGACCTCGAAGCGCAGCATCTGCCAGCCGCGCAGCGCGGAGGCGAGCTGGGAGGCGGTGCCGGCCCGTCCCTGCCAGGAGAACTCCGAGCGCCAGGTGCCCGGGGCGGCCGGCTGGCGGATCCAGTCCAGGCTGACGCGCGTGCCGAGCACCCCGGCGACGGCCCACTCGACGTGCGGGCACAGCGCGCGCGGCGCGGAGTGCACGTACAGAACTCCACGAGTCGTCACCGGGACCTCCGGGCAGAGCGGGACATCTTGGAACGGACGGACGGCCGCGACCCGGCGGGCCGCGTTGATGGCGAGGCTACCGTGCGACGGCGCGAGGAGTGTGACGTACCGTCCGTCCCGGTGCCGGTGGACGTCCGCCATTCACCCGGCAGGACGTCTGTGCGGGCGTGCGGCGCTCCCGCCCGGCGAGCGGGAACCCCCGGGCGTTGTTATGGCTGGAGGGACGGGTCGGCACGATGCGCGGGGAGGCGACGGAATTGGACCGGGTGACGCTGGGGCGGCGCCGCCGCTCACGAACGGTTCTCGCCGTGGTGACGGCCGCCGTCCTGGGCCTGGCCGGCTGCGACGACGCCGGCGGCGCCGGGTCCGCCCCGTCCGGCGCGGGCGCGCAGCGGGGCGGGCCGTCCCCGAGCCCCACGCCCGTGTGGGACACCAGCCCCTCCTCCGTCGCCGCCGTCGGCGACTCCATCACCACCGGCTTCGACGCCTGCGCGGTGCTGGCGGACTGTCCCGAGGTGTCGTGGGCGACGGGCACCGGCGAGGAGGTCGACAGTCTCGCGGTGCGGCTGCTGGGCAGGTCCGGCGCGGCCGGGCGGAGCTGGAACCACGCGGTGGCCGGGGCCCGGATGGCGGACCTGCCGGACCAGATGGCGCGGGCGGTGCGGCACGCCCCGCAGCTGGTGACGGTGCTGGTCGGGGCGAACGACGCCTGCCGGGAGACGGTGGCGGCGATGACGCCGGTGGCCGACTTCCGCGCCGACTTCCGAAAGGCGATGGCCGTCCTGCGCGAGGCGCTGCCCGAGACCCAGGTGTACGTGGCGAGCGTGCCGGACCTGAAGCGCCTGTGGTCGCAGGGGCGGACCAGCGCGCTGGGCAAGCAGGTCTGGAAGCTGGGCGTCTGCCCGTCGATGCTGGGCGACCCGGACGCGCTGGACGCGGCGGCGACACTGCGGCGCGAGACGGTGCACCAGCGGGTGAAGGACTACAACGAGGTGCTGGAGGAGGTCTGCGACGCGGACCTCCGGTGCCGCCACGACGACGGCGCGGTGCACGCGTACCGCTTCGGCCCCGGTCAGCTGAGCCGCTGGGACTGGTTCCACCCCAGCGTCGACGGACAGGCCAGGCTGGCGGAGATCGCCCACCGGGCGGTCACGGCGAAGCGTCCCTGAGGCGGCCGGGAGGGCCGTGCCCCCGGCCGTGTCCTATTGTTTCGCACATGAACGAACCCTTCGGCACCCTTCCCGACGGCACCGCGGTGCACCGCTGGACGCTCCGGCGGGCGGGCGTGCGGGTGCGCGTGCTGTCGTACGGCGGGATCGTGCAGAGCGTGGAGGTGCCGGACCGGGAGGGGCGGGTCCGGAACGTGGTGCTGGGGTTCCCCGGCCTGGACGGTTACCTCGCCCACCCGGAGCCCTTCCTGGGCGCCCTGATCGGCCGGTACGCCAACCGGATCGCGGGCGCGCGCTTCCCCCTGGACGGGGTCACGTACGCGCTCGTCCCGAACAACGGGCCGAACTCGCTGCACGGCGGGGAGCGGGGCTTCGACAAGCGGGTGTGGGACGTGACGGAGGTCGAGCACGGCCTGCGCCTCACCCGGGTCAGCCCGCACGGCGAGGAGGGCTTCCCGGGCCGTCTGGAGGTGTCGGTGACGTACACGCTGGACGAGCGGGGCGCGCTGGGCATCGCCTACGAGGCGGTGACGGACGCGCCGACCCCGGTGAACCTGACGAACCACTCGTACTGGAACCTGGCCGGTTCGGGCAGCGCGGCCGGGCACGAACTGCGGGTGGCGGCCTCCCGGTTCACCCCGGTCGACGCGGACCTGATCCCGACGGGCGAGCTCGCCGACGTGACCGGCACCCGCTTCGACTTCCGCGAGGCGCGCGGGACCGGCCTCGGGTACGACCACAACCTCGTGCTCGACAAGGGGGTGACGCCGGAGCCCGTGGAGGTCGCCGAGCTGCACGACCCGGGGTCGGGCCGGGTGCTGACGGTGGCGACGACCGAGCCCGGGATGCAGCTCTACACCGCGGACCACATCGGCGCGCCCTTCGCGCCCGGCGACGGCGTCGCGCTGGAGACGCAGCACTTCCCCGACTCCCCGAACCGCCCGGGGTTCCCGGACACCGTCCTGCGGCCGGGCGAGGTGTTCCGCTCGGCGACGGTGTACGCGTTCGGCGTGCGCTGACCCCCGCGCGGGGCGCTCGGTCCCCCGAGCCCCGGCCCGGGGTCAGGGTCCCGGGCCGGGGCTGCTCGGACGGGCATCGCCCGGTTCCGACGTTAACCGCCGTGCCGATCCCGCGGTCCGCGATCGGGCGCCCGGAGCGGATCCCGTACGAACCCTTCACAAACGGGGGCGGCCGCCGGCCCGGCGTCCGCGCGGAACCGGCCGGACGCCGCCGGCCGGGGGCGTCCGGCCGCGGCGCTCAGTGCGACGGGGCGAACGCGAGGCTGACGCCGAGCCCGGCCAGGGCGGCTCCGACGACCTTGTTGAGGACCTTCTGGCCGCGCAGCATCAGGGTGCGCATGCGGCTCTGCGAGAAGAACACCGCGACGACGCCGAACCACAGCAGGTGGGCCAGCGACATGAACAGCCCGTAGCCCGCCTGCCGGACGAACGGCGTGCCGGGGCCGACGACCTGGGCGAAGGTGGAGACGACGAAGAGGGTCGTCTTCGGGTTGAGGACGTTGGTCAGGAAGCCGGTGCGCAGGGCCGCGAACGGGGTGAGTTCCGTCCTGTTCCCCAGGTCGACGGCGACCTCGCGGCGGGTGCGGAAGGTGCGGACGCCGATGTACACGAGGTAGGCCGCGCCGGCCAGCTTGACGACCGTGAAGAGGAGGGTGGAGGAGGCGATCAGCAGCCCGACGCCGAGCAGGGTGTAGGCGACGTGCACCAGCACGCCGGCGGCGACACCGGCCGCGCCGAGCAGTCCGGTGCGGCGGCCGTACAGGTAGCTGTTGCGCACCACCATGGCGAAGTCGGCGCCGGGGGCGATCACGGCCAGGACGGTGATGGCGGCGACGGCGACGGCCTCGGTCACGGCCGGGCCCCCTCCGGCTCGGACTCCCCGGCGCCGTCCCCGGCGGTCTCCTCGCCGAGCAGGTCGCGCGCCATGAGGGTGGCGCCGGCCACCGCGCCCGGCATCAGGAACACCGCGACGAACGGGACGAGGAAGGCCAGCCCCAGGGGCGTGCCGAAGCCCCAGACGAGGGTCTTGCGGGACCGCAGCAGGCCGAGCCGCTCGCGCAGTTCGACCCCGCGGCGCTGGAGCGCGACGGCGGTGAGCTCCTCGGTGAGGAAGAAGCCGGTGACGAAGAAGCCGATCACCGGGACGACGGTCTGCCCGAGGACCGGGACGAGACCGAGCGCGAAGAGCAGCACGGCCCAGACGAGGGCCCGCACGACGATCCGGAGGCTGTCCCGGCCGGAGATCCACAGCTCCCGCCACAGCGGCAGGTCCGACTCGGGCGCGGTGCCGTCGGGGGAGACGTCCCGGTCGACCCTCTCGGAGAGGCTCTCGTAGAAGGGCTGCCCGACGAGCAGGGTCACCGCGGTGAAGGTGAGCACGGACAGCAGCAGTCCGAGGGCGAACAGGACGACGGTGAGGAACCCGCGGAACAGGCCGGACCAGGGGTCGGACCAGTCGTCGGCGAACGGCGTCGCCCAGGCGACGAGGTCCTCCCCCCACACGGCCAGCGCGACGAGCGCGGCCGCGTACAGCACGAGGGTGATCAGCCCCGGCAGCAGCCCGAAGCCGTACTGCCTGCCGTGCCGGGCCACCCACCGCTGGCCCTTGAGGAGATACCGGAAACCCACCCCGAGATCGCGCATGGGGGAGACCCTATCGGGGCCCGGCCGGGCGGCCCCACCCCGCACCGGCCTCGCCGGAGGCCCCCGCCGGTACCGGGTGCCGGGCGGACCCGGTACCGGCGTCCCGGCCGGTTCCCCCTCGGTCTCCCGGAGCCCGGGGCGCCCGGGCGCCCCCGCGGGCGAGGGCCGCACCCCACGTCCAGGGGTGCGGCCCTCACGGTGCGCAACGACCCGCTCCGGTCGGCGTCACGGTGTCCCCGTGCTCCGGTGGACCGCCCCCGGGCGCGGGGGCGGTGCGGGGGCCGTCAGAGCTTGACGATCATCTTCCCGGTGTTGTCGCCGCGCAGGACCCCGAGGAACGCCTCGAGGTTGTTCTCGATGCCCTCGACGACGGTCTCCCGGTACTTGAGCTCACCGGACCGCACCCAGGCCCCGACCTCCCGGACGAACTGCGGCTGGAGGTCGTAGTGGTCGCCGACCAGGAAGCCCTCGATGCGGCCGCGGGTCTGGATCAGGCGGGCGAGGTTCTTCGGGCCGGGCGCGGGCTCGGTGTTGTTGTAGACGGAGATCATGCCGCAGACCGCGATCCGGCCGTCCCGGTTGAGCGACCCGATGGCCGCCTCCAGGTGGTCGCCGCCCACGTTGTCGAAGTAGACGTCGATCCCGTCCGGGGCGGCGGCGCGCAGCTGCTCGCTCACGGGGCCGTTGCGGTAGTTGAAGGCGGCGTCGAAGCCGTACTCGTCGAGGAGCAGCTTCACCTTCTCGTCGGACCCGGCGGACCCGATCACCCGCGAGGCGCCCTTGAGCTTCGCGATCTGCCCGACCTGGCTGCCGACGGCGCCCGCGGCGCCGGACACGAAGACGGAGTCGCCCTCCTTGAAGGAGGCGGTGCGCAGCAGGCCCGCGTAGGCGGTGAGCCCGGTCATCCCCAGCACGCCGAGGTACGTCGAGAGGGGCGCCGCCCCCGGGTCCACCTTGACGGCGTTCTTCGCGTCCACGACGGCGTACTCGCGCCAGCCGAAGAAGTGCAGGACGTGGTCGCCGACGGCGATCCCCTCGGCGTTCGAGGCGACGACCTCGCCGACGGCGCCGCCCTGCATGGCCTTGCCGAGCTCGTACGGGGCGACGTAGGACTTGGCGGCACTCATCCGGCCGCGCATGTACGGGTCGACGGAGAGGTACTCGTTCCGTACCAGTACCTGCCCCTCGCCGGGCGCGGGCACCTCGGCCTCGACGAGGGCGAAGTCCTCGGGCTTCGGCCAGCCGACGGGGCGGCTCAGCAGATGCCACTCGCGGCCGGCGGTGGGGGGCGTGGGGGCGTCGGACATGGCCTGGCACCTTCCTCGAAATACTTCACTAGCTGAAACAACCATGCGCCTGAATATTTCAGGATGTCAAGCAAGTGAGTACCCTGGGAGACATGGCCGCACCTCCCGCCCCCCGCCGCCCCGACGCCCTGACCCTGGAGGTCGTCGAGCTCATCGGCGCCGTCGTGGCCCGCTACCACGAGGAGTACGAGGAGGCCGCCGCCGGGCACGCGCTGACGGGCGCGCAGGCGAGGCTGCTGAGCCTGCTGTCGCTGGAGCCGCTGCCCATGCGGCAGCTGGCCCGGCGGCTGAAGTGCGAGCCGTCGAACGTCACCGGCATCGTCGACCGCCTGGAGTCCCGGGGGCTGGTGGAGCGCCGGCCGGACCCGTCGGACCGCCGGGTGAAGCTGGCCGCGGCGACGGCCGAGGGGCGGCGGGTGGCCCGGGGCCTGCAGGACTCCCTGCGGTTCGCGCGCGAGCCGCTGGCGGGGCTGTCGGAGGAGGAGCGGGTGGCCCTGCGGGACGCCCTGCGGAGGATGCTGCGGGAGGACTGAGCGAGGACCGGCCGGGCCCGCGCCGGGACCCGCCGGACCGGACCGGCCTGCGAGGGCGGGCCCCGGGAACCCCTGCGCGGGGCGGGCCGGTCGCACGGCCCGGTGCGCGCCGGCCGCCGCGTCAGGGGGCGGGGGGCCCGGGGGGTCAGGTGCACCACCACAGGAACCGCTCACAGGTCTCGGTGGGCTCCGGTTCCGGCTCCGGGTCGGGCTCCTCGGTGGTCGGGCCGGGCCCGGGGGTTCCCGGCGCCGGCGGGGGCGTCGAGGGCGGAGCCTCCGTCGGCCGGGCCGACGGCGCGTCCGCGTCCGCGGGCGCGGACGACGCGGCCTCCCCGGCCCCGGCGCCGGCCTCGTCCTCGGCCTCCTGGGACTCCTCGCCCTCCGGTGACGCCGAGGCCGACGGGGAGCCGGACGCGGAGGCGGAGGCGGACGCGGGCGCGGAGGCCGGCGCGGACACCGCCCCCGCGCCGCCGCCCGGCGACCGCGTCGGCTCCAGCTCCGCCGCGCCGCCGTCGGTCGACTCCTCGCCCGCCACCGCCGGCCTCGGCGACGATCCCGGCGCCTCCAGGCCGAGTTCCGCCAGGCTCAGTCCGCCCGCGGCCAGCACGAAGCCGGCCGCGATCAGCAGCGTCCGGCGCCGGCGCCGCCGGTGCGCCGCGGCCTTGCGGTCCCGCCGACCGCCCCCGCCCGCCCGGCCCCGGGGACCGGGCTCCGCCTCCTCGCCGTCACCCTCGCCGTCGTCGTCATCGTCGTCGCGGTCGTCGCCGGTGGCGCCCGCCTCGGCCGCCTCCCCCTCGTGCCCCGCGGACCCCGCGGACGCGGCGGCTTCCTCCGTACGGGCGCGGAGCGTTTCGGCGGGGGTGCCGCACCCAGGGCAGGCGAGGGCGCCGTTGAGGTGCCGTCGGCACGGGTGGCAGTAGTCCATGTCGCGGGAAGACTAGGTTCCGCTCGGGTGGGGTTCCTAGACCTGGTTGTGAAGGTTTGGTAGGGGCCTGCTCCCATAGGTTTCGAAACTGTTCAAACCGCTGTCGCGCAACCCATTGACACCCCCGTCGCACCCTCCTTACTGTCACGCCAGCATTTCGAACGTCTGCCGAAATATCGAACGTGTCGAACCGAGCCGACAACACGAGGGGCAACTGCCGTGCGCATCACCGGAATCAGCACGCACGTGGTCGGGACGCCGTGGCGCAACCTGACCTACGTCCAGGTGCACACCGACGAGGGGGTCACCGGCGTCGGTGAGACCCGGATGCTGGGTCACACCGACGCGCTCCTCGGCTACTTGAAGGAAGCCGAGGTCAACCACATTCTCGGCTCCGACCCGTTCGCCGTCGAGGACCTCGTCCGCCGGATGAAGTACGGCGACTACGGCCGCGCCGGCGAGATCGTCATGTCCGGCATCGCCGTCGTCGAGATGGCCTGCTGGGACATCAAGGGCAAGGCCCTCGGCGTGCCCGTCTGGCAGCTGCTCGGCGGCAAGGTCACCGACAAGGTCAAGGCGTACGCCAACGGCTGGTACACCACCGAGCGCACCCCCGAGGCGTACCACAAGGCCGCGCAGGGCGTCATGGAGCGCGGGTACCGGGCGCTGAAGATCGACCCGTTCGGCACCGGGCACTTCGAGCTGGACCACCAGCAGACCCTGTACGCGGTCTCGCTGATCGAGGCGGTCCGTGACGCCATCGGCCCGGACGCCGAGCTGATGCTGGAGATGCACGGCCGCTTCTCCCCCGCCACCGCCGTGCGCCTCGCCCACGAGCTCGCGCCGTTCAAGCCGGCCTGGCTGGAGGAGCCGGTGCCGCCGGAGAACCTCAAGGCCCTGGAGAAGGTCGCCGCAAAGGTCGACATGCCCCTCGCCACCGGCGAACGCATCCACGACCGGATCGAGTTCCGCGAGCTGTTCGAGAGCCAGGCCGTGGACATCCTCCAGCCGGACGTCGGCCACATCGGCGGCATCTGGGAGACCCGCAAGCTCGCCGCGACCGCGGAGACCCACTACATGCTGGTCGCGCCGCACAACGTCGGCGGTCCCGTCCTGACCGCCGCGTCCCTCCAGGTCGGCTTCACCTCACCGAACTTCAAGGTCCTGGAGCACTTCAACGACTTCGCGGACGCGGAGATCAAGAAGGTCGTCAAGGGCGCGCCGCAGGTGGACCCGGAGGACGGCTGCTTCCACCTGTCCGACGCCCCCGGACTCGGCGTGGAGCTGGACGTGGACGCGGCGGCCGAGTTCCCCCAGCAGCAGGCCCGGTTCGACCTGTGGGCCGAGGGCTGGGAGCAGCGCAAGCCGAAGGGAACGAAGTGACCGCACCGAACCGCCCCCTCAGGGAGGCGCGATGAGCACCGCCGTCGTCATCGAGGGCCCCGGCGAGCACCGCCTCGTCCCGCACGAGCCGCGCGAACCCGGCCCCGGCGAGGCCCTGGTCCGGGTCCACGCCGCCGGCATCTGCGGCAGCGACCGCGAGGTCTACCAGGGCAACCGGCCCGCGGGGTACGTGCGGTACCCGCTGGTGCCGGGCCACGAGTGGTCCGGGACCGTGCGGGAGGTGGGAGCGGGCGTGCCCGCCTCCCTCGTCGGCCGCAAGGTGGTCGGGGAGGGCTTCCGCAACTGCCAGGTCTGCGACCGCTGCCACGCCGGCGAGACGACGCTGTGCTCGGCGGGCTACGAGGAGACCGGGTTCACCCAGCCGGGCGCCATGGCCCCCACGCTGACCCTCCCGGCCCGGCTGCTGCACGTCCTCCCGGACGACGCCGACCTCGGCGCCGCCGCACTGCTGGAGCCGGCCGCCTGCGTCGC
The DNA here is from genome assembly GCF_055574875.1 of Streptomyces sp. NPDC034670. Classification (NCBI taxonomy): domain Bacteria; kingdom Bacillati; phylum Actinomycetota; class Actinomycetes; order Kitasatosporales; family Streptomycetaceae; genus Streptomyces; species Streptomyces sp. NPDC034670. The sequence continues at coordinate 116,085 of NZ_JBVITR010000009.1, forward strand.
CGCCGCCGCGCTCAAGGCGAACGCCCTGCCGGGCGAGCGGGTGGCCGTGGTCGGCACCGGCACCCTCGGCATGTTCGCCGTGCAGTTCCTGAGGGCGAACTCCCCGGCCGAGCTGCTGGTGGTCGGCACCCGGGGCGACCGGGAGGCGCTGTCGCGGCGGTTCGGCGCGACCGGCTTCCGCACCAAGGACCGGCCGCTCCCGGACGACTTCGACGTCGTGATCGAGACCGCCGGGTCCGCCGACGCCGCCCGTACGGCGGCCTCGCTGCTCCGGCGCGGCGGGCGGCTGGTCCTGACCGGCATCCCGGCCCCGGGGGCCGCCGGGCTCGACCCGACGGACCTGGTCGTACGGCAGCTCGAGGTGCACACCGTCTTCGGGGCGCCGCCCGACGCCTGGGCGCACACGGTGCGGGTGTTCGCCGCCGGGCTCCTCGACCCGCTGCCGCTGGTGACGCACGAGCTGCCGCTCGCCGAGTTCCCGGGCGCCATCGAGCTGGTGGGGTCCGGCGACCCGAAGGTGGGCAAGGTCCTGCTGCGCCCCTAGGACACCCCGGCCGTGCGCCGGTGCGGTGGCTTCCTGACGGTCCCGTGCCGGCGCGCGGCCGGCCCGCCCGGGTCCGGCCGGCCCCGGCCTCCGTCCGATTCCGGTCCGGCCCGCACCGCCCGGCTCCTCCCGCCCGGCCCGCACCCCGCTCCGCGAACCACGTACGACACACCGAACACGAAGGACACCCCGTGACCGACGCTTCCGCCAAGGCACCCCGCAGGCCCGGTGAGCGGGCGCTCGCCGCCCTCGGCCTGGGCGCGCCCGACCCCGACCCCGCCGACGCCTCGCCGCACTCCTTCCCCGGCGGCGGCCGCTGGCGCACCGAGCTCCCCTCCTGCGAGGGGCCGGAGGCGCTGGCCGTCGTGCTCAAGGAGGCCTCGCGCCTCGACGTGCCGATCCACCGGATCAGCCAGGGCAGCGGCGTGTGGATGCTGACCGACGCCGAGATCACCGAGATGGTCGAGGCCACCGCCGAGCGGGACGTCGAGCTGTGCCTGTTCACCGGCCCGCGCGGCACCTGGGACATCGGCGGCTCGACGCGCACCGACTCGGGCGGCGCCGGACTGCGCGCCCGGGGCCACGACGCGGTCGCCGGGTGCGTCGAGGACGCCGTGCGCGCCACGGAGCTGGGCGTCAAGTGCCTGCTCGTCGCCGACGAGGGCGTGCTGTGGACGCTGCACCGGGCGCGGGCGGCCGGTATCCTCCCGGCCGACACCACGCTGAAGGTCTCGGCGCTCGTGGGGCCGGTCAACCCGGCCTCGTACGCGGTGTACGAGCGGCTCGGCGCCGACTCGATCAACGTTCCGAGCGACCTGACGCCGCAGCACCTCACCGAGATACGGCGGGTTTCGGCCACTCCGATGGACCTGTACATCGAGGCGCCCGACGACCTCGGCGGGTACGTGCGGATGTACGAGGTGGCCGAGCTCATCCGGCGCGGCGCACCGCTGTACCTGAAGTTCGGTCTGGCCAAGGCACCCGGGATCTACCCGTACGGCCACCACATGCGGGAACTCACCCTGGCGACCGCCAAGGAGCGGGTCCGGCGCGGCCGGCTCGCCCTCGACCTGCTGGCGCGCCACGGCGCGGACGGCGACATGGCGCCGCTCGGTTCGCGACTTCCGGGCGATCTGCGCCGGTTCGACATCTCGTCATAACGTTCCGGAAACTCGGCTTCACAGAAGTAGACACAGCCGCGCACAATCCCACACAACCGTTCTCGCCCCGCCCGGTCCCCACCTCCGCAAGCGACGTCGCACCTCCCGGACCGACCCCGCACCCACATCAAGGATGATGATCATGCGTAACCGCAGAACCACCCTCGCCGCCCTCGCCGGAGCCGCTTCCCTCGCCCTCGCCCTGACCGCCTGCGGCCAGAACAGCGAGGGCGGCAGCGAGGAGGACAAGGGGAGCGCCGAGGGGGCCACCATCGGCATCGCGATGCCGACCAAGTCCTCCGAGCGCTGGATCGCCGACGGCAACAACGTCGTCAAGAACCTGGAGTCCAAGGGCTACAAGACCAAGCTGGTCTACGGCGAGGACGACCCCGACCAGCAGGTCTCCCAGGTCGAGAACCTGATCACGCAGGGCGTGAAGGCCCTGATCGTCGCGTCCATCGACAACAAGTCGATGAACAACGTCCTCCAGCAGGCCAAGGACGCCGGCATCCCGGTGATCTCCTACGACCGCCTCATCCTCGGCACGGAGAACGTCGACTACTACGCCTCCTTCGACAACGAGAAGGTCGGCGAGCTCCAGGGCACCTACATCGTCGAGAAGCTCGGTCTGAAGGACGGTGGCGAGAAGGGCCCGTTCAACATCGAGCTGTTCGCCGGCTCCAACGACGACAACAACACCCGCTACTTCTTCCAGGGCGCGATGAACGTCCTGAAGCCCTACATCGACAAGAAGCAGCTCGTCGTCAAGTCCGGCCAGACCGAGCTGAACCAGGTCACCACCCTGCGCTGGGACGGCGGCACCGCGCAGAAGCGCATGGACGACATCCTGACCTCGGCCTACCGCAGCGACCGGGTGGACGCCGTGCTCTCGCCGTACGACGGCATCTCCATCGGCATCCTGTCCTCCCTCAAGTCCGACGGCTACGGCGCCAAGGACAAGCCGCTGCCGATCGTCACCGGCCAGGACGCCGAGGTCGCCTCGGTGAAGTCGATCATCGCCGACGAGCAGTCGATGACCGTCTACAAGGACACCCGCGAACTCGCCGAGGTGGCCTCCAACATGGTCGACGCCCTGCTCAAGGACGAGAAGCCCGAGGTCAACGACACCAAGACCTACGACAACGGGGCGAAGGTCGTGCCGGCCTACCTGCTGGAGCCGGTCGCCGTGGACAAGGACAACTACCGGGAGACCGTCGTCGACTCCGGCTACATCAAGGAGAGCGACCTCAAGTAACCGCCCCCACCGACGACTCACCACCGACTGGAAGGCACGACCATGGCGGGACCCGTCCTGGAAATGCGCTCGATCGTCAAGACCTTTCCCGGCGTCAAGGCGCTGTCGGACGTCAGCCTGACCGTCCGGCAGGGCGAGGTCCACGCCATCTGCGGCGAGAACGGCGCCGGCAAGTCGACCCTGATGAAGGTCCTCTCCGGCGTCCACCCGCACGGCACCTACGAGGGGGAGATCCTCTTCGAGGGAGAGGTGTGCCGGTTCAGGGACATCCGCGCCAGCGAGCAGCACGGCGTCGTGATCATCCACCAGGAACTGGCCCTGGTGCCGTACCTCTCCATCGCGGAGAACATCTTCCTCGGCAACGAGCACGCCACCCGCGGGTTCATCGACTGGAACGAGACCCTGCGGCACGCCGCCGAACTGCTGCGCCGGGTGGGGCTCGACGAGCACCCGGAGACCCGGGTCGCCGACATCGGCGTGGGCAAGCAGCAGCTGGTGGAGATCGCCAAGGCGCTGTCGAAGAAGGTGAAGCTGCTCATCCTCGACGAGCCGACCGCGGCGCTCAACGACGAGGACAGCGGCAAACTGCTCGACCTGATCCTGCAGTTGAAGGAACAGGGCATCACCTCGATCATCATCTCCCACAAGCTGAACGAGATCCGCCGGGTCGCCGACTCGGTGACCATCCTCAGGGACGGGCGGACCATCGAGACGCTCGACGTGAAGGATCCCGGGACCACCGAGGACCGCATCATCAGCGGGATGGTCGGCCGCGACCTGGAGCACCGCTTCCCGGAGCGGACCCCGCACCACCCCGAGGAGGGCGCCGCCCCGGCGCTGGAGATCCGCAACTGGACCGTGCACCACCCGATCGACCAGCAGCGCAAGGTCGTCGACGACGTGTCGCTGACGGTGCGGCGCGGCGAGATCGTCGGCATCGCGGGCCTGATGGGCGCCGGCCGCACCGAACTCGCGATGAGCCTGTTCGGCCGCACCTACGGGCGGTACGCGGGCGGCACGGTCCTCAAGGACGGCCGGGAGATCCGCACGAAGACCGTCCCCGAGGCGGTCGCGCACGGGATCGCGTACGTCACCGAGGACCGCAAGCACTACGGCCTGAACCTCATCGACACCATCAACCGCAACATCTCCCTCAGCGCCCTCGGCAAGGTCGCCCGGCGCGGCGTGGTGGACGAACACGAGGAACGGCAGGTCGCCGAGGGCTTCCGGAAGTCCATGAACATCAAGGCGCCGACGGTCTTCGAGCCGGTGGGCAAGCTGTCCGGCGGCAACCAGCAGAAGGTCGTCCTCAGCAAGTGGATCTTCGCGGGTCCCGACGTGCTGATCCTCGACGAACCGACGCGCGGCATCGACGTCGGGGCCAAGTACGAGATCTACACGGTCATCGACCAGCTGGCCGCCGAGGGCAAGGCGGTCGTCTTCATCTCCTCCGAGCTGCCCGAACTGCTCGGCATGTGCGACCGCATCTACACGATGGCCGCCGGGCGGCTGACCGGTGAGTTCTCGCGGGCCGAGGCCTCCCAGGAATCGCTGATGCGGCAGATGACGAAGGACAAAGAGGTAACCCGATGAGCACGGAAGTCACCGACAAGACCCCGGCCGCCGCGCCGCCGGGCAGGAACGGGGCGGGCACGGGTGGCGGCCTGCTCCAGCTGGTCCTGGACGGCATGCGCCGCAACATGCGGCAGTACGGCATGCTGATCGCGCTCGGCCTGATCGTGGCGCTGTTCGCGGTGTGGACCGACGGCGACCTGCTGCTGCCGCGCAACGTCTCCAACCTGGTGCTGCAGAACAGCTACATCCTGATCCTCGCGATCGGCATGATGCTGGTCATCATCGCGGGCCACATCGACCTGTCGGTCGGTTCGCTGACGGCGTTCGTCGGCTCCATGGCCGCCGTCTTCATGGTCCGCAACGACATGCCGTGGCCGCTGGCCGTGGTGCTGTGCCTGGCCGTGGGCGCCCTCGCGGGCGCGATCCAGGGGTTCTTCATCGCCTACGGCGGCATACCGTCGTTCATCGTGACCCTCGCGGGCATGCTGACCTTCCGCGGCCTGACCGAGATCTTCCTGGAGGGCCAGACCCTCGGCCCGTTCCCGAAGGGCCTGCAGAAGATCGCCAACGGCTTCCTGCCCGAGACCGGCCCGGAGACCAACTACCACAACCTCACCCTGCTCCTCGGCTTCGGGCTGATCGCGCTGGTGGTGTTCCAGGAGGTCCGCGACCGCCGGCGCCAGCAGGAGTTCGCCCTCGACGTCCTGCCCGCCAAGCTGTTCCTGCTGAAGCTGGTCGCGCTCGCCGCCGCCATCCTCACCGTCACCCTGCTGCTGGCCAGCTACAAGGGCGCCCCGATCGTGCTGCTGATCCTCGGCGCGCTGCTCGTCGGCTTCGGCTACGTGATGCGCAACGCCGTCATCGGCCGCCACATCTACGCCATCGGCGGCAACCTGCCCGCGGCCAAGCTGTCGGGCGTGCGGGACAAGAAGGTCACCTTCCTGGTCTTCCTGAACATGGGCATGCTCGCGGCCCTGGCGGGTCTGGTGTTCGCCGCCCGCTTCAACGCGGCCTCTCCCAAGGCCGGCCTCAACTTCGAACTGGAGGCGATCGCGGCCGCGTTCATCGGCGGCGCGTCGATGAGCGGCGGTGTGGGCACCGTGCTCGGCGCGATCATCGGCGGCCTGGTCCTGGGCGTGCTGAACAACGGCATGAACCTCGTCGGCATCGGCACCGACTGGCAGCAGGTCATCAAGGGCCTGGTGCTGCTGGCGGCGGTCGGGTTCGACGTGTGGAACAAGCGCAAGGTCGGTTCGTAGGTCAGCCCGGGCCCCGCCGGACGGCGGGGCCCCCTCCCTCACAGGAGCCGCACATGGAACTGAACAGACGCACGGTCATCGCGGGAGCCGCGGCCGCCGGTGTCGCCGCCGCCACCGCGGCCGGCGGGACGGCGCACGCGTCGGGAGCGCCGGGAGGCAGGGGGAAGCCGGTGCGGGCGCTCTTCGGCCGGCTGGCGGACGGCACCCGGGTCCACCGCTGGTCGCTGGAGAACGGCGGGACCCGGATGAAGGTCCTGTCCTACGGCGGCATCGTCCAGTCGCTGGAGATCCCCGACCGCCGCGGCCGGTACGCCAACGTCTCCCTCGGCTTCGACTCCCTCGAGGACTACGTCGCCTCCAGCCCCTACTTCGGCGCCCTGGTCGGCCGCTACGGCAACCGCATCGGCAAGGGCCGCTTCACCCTGGACGGCAGGACGTACCAGCTCTCCGTCAACGACGGCGAGAACAGCCTGCACGGCGGCGCGCGGGGCTTCGACAAACAGGTCTGGGACGTCGAGCCGTTCACCCGGGGCTCCGACGTCGGCCTGCGCCTGCACCACACCAGCGCCGACGGCGAGATGGGCTACCCGGGCACGCTGCGGGCGACGGTGACGTACACCCTCACCCGCGACGGCGACTGGCGCGTCGACTACGAGGCCACCACCGACAGGCCCACCGTCGTCAACCTCACCAGCCACGTCTACTGGAACCTCGCCGGCGAGAGCAGCGGCTCCGTGTACGACCACGAGCTGTCCCTCGCCGCCTCCCGCTACACGCCCGTCGACGCGGGGCTGATCCCCACCGGCGAGCTGGCGGCGGTGGCGGGCACCCCCTTCGACTTCCGCCGGGCCAAGCCGGTCGGCCGGGACATCCGCACCGCCCACCAGCAGGTGCTGTACGGGCAGGGCTTCGACCACAACTGGGTGCTCGACAAGGGCGTCACCGCCCGCCCCGGGCACGCGGCGACCCTGCGCGACCCGTCCTCCGGCCGCACCCTGCGGATCGCCACCGACGAGCCGGGCCTGCAGTTCTACTCCGGCAACTTCCTCGACGGCACCCTGGTCGGCACCGGCGGCCGGGTCTACCGGCAGGGCGACGGACTGTGCCTGGAGACCCAGCACTTCCCGGACTCGCCCAACCAGCCGTCGTTCCCGTCGACCGTGCTGCGGCCGGGCGGGACGTACCGGACGACGACGGTCCACTCGTTCGGCACCTGACCCGGCGGCAAGGACCCCGGCGGCCGGGGACCCGGCGACGAGGGGCGCGTGACGCGGAACACGCGCCCCGGGTTCCCGGCGTCACACTTTCCTCACACCGGTTGAACAGCGCCGCACCGCCCTCCGTATGTACCGGTGGCCCGCGTTCCCCCGCGCGGGCCACCCACGCATGACGGGCCCGGTGCGTCCCCGGCGGGCCCGCCGCCCACGGAGGTTCCATGGCCGACGACGTCACCTCGCTGTTCCGCAGCAACGCGGCGCACAGCCCGTCGATGGCGGCGCTGACGCGGGAGGGCGACGGGGCCGGTCCGGTGGACTTCTGCATCCCCTGCAACCCGTACTTCCCCACCCCCGCCATGTTCGAGGAGTTGGCGGCCCGGCTGCGCGAGATCATCACGTACTACCCGAGCAGCGCCGACACCATCACGGCCGAGCTGTGCGACCTGCTGCAGCTGCCCCCGCAGTGCGTGGCGATGGGCAACGGGTCGACCGAGCTGATCACCTGGATCGACCACCTCCTGGTCCGCGAGTCCCTCGCCGTCCCCGTCCCCACCTTCGGCCGCTGGACCGACCAGCCCATGGAGACCGGCAAGCGGGTCGACATGTTCCCGCTCCAGGAGTCCAGCGGCTTCGCCCTGGACCTCGCGCGGTACGCGGAGTTCATCCGCGCCCGGGGCACCCGGGTCGCCGTCGTCTGCAACCCCAACAACCCCGACGGCGGTTTCCAGCACAAGCACGCGATCGTGCAGTTCATGGACGCGATGGCCGACCGCGACCTGGTGGTGGTCGACGAGTCCTTCCTGGAGTTCGCCGACGCGGAGGCGGAACCGAGCGTGGTGCGGGAGGCGATGCTGCGGCCGAACGTCATCGTGCTGCGCAGCCTCGGCAAGAACTTCGGCCTGCACGGCATCCGCTTCGGCTACCTCGTCGCCAACCCGGCGCTCGCGGGGAAGGTGCGGTCGATGCTCCCCAAGTGGAACCTCAACTCCTTCGCCGAGCACGTGGTGTTCATGCTGAAGGAGCACGGCGCCGAGTACGCCCGGAGCCTGCACCAGGTCCGCCGCGACCGCATGGACATGTCCGGCCAGCTCTCCTCGCTGCCCGGCCTGACGGTCTACCCCTCCCAGGGCAACTTCCTCTTCGTGCGCCTCCCCGTGGGCGCCGAGGGCACCGTCGTGCGGGACCGGATGCTCACCGAGCACCGGATCCTGGTCCGCGAGTGCGGCAACAAGATCGGTTCCTCCAGCCGCTTCCTGCGTCTCGTGGTGCGCCCCCAGGTGGACGTGCGCCGCCTGGTGACCGGCCTGGAGCAGGTGCTCTACGGGACGTCCAGGAGGGGAGCCGCCGCGCCCGAGCCGGCCACCGGGACCGGCTACAGCTCGGGCACGGCGGCGGTGGACCGCCTGGTGAGCCGGACCAACGGGGCGGGCACGCCGGGCCTCGCCGCCCGGGCCGCCGGCGCCGACGTCCCCGGGCTCCCCGCCGCGCCGGCCGCCGGCTCCGGCATGCCGCTCCCCGCCGCCGCGTCCGCCCCGGCGGTGGGCGCGGGCGGCGGGACGCCGGAGCCGGCGGCCGCCTCGACGGGGCAGCGGCCCGCGCCCGTGCCCCAGCCGGTCCCCCAACCGATCCCGGAACCGCTCCCCCAGCCGGTCCCGGAGCCGGTCCCGCAGTCGGTTCCGGAACCGGTCCCGCAGCCCCTGGCGCCCGCGGCCCAGGCGCCGGTCCCGTACCCCGGACCGGTCCCGTACCCCGAGCCGGTCCCGTACTCCGGGCCGGCCCCCTACCCCGAGCCGGTGCCCGGGCCGGCGCCGGTCCCCGCGGCGGCCTACCCGGCACCGGCCCGGACGCCGCCGTCCACCGGCCCCACCCCGCCCGGCGTCCCCGCCCGCGGCGGCCTCACGGCCGCCCAGGTCAGGGGCACCGACGGTCTCTCCGGCGTCCCGGCGACGGGCTGGCAGGGCCCGCAGTCCTGGCCGAACGCGGCGGGGGCGGGGTAGGCGGGCCGGGGACGCGGACGTCCGCACGGCGGACGGCGCGTCTCACTCGGGGGAGGCGGCCGGCTCCGTCGGACAGGGCGGGACGGCCGGGGAGGGGCCGGGGGACGGGGTCGCGGTCCCCGCGGAGCAGTCGCCCGGGCCGGTGGGCGAGGGGTCCGGATCGGCCGGACCGGTCGGGTCGGTCGGATCGGTCGGGTCGGTCGGACCGGTGGGCGAGGGCCCTGGGCCGGTCGGGTCCGGCGTCGGCGACGGGGTCCCGGTGGGGGACCCGCCGGGCGGCTGCGAGGGGTCCTGGCTCGTCGGAGGCGCCGTCGGGGAGGACGGGTCCGGGGACGGGGAGGTCGGTGCCGGGTCAGGGGAGGACGGGGACGGCGCGGAGGAGGACGGGGACGGCGCGGGGGTGCCCGGCGCGCCGGGGTCCGGACCGATGACGATGCCCCCGCCGTCCCCGCTCCCCTCGCCGCCTCCCCCGCGGCCGCCCCCGCCGTCGACGGGCCCGGTCGCCGGGGTGTCGCCGCCCGCGCCGGGACTCCTCGGGACGACGCCCTTGCCGTCGGGGACGGTGCGGACCCCCTGGCGGTAGAACTCCAGCCAGTACCTGACCAGGTTCAGGTAGGAGCGCGAGCGGTTGTAGCTGAGGATCGCCCGGTCCAGGTCCGCGGCCCGTCCCAGGTCCCGGTCGCCCGCGCACAGGTAGTGCCCGGCCGCCAGGGCCGCGTCGAAGACGTTGTTCGGGTCGGCGCGGCCGTCGCCGTTGCCGTCCGTGCCCCAGCGGGCCCAGGTGGACGGCAGGAACTGCATCGGCCCCACGGCGCGGTCGTAGACCGTGTCGCCGTCGTGGGCGCCCGCGTCCGTGTCGCGGATCAGGGCGAAGCCCCGTCCGTCGAGCGGGGGCCCGGTGATCCGGCCCAGGGTGGTGCCGGCGCGGTCGACCGCGCCGCCGCGCGCCTGGCCGGACTCGACCTTGCCGATCGCCGCGAGCAGTTCCCAGGGCAGCCGGCAGCCGGGGTCCGTCCGGGCGACGGAGGCCTCGGCGGCGCGGTAGGCGCGCAGCACGGTGGCCGGGACGCCGGACTGGGCGAGGAGGTTCCGCGCGAGCGCCGGGGCGGCCGCCGCGGCGTCGGGGGCGGCCAGGGGCGGGAGTTCGGTGTGGTAGGAGCCGTCACCCGGCGGGGCCTGCTCGGCGTACGGGCCGCCCGCCGTCGTCCCGCGCGGGCCGTCGGCGGACGGGGCGGTGCGGGCGTCCCGGACGTCCCCGGTGAGTCCGGGCGCCCGGGAGGCGGTGAGGGCCGCCATGGCCGCCACGGTGACGGCGGTCGCCCGCAGCCCCCTGCGGGTCCGGCCGGTGCGCGGACGTCGTGCGCGGCGTACGGGCATGGCTGTCACTCCTGTCGGATGCGGGGCGTGGGTGTCCTCGGGTGCGTCGGTGGTGCGGTCCGTGCGGTCCGTGCGGCTCTCAGCGGCCGAAGGTGTCGATGCCGGAGACGAGCCACCGCCCGTCGCGGCGCACGACGTCGACGGCGAGCAGGGCGCCCGCGTACACGCCCTCGTCCCGCGCGGCCGCCTCGTGTCCGCCCGCCCGGTCCCCGGCGGTGCCGACGCTGCTCTGGTCGGCGTAGACGAGGACCCGGGCCCGGTCGCCGTCGATCCGTTCGACCGCGCTCTCGGTGACCGTCGTGGTGATCACCGCCTTCCGCTCGTCGGCCCGTTCCCGGACGTCGGCGAGCAGGGTGCGGTGCTGTGCGACGGCCTTTCCCGTGAGGAGGTCCCGGGCGGCCTGCTCGAAGGCTTCGGGGTCGGTGTGGTCGTAGGAGAAGAGCCGGTCGACGGCCTTGGCCGCCTGCCCCTTGACCTCACTGGTGCGGGCGGGGTCGGTCAGGGCGGTGTTGCGCCGCGCGGGGTCGTCCCGGAGCGCCCCGGCCTCCGCGTGCGCCCAGCCGGCGAAGCCGCCGAGGAGCACGGTCAGCACGCAGAGCACCGCGGGGCCGGCCGGGCGGCGCGCCCGGGCGGCCCTCCCGTTCCCGGCCCCGGCCGCCTTCCCCTCCCCGGCCGTCCCGGCCCCCCGTGCGGGGGGCGGGGCGGCGGGAGGGGGCAGGACGGCCGTGCCGCCCGTACGGGTCCGGCCTCCGGTGCTCCCCGGGGCCGCGGCGGGGGCCGCGGACCGGGTCTCGCGGTCCCGGCGGCGCCGCTGGCGGTTGATGTGGTGGCGGGTCGTCGGCATCGTGCTGTCCTCTCGGTACGGCGGCTCGCGCGGGACGGAACCGGGTCAGCCGGCCGGCGCGCCGCCCACGGGGGCCTGTCCGAGGGCGCTCAGCTTCCAGCGGCCCTGGACGCGGGTGAGTTCGCCGAGCATGCGGCTGTCCTTGTCCGTCTTCGCGCCGTCGGACGCCCTGACGGTGACGCGCAGCGCGACCAGCACCCGGGCGCGGCCGGCGCGGTCGTCGAGTTCGGAGACGGCGCCGGACAGCACCCGGGCCGTGGTGACCGTCCGCGCCGTCCTCACCTGCTCGGCGAACTCCTCGCGCCCTGCGACCAGTTGCTCGTGCAGTTCGCCGGTGGTCGAGGACTCCCACAGGTCGAGCCCCCGCTTCAGGTCCCGGTGGTCGAGCGTGTTGAGGTTCTGCACGGCCTGCTCCCCGGCGGCGAGTGCCCCGTCCCGCTGCGCCGCGTACGCGGCCCGGTCGTCGTGGGCCGCGCGGTACCAGTCCTGCCCCGTCCACGCCGCGCAGCCGCCCGCGGCGAGGGCGAGGGCGAGGAGCAGGGACGGCAGCGGCCGGGGGCGGTGTGCGGCGAGGACGCGGACCGCGCGTTCCATGGGGTGCTCCAGTCTCCCGCGCATGCGCTAGCGGGCCTTGAGGTCGACGATCCGCCAGCGGTCGTTCTCGAGCCGCGCCGTGACGGTGAGCTGGGCCGCGGCGGTGGTGGCCTCGTCCTCGCCGCGGCGGGAGGTCTGGTCGAGGAAGACCAGCAGGCGCGCCCGGTCACCGTCGAGTTCGATCACCCCGGTGCGGACGGCCCGGGTGCTCAGGGTGACGCGCTGCCCGGCGAGGTCGTCGCGGACCCTCTCGAAGAGGTCCTGGTACTGGCGGGCGGCGCGGCCGCCGAGGACGGTGCGTGCGGAGCGCTCGGTGGCCGCGGTGCCCTCCGGGGTGGTGGAGAAGACACGGGCGAGGGCGTTGCCGACCTCGCCGGCGACGCGGTCGGTGGCCCCGGTGTCGGTGAGCGCGCGGTTGCGGGCGGACTCGGCCGACTTCAGCTGGTGGGCGCCGTGGAGGAAGGCGCAGCCGCCGAGGACGAGCGCCGCGGCGGTCCCGGCGAGGGCGGCCCGCCGCAGCCGTGCGCCGGGCGGCCGGCGGGTGCGGGCGCCGTCCTCCGCGTCCGTCGGGTCCGTCGCGTCCGCCGTGCGGTCCGTGTCCGCCGTGCGGTCCGTGTCCGCCGTGCGGTCCTCGTCCGCGGTGCCCGCGGTGTCCGTGGAGAGCTCGCTTCCGGAGCCCTCGTCCCCGGCGGGACCGTCCGCGGGCGTCCCGTCCGGCGCGGGGCCGGGCTCCGGTGCCCCGCCCCCGCGCAGCAGCCGTGCCGGCGTCATCGGTTCCCCTCCCCCCGCTCCCCCGAGAGCGGTACCGCGCTCAGCGCCCGTACCTTCCACTCCCCCTCGCCGGTGCGGGCCAGGACCGCCTCCAGGCGCTTGCGGTCGACGGCCGGTCTCTTCGCCCCCGCGGGCGTGACCTCGACGCGGACGGTGGCGATGAGCCTGGCCGAGCCGGCCCGCGGGTCGAGCGCGGTGACGGCGGCCTCGGTGACCGTGCCGCGCGCCGACGCGCCCGCCTTCGCCTCGGTACGGCCCAGTTCCTCGCGCAGCGGCCCGGTGGAGGCGTCCCGCCAGGCCCGCACGCCCTTCTCCGCCCGCTGCCGGGTGGAGGCGTCGAGCGTGGTGAGCACGGCGATGCCCGCCCGTCCGTCGGCGAGCGCGCGGTCCCGCTCCCGGCCGTACGCGAGCGCGTCGTCGGTGCGTGCCTGCGCGTACGTCCACGCACCGGTGCCGCAGAAGCCGAGGGCCAGCACGAGCCCCGCGCCGGTGAGGACGCGGGCCCCCCTCATCGCGCGCTCCCGCCGGCCGGGGCGAGGAGTCCCGCCAGGTCCCCCGGTGCCTCGCCGTCCTGGCCGGGCAGGGCGAGGGCGCCGGGGAGCGCGGCCGGCCCGCCGGTCCGTGCCCCGCCGTCGCCGGAGGGCAGGGAACCGGGCCTGGCCGGCTCGGGCACCGGGCCGCCCCCCGGGGCGTTCGCCGAGCCGCGGACGTTGAACCCGTCCGCGGCGGGGGCGGTGCAGGACGCACCGGTGTTGAGGGCGGGCGTGGTGCCGAGGTCGAGCCCGTTGCGGTAGCGCGTGGCGCCGTACCCGGCGGTGCAGGGCAGGGGCTTGAAGAAGGTGACGGCCATGCCGAGGTTCACCTTCCCTCCGTCGACGGCGGTGGCGCCGGCGGCGACGGCCGCCGGGTACTTCACGAGGAGTTCCTCCGTGCCGCGCTGCCGGGTGACGGCGATCTCGGAGGTGGTGAGGAGGTTGGCGAGGACGACGCCGAGGCTCGGGTCGAGGTCCCGCAGGACGCCGCTGACCTGGGTGGCGGCCTCGGGGGTGACGGTGAGGAGGCGGCGCAGGTCGGCGTCGGACCCCTTGATGGTGCGGGCCAGTTCCCTCGCCCCGGCGGCGAAGTCGCGGATGGCCCGCTCCTCCTCGGCCTGGGTGCGCAGGACGGTCTCGCCGTCGGTGATGAGCCGGGTGGTGGCGGGCAGCGCGCGGTCGGCCGCCTCGAGGAAGCCGCTGCCGCTGTCGAGCAGCACCCGGAGGTCGTCGCCGTGGCCCTCGAAGGCCTTGCCGAACTCGTCCACGACCGTGCGCAGGTCGTCGAGCGGGACGGAACGGGCGAGGTCGTCGACGCTGCCGAGCAGGTCGGTGACGGGTGCGGGCACCTGGGTGTCGGCCTGTTCGATGCGGGCGCCCTCGGCGAGGTAGGGGGCTCCGTCGCTCTCCGGCCGCAGGTCGATGTACTGCTCGCCCACGGCGGAGAGCGCGGCGACCACGGCCCGGGTGTCGGCGGGGATGCGGGGGGCGGACCTCTTGATGCGGAGTTCGGCGACGACGCCGTCGGCGGTGAGGCCGATCGGTCCGACGCGTCCCACGGAGACGCCCCGGTAGGTGACGTCGGAGTGGGTGAACAGGCCGCCGGTGCGCGGGAGGTGCACCTCGACGGTGTAGTGGTCGGCGACGCCGACGTACCGGCCGAGGTCGGCGTAGCGGATGCCGAGGAAGGAGAGGGCGAGGACGGCGACGAGGAGGAAGGCGAGGTTCTTCAGCCGCACGGCGCGGGTGATCACCTGTCCCCACCCCCGTCCGGGACCGCCCGTGCCGTGCCCGCCCCGGTGCCGGACGCGGGCACGGAGGGCAGCGGCAGGGGCGAGGAGCCCCGCGACGGGGCCCCCGACGGCGGAGCGGACGAGGGAGCGGACGGCGCCCCGCCGTCCTTCCCGGGCCCCCCGGCCCTCCCGGGCTCCCCGGACTCCCCGGACGTCCCGGAGGACCGCTCCCGCCCGGCCGCGCCCGGCCCGCCGTCCGCCGGGCCGGAGGGCGGGGCCGTGCCCCGGGGCACCAGCGGCGGGATCACCCGCGTCCCGGGCACGGCGGCCATGTCCAGGTACACGTTGAGGTAGTCGCCCTTCACCCCCCGCAGCACCTCGTCGGTGAACGGGTACGTCAGCAGCACCTGGAGCGAGTCGGGCAGGTCCGTGCCCGCGTCCGCGAGGGCCTTCAGGGTCGGCGCGATGGCCTCGAGGTCGGCGATCATGTCGTCCTTGCTCGCGTCGATGGTGGAGACGGCGACGCCGGAGAGCGTGTCCAGGGAGCGCAGCATGGTCAGCAGGGAGCCGCGCTGCCTCTCGAGCGTCTTCAGCCCGGGCGAGAGGTCGGTGAGGACGGTGCCGACGTCGTCCTTGCGGGTGGCGAGGGTCGCGGAGAGCCGGTTGACGGCGTCGAGCGCGTCGGTGATGTCGCCCCGGTGCTCGTCGAGGTCGGTCACCAGGGTGTCGACCCGCCGCAGCATCGAGCGGACCTCGGGTTCGCGGCCGCCGAGCGCCGCGTCGAGTTCCCGGGTGATGGTCCTGAGCTGGTTCACCCCGCCCCCGTTGAGGAGCAGGGACAGCGCGCCGAACACCTCCTCGACCTCGGTGTCGCGGGAGGTGCGGGAGACCGGGATGACGTCCCCGTCCCGGAGCCTGCCGGTCCCGGCCCCCCGGGCGGGCGCGGCGAGCTGGACGTACTTCTCGCCCAGCAGGCCGGACTGTTCGATCCGGGCGGTGGCGTCGGCGGGCAGCCGCACGTCGCCGTTGATCCTCAGGGTGACGCGGGCCGACCAGTCGTCGCGGCCGAGTTCGATGCGGGTGACCCGGCCGACGGCGACGTCGTTGACCTTCACCGCGGACTGCGGGACCAGGCTGAGCACGTCCCGGAGTTCGGCGGTGACGGTGTAGGGGTGGTCCCCGAGGTCGGCGCCGCCGGGCAGCGGCAGGTCCTCGAGGCCGCCGAAGCGCGGCAGGCCGACGGTGACCGCGCCGGCGGCCAGGGTGAAGCCGAGGCCGAGGGCGAGGAGTCCGCCCAGGGTGAGGCCGGCGACGCCGCCCGTGGTGAGCACGCCGCGCCGCACCGCCGCGGCCCTCGGGCCCGGGGCGGGCGGGACCTTCGGCACACGCCCCGGGCGTCGTCCGCCGCGCTTCACCGCTCCCCCTTCCCGGTGGCCGCGGGCCGGTCGCCGCCCGCGGCCGAGCCGCCCGCCGCGGGCAGCGGCAGCAGCGGGCCGCCCATGCTGATCTCGTTGAGGTTGGCGCGGCCGTCGAGGGTGCGGGTGTCGGGGTTGTAGGCGTTGACGACGTTGCCCGCGGCCAGCGGCGCCACGTCCAGCGCCTCGGCGAGCGAGGCCCGCTGCTCGACGAGGGTCCGGGTGATCGGCACGAGCCGGTCGACGTTCTTCTTCAGCTCGCCCCGGTTGTCCTCGACGAAGGTCTTGACCCGGCCGAGGGCGGTGCCGAGTTCCTCGAGCGCGCCGGCGAGGTCGTCCTTGTTGTCGGCGAAGAAGCCGACGACCTCGTCCAGGCGTTCCTGCGCGGTGCGCACGTCGGTGTCCTTCTCCTTCAGCAGGGTGGTGAAGGCCTGGAGGCTGCGCAGCGTGGCGAACAGGTCCTCGCTGCTGCCGTCGAGGGTCCTGGCCGCCTTGCCGAACTCCTCGATGCCGTCGCCGATGGCCTCGCCGTTGCCGTCGAGGTTGGCGGCGCCGGTCCGCAGCAGGTCGGACAGGGCGCCGGCGGAGTTGGCGCCGTCCGGGCCGAGCGCCCGGGCGAGTTCGGTGACCGAGTCGTAGAGCTGGTCGATCTCGACGGGCGTGCGGTTGCGGGCGGCGGGCAGGACGGCTCCTTCGGCGAGGGCGGGGCCCGAGCGGTAGGCGGGGGTGAGCTGCACGTAGCGGTCGGCGACGACGCTGGGCGCGACGACGACGGCCCGCGCGCCCTCGGGGACCTTCACGCCCTCGTCCAGGCGGAGGCCGACGCGCACCGTGGTGCCCTGCGGCCGCACCGACTCCACCTCCCCGACCCGTACCCCGAGGATCCGCAGGTCGGACCCGGCGTAGACGCCGACGGCGCGGTCGAAGTAGGCGGTGAGGCGGGTGCCGCCGGAGCCGAGGATCCGGACGGTGGCCAGGCCGCCGGCGGCGAGCACCGCGAGGGCGAGCACGCCGGTGAGGATCCTTCTGCGTCTGCTCATCGCTCACCGCTCCCCTGGTCCGCCTGGTCCGCCTGGTCCGCCTGGTCCGTCTGGTTCGCCGCCGTCCGCTTCGGCGGCATGCAGCCGGTCGCCGGCCGGGACGTCTCGGGCAGGTAGTCGCGGGGGACGACGCCGCACAGGTAGCTGTCGAACCAGCGGCCGTTGCCCAGGGTGTTGCCGACGAGGCGGTAGTACGGGCCGACCAGCGCGAGGGTCCTGCCGAGCTGGGCGTTGTTCTTCTCCAGGACGGCGGTGACCCGGCCGAGGGCCTTGAGGGCGGGGCCGAGCTGCTCGTCGTTGTCCTCGACGAGGCCGGCGAGTTCGGTCCCGAGCTCCCGGCTGCCCCGGAGCAGGGCGCGGATGGCGGTGCGGCGGTCCCGGAGTTCGCCGAGCAGGGAGCCGCCGTCCTCGATGAGGGTCTCGAAGCTGGACTTCCTGTTCTCCAGCGTCCTGGTGAACCGGGCGCTCCCCTCGAGGAGTCCGGCGAGTTCCGCGTCGCGCTCGGAGACCGACCGCGACAGCGCGGACAGGCCCTCGGCGGCGTTGCGCACGTGGGGCGGGGAGTCCTCGAAGGTCTCGGAGAGGGTCTCGAAGCTCTCCGCGAGCCGCCGGGTGTCGATCTCCTCGACGGTGGAGCCGAGGTCCTGGAAGGCCTGGGTCACGTCGTAGGGGGAGGTGGTGCGGGACAGCGGGATGCGGCCGGCGGGGTCCTGCCGGCCGGAGCCGAGCGGGTCGAGCGCCAGGTACTTGTCGCCGAGGAGGGTCTTGACGGCGATGGCGGCGGTCGTCCGGTCGCCGATCCAGGCGTCCTCGACCTCGAAGTCGACCCTCACCCGGGCGCCGTCCAGGGCGACGCCGGTGACCTCGCCGACCTTGACGCCGGCGATGCGCACCTCGTCGCCCTCGTCGAGGCCGGCGGCCTCGGAGAAGTCGGCGCTGTAGTGCGTGCCGCCGCCGAACGGCAGCCGGTCCGCGCGGTGGACGAGGACGGCGAGCAGGGCGAGGACGAGCAGCCCGGCGACGGCGACGGCGACCGGGTCGCGTTCCCGGACCGGCTTGACGCGCGGGCGCCGGGGTCCGGCCGGCCGGCCGGGCCCGCCGGTCCCTTCCGCCTCGTGGACCTCGTCGGCCGTGCCGGTCCCGTCGGTCTCGCCGGTCCCGTCGCGCCGTGTGAAGGGTCTCATCCCCGGCACCTCGATTCGGTGATCGCGATGCCGGTCGGCGCCTCGGAGCCGTCGGAGGTGGTCACTCCGCTCACGCGTGCCTCGCAGAGGTAGAGGTTGAACCACGATCCGTAGGAGGACAGGCGGGCCAGGGCGGTCATCTTGGCGGGGGACCGGTCGAGGAAGTCCTCGATCTGCCCGGTGCGTTCGCCCAGGCCGCTGGAGAGCCGGCCCAGTTCGCGGATGTCCCGTTCGAGGGGCTCGCGCCCGTCCTCGAGGAGGCCGGCGGTGACGGTGGCCAGGTCGCCCATGGCCTCGACGGCCTCGCCGAGGGGCTTGCGGTCGTCGTTGAAGCCGGCGAGGAGGTCCCGCAGGGTGACGACGAGGTCGTCGAAGCCGTCCTCGCGGCCGTTGAGGGTCTCCAGGACGGTGGTGAGGTTGCCGACGACCTCGCCGATCACCTCGTCCTTGGCGGCGACCGTCGTGCTGAGCGAGCCGACGTGGCGGATCAGGCTGTCCACGGTGGCGCCCTCGCCCTGGAGCACCTGCACGATCGATCCGGCGAGTTCGTTGACGTCCTTCGGGGACAGTCCCTCGAACAGCGGCTTGAACCCGTTGAAGAGCAGGGTCAGGTCGAGGGCGGGCGTGGTGCGGTCGAGCGGGATGGTGCCGCCCGCCTCGAGGGTGCCGGTGAGGTCGCCGCTGCCGCGGTCCAGGGCGACGTAGCGCTGGCCGACCATGTTGAGGTACTTGACGGCGGCGGTGGTCGACCGGGGCAGGCTGCGGTCCTCGCGGACGGTGAAGGTGACCTCGGCGGTGCGCCGTCGCACGACGCGGACGTCGGTCACCTCGCCGACCTCCACCCCGGAGATCCGGACGCTGTCGCCGTCGACGAGTCCGGTGACGTCGGTGAACAGGGCCTTGTAGGTGCGGGTGCCGGAGCCGGTGCCGGAGCCGGCGACGCTGAGGCCGAGCACGGTCGTGGCGAGGGCGGTGACCACCACGAAGACGAGGGACTTGAGCAGCGGTCCGGTCAGCGGGCGGCGCCGGGTGTGCGCGTGGTCCGGGGCGGTCATCCGAGGGTCACCTCCGTGCCGCGGTAGACCGGGCCGGCGAGCAGGCTGCTCCAGTCGGGCAGCTCGCCGGGGTGCCGGCCGGCGGCGGGTGCGAGCAGTTCGTTGACGAGGTCGTTCTCCTGCGGGGAGTTGGCGGGCCCGAGGTCCTGGCCGGCCGGGGCGAAGGCCTGCGCGGCGGGCCGCGGGAGCGTGCCGGAGTAGGGCACGGAGGGGCAGCGGGGGCCGCCGCCGGAGCCGTACACCGGGGTGTCGCGGCCGGGGAGGTAGGCGCCGCGCGGGGGGACGGCGGTGACGTCGACGTGGATGCCGGGCCGGTCGCTCCCCTTGCCGAGCGCCTTGTCCATGGCGGGCACGAACTCGGTGAGGGTGCGCAGGGTGCAGGGGAAGGAGGGGGCGTACTCGGCGAGCAGTTCCAGGGTGGGCCGGCCGGTGGCGGCGAGCCGGATGACGTTCTTCTCGTTCTTCCGCAGGAAGGCCGTCATGTCCTCGGCCGTCCGGGTGGTGGCGCCGAGGGTGCCGGCGTACGCCGCCTCCTGCTCGGCGAGGGTGCCGCTGGTGGTGGTGAAGTCGGTGAGCGCCGTGAGGATGTCGGGCGCGGCGTCCGCGTAGACGTGGCCGACCTTCACGAGGTGCTCGAGGCCGCGGTTGAGGGCGGGCAGGTGGGGGTTGAACTCCTCCAGGTGCGCGCCCAGCCGGACGAGCGTGTCGCCGAGCCGGTCGCCGCGCCCCTCCAGGGCCTGTGCGACGGCCGACAGGGTCGCGGAGAGCTTCTGCGGCTGGACGGCGGTGAGCACCGGCAGGACGTCGTCAAGGACCCGCTGGAGCTCGACGGCGTTCTCGGACCGGTCCTGGGGGACGACGGCCCCGGCGGCCAGGGGCCGGGCCGAGGGGTTCTCGGGCGGTACCAGGGCCACGAACCGCTCGCCGAACAGGGTGGTCGGCAGCATCTGCGCGCGGACGTCGGAGGGGATGTCGTCGAGGGCGCCGGGCTTCAGGGCGAGGGTGAGCCGGGCCCCGTCGCCGGTGGCGTCGACGGCGCGGACCTCGCCGACGACGACGCCGCGCAGTTTGACCTCGGCGCCCGGGTGCATCTCGTTGCCGACGCTGCCGGTCTCGACGACCACCGGGTCGGAGTCGGTGAACCTCTTGTCGTAGACGGCGACGGCCAGCCAGGCCAGCAGGACGGGCACCAGCAGGAACACCACTCCGGCGCACCGGTGGCGCAGCGTCGCGCCTCGTGCTCCGCTCATCTCACCCCGCCACCTTCACGGTCGTGGTCGCGCCCCACAGGGCGAGCGACAGGAAGAAGTCGGTGACGCTGATCAGCACGATGGCGTTGCGCACGGACCGGCCGACGGCGACGCCGACGCCGGCGGGGCCGCCGGAGGCGCGGTAGCCGTAGTAGCAGTGGGCGAGGATCACCATCACGCTGAAGACCAGCACCTTCAGCACGGAGAGCAGCACGTCCGTCGGGGAGAGGAAGAGGTTGAAGTAGTGGTCGTAGGTGCCCCGGGACTGGCCGTTGAACAGGACGGTCACGGAGCGGGACGCCAGGTAGGAGGAGAGCAGCCCGATCGCGTAGAGCGGGACGACGGCGACGACCCCGGCGATGACGCGGGTGGTGACCAGGTAGGGCATGGAGCGGATGCCCATGCCCTCGAGGGCGTCGACCTCCTCGTTGATGCGCATGGCGCCGAGCTGGGCGGTGAAGCCGGCGCCGACGGTCGCGGAGAGGGCGAGCCCGGCGACCAGGGGGGCGATCTCGCGGGTGTTGAAGTAGGCGGAGACGAACCCGGTGAACGCGGCCGTGCCGATCTGGTCGAGGGCCGCGTGGCCCTGGAGTCCGACGACGGTTCCGGTGAAGAGCGTCATCGCGACCATCACGCCGACGGTCCCGCCGACGACGCCGAGGCCGCCGGAGCCGAAGGCGACCTCGGCGAGCAGGCGCTGCACCTCCTTGAGGTAGCGGCGCAGGGTCCGGGGGGTCCACAGCAGGGCCCGGGCGTAGAAGAGCAGGTGGTCCCCGGAGCGGTCGAGCCAGAGGAGCGGGGAGGCCATCGGACCTCAGCCTCCCTTCGGCGGGACGATCTGGAGGTAGAGGGCCGTCATCACCATGTTCACGAAGAAGAGCAGGAGGAAGGTGATGACGACGGACTGGTTGACGGCGTCGCCGACGCCCTTGGGGCCGCCGCGCGGGTTCAGGCCCCGGTAGGAGGCGACGATGCCCGCGATGAACCCGAAGACCAGTGCCTTGAGTTCGCTGACGTACAGGTCGGCCGGCTGGGCGAGGGCGGAGAAGCTGGAGAGGTAGGCGCCGGGGGTGCCGCCCTGCAGGACGACGTTGAAGAAGTAGCCGCCGAGGGTGCCGACGACGGAGACCAGGCCGTTGAGCAGGACCGCCACGCCCATGGTGGCCAGGACCCGGGGCACGACCAGGCGCTGCACGGGCGAGACGCCCATGACCTCCATGGCGTCGAGCTCCTCGCGGATCTTGCGGGAGCCGAGGTCGGCGCAGATGGCGGAGCCGCCGGCGCCGGCGATCAGCAGGGCGACGATGAGCGGACTCGCCTGCTGGACGACGGCGAGGACGCTGGCCCCCCCGGTGAACGACTGGGCTCCCAGCTGCTGGGTGAGGGAGCCGACCTGGAGCGCGATGACGGCGCCGAAGGGGATCGAGACGAGGGCGGCGGGCAGGATGGTGACCCCCGCGACGAACCAGAACTGCTCGACGAACTCGCGGAACTGGAAGGGTCTTCGGAAGACCGCGCGGCTCACCTCGGCGGCGAGCGCGAAGAGCCGGCCGGTCTGCCGCAGCGCGCCGGTGATCATGCGCCGCTCCCGGCGGCGGGCACCGGCGGGGTGGGCGCCCCGGCGTTCCCCGCGTCGGCCTCCCGGACGGCGGAGCGCGCGGCGGACGGCAACTGGTCGATCATGCTCATGACACGCTCGCGCCGGCGGGCGACGGCCCGGCGCGGCGGGAGGCCGGGCGACGGCTCCAGCTGCGGGACGATCCTGCGGGGCCGGGCCGCGGCGGCGCCCGCCTCGGCGGCGAGGGTGGCCGCGTCCTTCTCCTCGGACATGCCGATGGGGCCCTCGCGCCGGCCGGCGAGGAACTGGGCCACGACCGGCTCCTCGCTGGTGAGCAGCACCTCGCGGGGGCCGAAGGCGACCAGCTCGCGCCGGAAGAGCATCCCCATGTTGTCGGGCACGGTGGCGGCGATGTCGAGGTTGTGGGTGACGATCAGCATCGTCGCGTCGATCTGCGCGTTCAGGTCGATCAGCAGCTGGGAGAGGTAGGCGGTGCGGACCGGGTCGAGCCCGGAGTCCGGCTCGTCGCACAGGATGATCTGCGGGTCCAGCACGAGCGCGCGGGCGAGCCCGGCCCGCTTGCGCATGCCGCCGCTGATCTCCCCCGGGAGCTTGCCCTCCGCGCCCAGCAGCCCGACGACCTCGATCCGCTCCATGACGATGCGGCGGATCTCGGACTCCTTCTTGCGGGTGTGCTCGCGCAGCGGAAAGGCGATGTTGTCGAAAAGGGACATGGACCCGAAGAGGGCTCCGTCCTGGAACATGAGCCCGAACAATTTCCGGGTCTCGTATATGTCCCTCTCGGGACTGTTCACCATGTCCACCCCATTGATGAGGACACGGCCCTCCTCCGGTTTGAGCAGCCCTATGAGCGACTTCAGGAAAACGGTTTTCCCGGTGCCGGACGGTCCCAGCATCACGCTCACCTCCCCGGCGGGGAGAGTGAGTGTCACGTCCCGCCAGATGTTCTGCTCACCGAAGGACTTGGTCAGGCCCTCGACCACCACTTCGATTCCCATGTCACCTCCAGCGGACGTGGGTCGGATCCGCGCCACGGGCGCGCGTCGAGCCGGTGCGGAACGCACCGACCACGGGTGCGGCCCGGTTCCCCGCCCCCTTTCCGGGGGTTGTCACCGCGCAGACAACCCACCGGGTCCGCCCCCTTCCGGGGAGCCGGGGCGGGGTCCTGCGGCTCCCCGGGAGGGGATGGAGCCGCGGGACCCCGCCGGCGGGCTCCGGCCCGGACGGGAGGGCGGGACCGGGAAGCGTCCGCCGCGGCTCCGGCCGACCGGGGGCACCGGCCCGGAACCGAGCACCGCAGCGGCACGTTACGACCGGGTAACCTCCGTCGGCAATACCGGAATCCGAGTTTTCCGGGACGCCGGCTCCAGCCGTCCCGAACCTGTCAGGGCGGAGACAAACCGCGGCCGCGACCTTGTCACCGGACGAGCACCACGACGCGGGGCAGGACACCGGGAAGTCCTTCCCCGCACCACCGGACGGGAATTTCGAACTTGACGGCCGATGACTAAACCGGCCCGCACGCCACTCACCCCGGAAACAGATGGTTGCACTTTTCAAAGAATCATGGACGGCTCCATTGTTCGGCCAAGTTTCCCGCAAGTAACGTCATGGTCCGCGGACAGGGACCATCGAGCCGCGGGCCGTACGGCCTGCCCATCGCTCACCTCGGCCACGGCCCACCTCTGCCGGTCAATCCACAAGGAGAGTCCCCGAGCCATGAAGAAAACCCTCAGCAGGACCGCTGTCGTGGCGGGTGCGGCCGCGGCCGCCTTCGGTCTGACCGCCGGGACCGCCTCGGCGGTGCCCTCCACGGTGTGGACCGTCACCCCGTCGGGCAGCTACACGGCGACGAACAGCGGCAACATCGTGCTGACCGCCACCATCCCGATGACCTGCACCACTTCGGGCGCCTCGGGCACCATGGCGAGCGCCACCGGCAACCCCGCCACGGTCGCCGCCATCAACGCGATCAACTTCGGCACCGCCACCACGCCGTGCACCAGCGTCCTGGGCAACGTCAGCACCGTGGCGGTCACCCCCTGGAGCGTCGTCGCGCAGGACTACACCGCCGCGACCGGCGTCACCAAGGGCTACATCGGCAACGTCAAGGCCAACGTGACCGCCGGCGTCTGCAAGTTCACGGTGACGGGCAAGGCCTCGGCCACCTACACCAACTCCACCGGAATCCTGGCCGTCAACAGCGTCGCCGGCGAACTGGCCGTCACCAACCCCGTCAACTGCGGCACGATCATCACCACCGCCACCCGGCCCCTCTTCAAGGGCAACTACGCCATCAAGGCGTCGAACGGCACCGTCCCGAAGATCGTCGGCACCAACCCGTAAGGCGCCACCCGCCCGCGAACGCCCGGCCGGGCGTGCCGGCCGGGCGTTCGCGGGCCGTCCGCGCCGGACCCCACCGGGTGCCGGCCGCCGCCCCCCGATCCCGGACGACCCGAGCGGAGCAGCATTGAGAGGCAACCGTACCGCCGCATCACGGCCGTCCCGCTTCCGCGCCGGGAGCGCGGCGGTCGCCGCGTTCGCCGTCCTGGCCGCGACGGTCCCGGCCGCGGCCTCCGCCGCGGGCACCCGGGAGGTCGACGCCGAACTGCCCTACGTCTGCGACCTCCCCTCGGGGCGACGGACCGCCACGGTGCGGATCTCGGCCGGGTTCCCGGACCGGGCGGAGCGGGGCGAGGCGTTCTCGCCCACCGGTGTCACCACCGCCGTGGAACTCCCGGCCGAGGCGGTCGCGGACCTCACCGCGCTCGGGGCGGCCACCGCGCGGACCGCCACCCGCCTCACCGTCGGCGTCGCCCAGGACGGCGCCGCGGCCGAGGCGACCTGGCACGGCACGGCGGAACCGGTGGCCCTGCCCGGGTCCGGTCCGCTGACCCTGACCACGACGGGCGACGTCCCGTCGGTGACCGGACGGGGCGGCGGCGACCTGACCTTCTTCGCCGGGGACCTCGCCGTCGACCTGGCGCTCGGCACGGCGGACGGGGCCACCGCCGGCCCCGGGGCGCTGACCGTCGCGTGCTCCCCCCACGGGGACGCGCCGCTGGCCACCGTGCCGGTCGGCGCGGACGCGGCGGAGCCGAGCGGCTCGCCGTCCGCGCCCGGCGCCCCTTCCGGGACGCCCGGCCCGCCCTCCGGGACGCCCGGCCCGCCCTCCGGGACGCCGCGGGACAGGCAGGCGGACCGGGCGCCGGAGGGGGCGCGGGACCCGTCCGGCCCCGCGGCCGGCCGCGACGCACCGCACTGCGCCTACGGCGAGGAGAACCCGTTCGAGCCCCTGTCGATGAACGCGTACATCACCGGCTACACCAACGTGAAGAAGCAGAAGGGCGCTTCGCTGCTGCCGGTGTCCTGCGTGCTGCTCGAGTCGAAGGAGATGCTCGCCGAACCGGACGAGGAGGGCAACCTCGTCGTGACGATCAAGGCCGAGGGCGAGTTGCACCACGAGGGGCGCAGGCAGACGCCGCCCTTCCGGAGCACCTTCCTCGGCTTCGGGTTCGTTCCGACCACGGCCACCATGGTGCTGGAGCAGACCGGTCCGATGACCGTCCGCTTCGACACCGTCTACGCGGGTGCGGACATCGTGGCGGACACCTTCATCCGCGTCCCGCTGCGGCTCCGCGTGATCGGTCTCGAAATCAACGGCGTCCCCCTGGACGTCGGGTCCGGCTGCAGGACGCGGAAGCCGCTGCGCTCCGCCGAACCGGACCCCGCGAACCACCCCGGCGACCACCTGGTCCTGTACGGACGGGGTGAGCAGCTGTACGGCGAGGACGCCACCGGCTACATGCTCCTCACCGGCGGCCCGCTGACCGGCGAGGCGACCATCCCCGCCTTCACCGGCTGCGGCGGCGACGGCGAGGACCTCGACCGCCTCCTCACCGCCTCCGTGTCCGGTCCCGGCAACTACATCAAGCAGGTCCAGGGGCAGACCTGCACGCCGAGCGCCCCCATATTCGGGGACGAGAACGCCGCCGCCCAGTGCACCCGCGACCTGCAGCCCCACGTGATCCCCGTCCCCGAGCGCTGAGCCGCACCGCCCCTCCCCCCTCTCCCCTCACGACGGAAGGCCACCACCATGACCCGGCTCCCCACCCGCACCAGGCTCGCGACCGTCTCCGCGCTGACCGCGCTCGGCGCCCTCGCCTCCCTGGGCACCGCGACCGCCGCCGAGCCCGCCCTGAACGGCGAGTGGGCCCCCTTCACCCGCTGCCCCGTGGACGCCCCGGCGATGCTGGCCGCCGACGGCTTCGCCAGGACCCCGCAGTGCGTGGTCTCCACCTCCGCCGGCGGCTCCATCAAGCTGGGCAGGACCACCGTGGTCACGGGGAGGACCAACCTCCAGATGGGCGTCGTCCAGAACGCGGACGGCACCAGCACCGTGGTCGCCCCGCCCGGCGGAGCGCTCGTCGCCGACCCGGCCACCGTGCCCGGCGGCCTGCTCGGCCTGATGTGCCCGAGCGACATACCGGTGATCACGGGCCTCTGCGAGACGCTCGAGAACTCCAGTCTCAACAAGATCACCGCCACCATGGAGTCCGTCGGCGCGCCCTACGCCTTCGACCAGACCGCGGGCGTCCTCACGGACCTGCCCATCGTCGCCCTGCCGGTCCGCATCCACCTGGAGAACCCGCTCCTGGGCGGCAAGTGCTACATCGGATCGGCCTCCCACCCGATCGTGCTGCGCCCGAAGAACCTCGACCACCCCGAGTTCGGGATGAGTTTCTTCCGCGGCGACGGCACCCCCGACGAGGCCGGCGAGATGAGCCGGATCGACCTCACCGGCGCCACCCAGAACGACAGCTCCTTCGCGGTCCCCTCCGCCACCGGCTGCGGCCTGAACATCGGTCTGATCAACGCCGCGGTCAACGCGAAGACGGGCCTGCCCTCCGCCTCCGGGAACAACAGCCTCACCCTCGGCGACACGCGGACCCACCTCACCGGTCTCAACGCGCCCGGCACCGCCGCCCCCGACGCGGGCAAGGTCCTGGCACGGAACTGGCACTCCGCCACCGGGTGACGGCCGGGAGCGCGGCGGATCACCCCGCACCGGGGACCGTTTCCCGCCCGTGTGAAGCGGTTTCCCACCAAGAGGTGTACATCACAACGTAGTTGACTTACTTTCAGCTTCTCGGACCGGTGTGCACCTGGTGAGCCGGCCCGGGGGGGGGGGGGGCCCCCCCCCCCCCCCCCCCGGCCGCCCCGTACCCCCCCCCCCCACAACCGCAGGACAAAGAGAGGCACCCCACCCCCCCCCCCCCACCCCCCTTCCCCCCT
>NZ_JBVITR010000009.1:143270-156175 GCF_055574875.1 Streptomyces sp. NPDC034670
CCAAAGGGTATTCCGTCTCTTTCCCTTTCCTCGCCCATGTGCGCCCCGGCCCCCCCCCCCCCCCCCCCCCCCCCCCCCCCCGGGCCGGCCTCCCCCCCGGCCGGCCTCCCCACCGGACATGTCGGAGAGCAAGGGATCGCTCATGCCCTCAATCGCACGGCCTTCGGTGCCCGGTGAGCCGCTCGACCCCCTCCCCAGGAAGTTCGCGGCCTTCATGCGGCCGGAACTGCCGGGACTGCTGAACGAGATACGGACCGAGGTCACCCGCGCCTACCCGATGTACGGACGGCTGCTCAACGGTCCGGACGGGGACGCGATCCGCCAGGGCGTCGAACAGGCGCTGACCGCCTTCGTGGACCGGGTGGCCGACCCCGGCAAGAGCTCCGAGCTGCGGGACCAGCTGCTGCGCAGGTTCGGCCGGGTGGAGGCCTACGAGGGGCGTGACCTGGAGGTCCTGCAGAGCGCCTACCGGCTCGGCGCGCGCATCGCCCTGCGCCGGGCCAAGACGCTGGGCCGGCAGTACAGCCTCTCCCCCTCCCTCGTCCTCGCCTTCGCCGACGCCCTCTTCGCGTACGTCGAGGAGCTGGAGGCGGTCACCCGCGAGGGGTACGCGGAGGTGCGGGAGCGTGCCGCCTCCGAGGTGTCCGCGTTACGAAGACAGCTGCTGCACCTCCTCCTGGCGTCCTCGCCGCTGCCCCAGACGACCGTCTCCGAACTGTGCGAGGCCGCCGCCTGGGAGCTGCCCCGGACCTGCTTCCTCGTCGCCCTGCGCCCCCCGGTGCCGGAGCACATCCAGGCCGGGCTCGACGGCGACGTCCTCGCCGACCTCGACATCCCGCAGCCGCACCTGCTCGTCCCCGGGGACCCCACCCGGCAGCGCCTCGACATGCTCGGCGCGGCCCTGGCCGGCACCCGTTCCGCGGTGGGCCTGACCGTACCGGTCGCCCGGGCCGCCGACTCCGTGCGCTGGGCGCGCCGGGTGCTCCAGTTCGTCGACGACGGGATCGTGCCCGACACCCCGCTGGTCCGCTGCGAGGACCACCTGACGACCCTGTGGCTGCTGTCCGACCCCGCCCTCGTCGACCACCTCGCGGCCCGTGAACTGGCGCCGCTCGCCGGCCTGCCCGCCAAGCGGCGCGAGCGGCTCGTCGAAACCCTCCGGGTCCACGTCTCCACCCGGGCGCCCGCCGAGCAGGTCGGCGAACTGCTGGGCGTGCACGCCCAGACCGTCCGCTACCGGCTGCGGACCCTGGACACCCACCTGGGCGACCGGCTCGCCGACCCCGACCACCGCTTCGCCCTCGAGGTGGTCCTGCGCTCGCTCCACCTGCGGGGGCACGGCGGCGCGGAGTGAGCACCGCGGCCGGTGGGGCGCGGGGCCGGCCGGGTCAGCGGGCGACGGGCCATCCGCTGCTCCAGTCCAGGAGGTTGACGCCGAGCTTGGGGGTGCCGTCGTCGTCGCCGTCGTAGTAGTGGTAGACGATCAGGTCCCCGTCGACGTCCTTCAGGATCGACTGCCCGCCGGGGCCGACGACCCGGCCGTGCGACTCGAGCACGGGCGTTCCGCCGTTGTTCGTCATCGGGACGCCGTTCCTGTCGCGGTACGGCCCGGTGACGCCGGTGGCGCGGCCGGCCTTGACCTTGTAGGTGGAACCGGTGCCGACGCAGCAGGTGTCGTACGAGGCGAAGAGGTAGTAGGAGCCGTTCCGCTCGACGACGAACGGTGCCTCCGCCGGTCGCGTGGAGGGGGTACTGCCCGGAGGGCGTCCGGATCATCGACGGGTCGTGCGTGACGACGGAGCCGGTGACCCGGCCGGGGCCGGGGTACGCCGAGGCGGTGGCCGGCACGAGCGCCAGGAGGGCGGCGGTGCGGACGGTCCCGGCGGGCGGTCCCCCCTCCACCCCCTCCCGCCGGCCGGCGAGCGCACCGACGGGCGGGAGACCGCGGCCGCGCCCGTCGGGAGGGCGGGAGGGAACGCACCTCACCGGGCGCGGGACGGCGGTCCGCGGACCGGGCGGACTCCGGCCCTTCACACCCGACGTGCCGCAACCGGGCGAAGCGGGATACAACGGGATCCTCGTGTGAACGGAGGGGAGCCGGTCCGTGGACAATGACCCACCGGGGCCGCCCGGCGCACCGGCGCGGTCCCCGCACAGCACAAGGCACCACAGGAGGCGCTCCCTTGGAGCTCAGCAGGCGTACCTTCACCGCTCTGGCCGGCACCGCGGCCCTCGGCCTCGCACTGGCCGGCAGCAGCGGGGCGGCGCCCGGACCGCGCGGGGCGCGCACCGTGCCGACGGGGCCGCCGCCCCCCGCGCCGAGCGCGGACGGCAGGCGGCACCGGATCGGTTTCGACCGGTACTCCCTGCTGGTCGACGGCCGGCGCCTGGTGCTGTGGTCCGGTGAGGTGCACCCCTTCCGGCTGCCGAGCCCGTCCCTGTGGCGGGACGTGCTGCAGAAGCTGCGCGCCCACGGGCACAACGCGGTGAGCGTCCCCGTCCCGTGGAACTACCACTCCCCCGCGCCCGGGCGGTACGACTTCACCGGGGTGCGGGACCTGGACCTGTTCCTGCGGACGGCCGCCGAGGAGCGGCTGTACGTCGTCCTGCGCCCGGGGCTCGCCGGCGGTGCCGCCGACCTGGACGCCGGCGGCCTCCCGGGGTGGCTGACGGCCGCCGGGGACGCGGCGCGGACCGCCGGCCCGGCGTACCTGCGCCACGTCGACGAGTGGCTGGGCGCGGTCGACACCATCGCCGTCCGGCACCTGTTCAGCCGGGGCGGCGGCACCGTGCTGCTGTACCAGATCGAGGACGGGCACGGCGTCCCCGCCGGCGACCCGGCCGGGCGCGCCTACCTGACCCACCTGTACCGGAAGGTGCGCGCCGACCGCATCGACGTCCCGCTGTTCCACACGGGCGGCGGGCCGGACCGGAGCGGGGTGCCGGAGATCCCCGGCACCGGCCGGGAGAAGGGGCGCCTGCTGTACGGGGTCGAGGTGGACACCGCGCCCGGTGAGGTGCCGCCGGACCTCGGGCACTTCGGGGAGCACGGGGCCGGCGCCGGCCCGCGCGCACCCGGGTTCCTGGTCCGGGCGGCCGGCGGGGCGGCCGATCCGTGGGGCGGGGTGTCGTCCGGCGGCAAGGGGTACGCGGAGGTCCGCCGGGTCCGCGACGCGGCGTACGAGCGGCGCGGCCGCCTCACCCACCTCGCCAACGGGATCACGGCGCACACCGTCCGCACCGCGTTCGGCGGGACCTCGTGGGGCTGGCTGCCCTCGCCGGGCGTCTACACCTCGTACGACCACGGGGCGGCGATCGACGAGGGGCGCCGGCCGACGCCGAAGCTGGCCGCGCTGCACCAGCTCGGGCACCTGGTGCGGACGGTGCCCGACCTCGCGCGGCTGGACCCGGCCGGGCGGGTGCGGGCGGCGGACGAGCGGATCACGGTGTACCACCTGGCCAACCCCGACACCGGTGCCCAGGTGTACGTGCTGCGCAACGACTCCGCCGGGCAGGTCACCTCGATGCTGCCGGGGACCGGCGTCGAGGTGCCGGTCACCGTGGGGCCGCGGGACGCCAGGCTGCTCGTCACCGGGCTGGGGCTGGGGCGGCGGAGACTGGCCTACTCCACCGCGCAGCCCATGCTGCTCACGACCGCCGGCCGCCTGGACGTCGCGGTGTTCACGGGCCGGCACCGCGAGGTGGCGCAGGTCGCGCTGGACTGCCGCGTCCAGCCGCGCGTCACCCGGCTGGACGACGAGCCCGCGTGGGCCTACGACCGGGGCAGGCTCAACGTGGTGGTGCCGCTCGGGGTGGGCGCGCTGAGCCGCGTGCTGGTCGAGGACGGGGACTCCGGGACGCCCCTGCTGCTGCTGTTCACCGACGAGGCGACCGCCCTGCGGCTGTGGCCGTACGAGACGCCGTCCGGCCCGCTGCTGGTCTACGGTCCGGCGCTGCTGCGCTCGGCCGTCCTGCGCGGCTCCACCGTCCACCTCACCGGCGACGTCGTCGCCGCGACCGGCCTCGAGGTGTGGGCGCCGCGCGGGACCACCGCCGTGACCTGGAACGGGCGGCCGGTGCGCACCCGGGTCAGCCGGGCCGGGAGCCTGGTGGCGGAGGAGCTGATGCCGGCGGCGCCGGCGGTGCGGCTGCCCGCGCTCGGCGGCTGGCGGAGACGGGAGGAGAACCCCGAGGCCGAGCCGGACTTCGACGACTCGGCGTGGACGGCCGCCGACCGCACGTCGTCGGGCGGCACCACGCCCGTGCCCGGGGGCCGGCCGGTCCTCTTCGCGGACGACTACGGTTTCCACTACGGCGACGTCTGGTACCGGGGGCGGTTCGAGGACGCCCGCGGCATCGAGACGGTGTCGCTGACCTACAGCACCGGTACGCAGGGGCTGCTGATGGCCTGGCTGGACGGGCGGCCGCTCGGCACGCACCGCATGCCGGTGCCGGACGGGGACACGGTGGGGCGGGGCACGTGGACGGCCACGGCCGCCTTCGGGGTGCCCGAGGAGCTGCGCGGACGGGGCCGTCGGGTGCTGTCGGTGCTCGTGCGGCGGATGCAGCACGACGGGGGCCGGGGGGACGGCGGGGCGCAGGACGCCCGCACGGACCCGCACCGGGCCGCGCGCGGGCTGCTGTCCGTGGACTTCGCGGGCGGCTCCCGGGAGGTGGACTGGCGGATCCAGGGCGCCGCGGAACCGGACCGGGTGCGCGGGCCGCTGAACAACGGCGGGCTGTACGGGGAGCGGGAGGGCTGGCACCTGCCCGGCCACGACGACCTGGACTGGGAGGCCGTGGAGTTCCCGCGCGCGGACCGGCGGCAGGGGGTGGCCTGGTACCGGACGGACTTCCGGCTGGACGTCCCCCCGGGCCTGGACGCCTCGGTCGGGCTCACGCTCGGGGACGACCCGGAGCGCGCCTACCGCGTCCAGATCTTCCTGAACGGCTGGAACATGGGCCAGTACGTCAACGACGTGGGCCCGCAGCACACCTTCGTCCTGCCGAACGGGATCCTCCGCACCCGCGGGTCCAACACCCTGGCCCTGGCCGTGCTGGCCGACGGCACCACGCCCGCGGGCCCGCGCGACGTCCGGCTGACGCTGCTGGGCGCGGCGGAGGGCGGGGTGCCGGTGGAGGCGGTGGAGTCACCGGGGCGGTGAGGCCGCCGCCCCGGCCCGCGCGGTCACGCGCGCCCGGTGCGGCCGGGGAGCGGTCACCGGTTCGCATGACGCGGACCCGTGCGGCCGCGTAGGCTCGAACGGCCTTGATGACGGCGGCCGACCGGCGGCGGACGAGAACGGGGGGCGCGATGGACGTCGCGGACGCGGCCATGGGTCCGGCCTCGTTCCTCAGCGAGTTCTACACGTCCTTCTGGTGGATCCCGGCCGCCGTCCTCGCCGCCGCCCTGGCGATCAAACTGCCCACGATCATCCGGTTCTGGGCGGACCCGCTGCTGCGCGCGGTCGGCGGGCTGCTGCTGCTCGCCTGCGCGGTCTTCGTGTTCGTCGCGCCCTCGACCATCGCCTGGGTCAACCGGGTCACCGGCGTGCCGAACATCTCGGCGCCCTGGGTCTACTCGCTGCTCACCGCGTTCTGCGGCTCCTGCCTGGTGCTGATCATCGCCTGGCGCGACGGCCTGACCGAGCGCTCCGCCGCCAGCCGCCGGGCCACCCGCTGGGTCGTCTCCGCCTACGGGGGCGTGATCGCCCTGCTGTGGGTGCTGTTCGCCCTCGCGGACGTGCCCGTGGAGCGGACCCGGGACCTGGACACCTACTACGCCAACACGCCCTTCATGCGCGAGGAGATCCTGCTGTACCTCCTCGCGCACACCACCGCCGTCCTCATCACCTCGAAGCTGATCTGGAACTGGATCCGCACCGACGGACTCGACGCCTGGCTGCGCTGGGGGCTGAAGTTCCTGGGCTTCGGCTACGCGCTGAACCTGGCCTTCGACGCCGCCAAGCTCACCGCGGTCGCGGCCCGTTGGACCGGCAACGACCTGGACTGGCTCAGTCTCGACGTGGCCCCCGCCCTGGCCTGCCTGTCCGCCGTGTCGATCGCGGTCGGCTTCATCCTGCCGCACGCCGGCCAGTACCTGCACGAGCGCTGGCGGCTGCGCGTCGCCCACCACCGGCTGCGGCCCCTGTACCAGCTGATGAGGAGCGTGCACGGCTCCGGTGTGCCGTTCGTGCTGCGCGCCAGCCCCGAACTGCGCCTGACCCGCCGCGAGACCTTCATCCGGGACGTGCTGCTGCCGCTGGCCCGGCGCACCGACGAGCGGCTGCGCGAGCGGGCGTACGACGCCGCCCTCGGCCTCGGCTTCCCGCCGGAGCGGGCGAAGGCGCTGGCCGCGGCCGTGGCGATCCTCGACGCCGTCCACGCCGGGCCCGGTGCGGACGGGGGCGACGGCGCCCACGGCCCCGACACCACGGACCTGCTCCGCGAGATCGGGGCCGTCTCGCGCGCCCTGCGCCGCCCCGAGGACCTCCGGGAGGTCCGCCTCCGCGCCACGGCGCCCGAGGACGCCGTGGCGGTCACCGAGTGACCGTGCCGCACGCGGAACTGGCCGGGACGCCACCCGTCTTGGCATATTGCACAGGTGACCGAGCGACGACCGGGGTGACGGGGAGACAGCGGTGCGTACCAGGAAGGAGATGCGTCGTCTCGCTGACGCCCTCATCGACCCCATCCGGGTGGCGGTCCCGGCGGACCCCGAGGTCCTGTTCGAGGCGCTGGTCGCCTCCGTCAGCGCCTGGCGGGGGCGCGAGGTCGTCGTCCACCGCGCGGCGTTCCCGCCGCA
Organism: Streptomyces sp. NPDC034670; assembly: GCF_055574875.1. NCBI lineage: Bacteria > Bacillati > Actinomycetota > Actinomycetes > Kitasatosporales > Streptomycetaceae > Streptomyces > Streptomyces sp. NPDC034670. The sequence continues at coordinate 150,076 of NZ_JBVITR010000009.1, forward strand.
CACCGCCAGCGGGCTGTGGCTGGAGCGCGAGCACCACGACGACGTGGTGGTGGACGAACGGGCCGCCGCCTGGCACCAGATCGTGATCTTCTGCCACGAGGTGTGGCACATGAACCGCCGGCCGGCGCAGGCGGCGGCCGGCGGCGGGCGGCCCCGGCCGGTCGCCGCGCGCACCGACTTCAGCCTGGCCGAGGAGCAGGAGGCGGACCGCTTCGGCATGCTGATGGGACGCCGGCTGCGCACCTGGCTGGAGGCCCCCGCCGGCCCGGTGCCCGCCGCACCGGGCGACGACCCCGAGGACCCCCAGGACCTCGCCGGACGCATCGGGGCCGCGCTCAACTACCGCGGGACGAAGAGATGAGCGGTCTGATCAACTACACCAGCTGCGGGGTGCTGTGGCTCGGTCTGGTGGTCAAGTCCCCGGACCTGCTGCGGCACCGCCACGATCCGTACCTGCGGTCCATCTGCGCGGTGCTGGGGCTGGCCGGGCTCTGCTTCTTCCTCGGGGCGCCGCCGACGGTCGGGGCGGTCAACCGGCTCGGCGGCGTGCCGAACCTCGCCGCGCCGCTGACGTACGCGGCGATCACCGGGTACTGCGCCGCCTCCCAGGTCCTCGTCGTCCGCTGGCGCGGCGGGCCCCGGGTGCACCGCACCGTCCGGCGCTGGGTCCTCGCCTACGCCGGTGTCCTGCTCGGCATCGCCGTGACCTTCGCCCTCGGTGAGGCGCCGGTGGAGCGCCGCACCGACCTGGACACCTACTACGCGACGACCCCGTTCATCGCCCAGATGATCGTGCTGTACCTGGTCGCGCACCTCACCGCGGTGACCGTCACCACGGTGTCGTCGCTGCGCTGGGCGCTCCGGGTGCGGGGCGGGCTGCGGGTGGGGCTGCTGCTGCTCGGGGCCGGCGCGCTGTGCGGCGCCGGGTACAGCGCGACCAAGCTCGTCGCGGTGGGCGCCCGCTGGTCCGGGCGGGACTGGGCGGTGCTCGGCACCACCGTCCCCCCGGTCGCCGCCGGCCTCGGCGCCCTGCTGACGGTCGTCGGGGTGCTCGTCCCGCTGGTGGCGCCCCGGCTGGCGGAACGACGGCGGGCCCGGCGGACGTACGCCCGCCTCGAACCGCTGGAGCGGGTGCTCGACGACCTGCTCACCCGCCGGACGCTGCGGCTGCCCCGGCCCCGCCTCGCCTCCCCCACCGCCCGGCTGGTGTGGCGCCAGACCAGCATCCACAACGCGCTGGGCCACCTGGACGCCTACTTCGACGGGGAGCTGTACGACCGGACCCGCGCCGGCGTGCTGGACGCGACGGGCGACCCGGAGCGGGCCGAGGCCGCCGCCTGGGCCGCGGTGATCACCGCGGCGGTACGGCACGAGGCCGACCCGGGGCACGAGGCCCCGCCGCCCGGCGCCGGCCGGCTCCTCGGCCGGGTCCCGGGACCGGCCGGCCTCGCCCGGATCGCCGACGCGCTGACCGGTACCGCCCCGGTGCCGCCGGCCGCCGCCGTGCCCGGCCGGACCACGGCGGGAGCCGTGTGAACCGGGAGGACCGCGGCGACCGGGCACCGGGCGAAGGGAGCCGTCCGGCATGAGTCTCGTCGTGTACCTGGGGGCCCTGGTCTTCGGGTTGTCCTCGGTGCTGCTGCTGCGCCGCCCGCGCACGGCCGTGCGGAACCCGCTGACGCTGTCCACCTGCGTGGCGGTCGCCCTCGGCGCCCTGGTCTTCGTCTGCGCCGCACCGCCCACCCTGGCCGCCGTCAACGACCTCACCGGCGTCCCCAACTTCGGTGCGCCGCTGACCTACGGCATGCTCTCCGCGTACAGCTGCGCGGTGCTGGTGCTGCTGATCAACTGGCGGGGCGGCCCCCGCGAGCGGGTGCGGCGCATGGTGCTGCGCAGCATCGCCGCCTACGGGGGGCTGGTGGCGGCCATCGTCGTGCTGTTCGCGCTCGCCGAGGCGGACACCGAGCGGCTGACGGACCTGGACACGTACTACGCCAACACCCCGTTCATGCGGGAGATGATCCTGCTGTACCTGGTCGGGCACAGCGCGGCGATGCTGGTGATGTGCGCGGTGTGCGTCAAGTGGGGCCGCGAGGTCACCGGGCTGCTGCGGGCCGGGCTGCGGCTGATCCTGTGCGGGGCGCTGCTGGACGTGCTGGGGTTCCAGCTGACCAAGTACACGGCGCTGGTGGCCCGTTGGTCGGGCCACGACCTCGACTTCCTGTCCACCACGCTCGCCCCGCCGATGGCCTCGCTGGCCGCACTGCTGTGCGCGGCGGGGTTCGTGCTGCCGCGGCTGCTGCCGCCGGCCCTCGCGCAGTGGCGGGAGCTGGACCACTACCGGCGGCTGGCTCCGCTGTGGTCCCTGGTGAAGTCGGTGCCCACCTCCCCCAAACCCCCCGCCGCCTGGTGGCAGTTGCCCCGGGCCCGGCTCCAGTGGCGCGAGGTGTCCATCCACGACGCCCTGCTCACGCTGGCGCCGTACTTCGACCACCGGGTCCGCGAACGGGTGCGGGACACCGCCCTGAGCGCGGGCCGCTCCCCCCACGAGGCCCGGCTCGCGGCGGAGGCCGCCATGCTGGCCGACGCGGCGCGCCGGGCCGCCGCCCGCGAGGAACCGCCCGAGACCGCAGGCACCTACCGCCTGCACGCCACCGAAGTGTCCGGTACCGGCGGGCTGGTGGAGCTGGCCCAGGAACTGGTCCGGCAGCCGGCCGCCGCGGCCGGACCCACGACCGAAACCGAGGAGCCCCATGTCGCGTAGAGCTGTCGTCATCGGTGCCGGCCTGGCCGGCATGCTGGCCGCGGCCGTCCTGTCCGCCGCGGGAGCGGACGAGGTGGTCGTGCTGGACCGCGACGAGCTGCCCGAGGGGCCCGAGCACCGCAAGGGGCTGCCGCAGGGACGCCACGCGCACCTGCTCATGGCCGGGGGGCTGACCGCCATGGAGGAACTGGTGCCGGACGCGGACCTGCGCAAACGGCTGCTCGCCGCCGGGGCCCACGAGATATCCCTCAGTTCCGGCATGCTGGCCCTCACTCCCGGCGGCTGGCTCAGACGGTGGCGCCGCGAGGGCCCGGTCATGCTCACGTGCAGCCGGGCCCTGCTGGACTGGGAGGTGCGGGCCGCGGTGCTGGAGCACCGCCCGGTCGAGATCCGCAAGGGCGCCGTGGTGGGGCTGACGGGCTCCCCGGCGCGGGTGCGGGGGGTGCGCGTCGCCGCCCCCGGAGGGGACGCGGAGCTGGAGGCGGACTTCGTCGTCGACGCGAGCGGACGCGGCACCCGGGTCGTCCCCTGGCTGGCCGGGCTCGGGCTGACCGGGATCGAGGAGCGGACCGTGGACTCCGGGCTGGTGAACGCGACCCGTGTCTACCGGGTGCCCGAGGGCGCGGAGCGGTTCCCGCTGACGATCGTGCAGCCCGACCCGTACCGGTCCGGGCCGGGGCGCAGCGGGATGGTGCTGCCGATCGAGGGCGGCCGGTGGATGGTGAGCCTCGGCGGCACCCGGGGCGGTGAGCCGCCCGCGGACCCGGAGGGCTTCCTGCGGTACACGCTCGCGCTGCCGGACCCCATCGTGGGGCGGCTGATCTCCGGGGCGGAACCGCTCACCGGCATCCACCTGAGCCGGTCCACCAGCAACGTGCGGCGGTACCTGGAGAGGTCCCCCCGGTGGCCCGACGGCTTCACCGTCCTCGGGGACGCGCTGGGCACGTTCAACCCGGTGTACGGGCAGGGCATGTCGGTGGCCGCGTTCGGCGCGCGGGTGCTCGACCGGGAGCTGGGCCGCTCCGGCTTCGACTCCCCCGGCCTCGCCCGGCGGGTGCTGCGCGGGGCGGCGCGGGCGGCGGACGCCGCGTGGTCCATGGCCGTCGGCCAGGACCTGTTCTACCCGGAGGTGCGCGGCGGCCGGCCCGGCGTCGCCGACCGCTTCACCACCGCGTACTCGCGGCGCGTGCTGCGGGCCGCCACCGGCTCCTACGCGGCGGCCTCCGCGCTCTGGGACGTCACCAGCATGCGCACGACCCCGGCCCGCATGTTCCACCCGGCGGCGGTCCTGGCCGCCCTCACCGGCCCCGTGCTGCCGCCGCCGGCGGCGCCCCCGATGACCCCCGGCGAGCGGAGGGTCCTCCGGGAGGTCGACCGCACGGGGCTCTGAGCCGGCCGCACGGGCCGACCGGCCGAAGGGGCGGTCGGCCCGGAGGGCCGGGTGCCGGCCCGGGCGTCCGGGCCCCGGGTCAGCCGGCGAACGCCGGCGCCGCGAGGCCCCGGCCCGCGCCGGGGAGCACCAGGAGCGAGCCGGCCAGGGGGTGCGGGGCGGGCAGGCCCACCCGGGCCGTGGTGACGTACAGGTCGGTCAGGCCGGCGCCGCCGAAGGCGCAGGCCGTGACGCGGGGCACCGGGAGCGGGATCACCCGGTCCAGGTCGCCGGCCGGGGTGTAGCGGCGCACCGCGGCGCCGTCCCACAGGGCGACCCAGACGCAGCCGTCGGCGTCGACGGTGAGGCCGTCGGGGAACCCCGCCCCCTCCTCGACCTCGGCCAGGGGGCGGCGGCCCGTGACGCGGCCGGTGGCCACGTCGTGGTCGAAGACGTCGATGCGGCGGGTGGGGGTGTCGACGTAGTACATCAGGCGCCCGTCGGGGCTCCAGCCGGTGCCGTTGCTCACCGTCACGTCGTCGAGGACGGTCCCGGCCGTGCCGTCCCCGGTGATCCGGGAGAGGGTGCCGCCGCCGGCGGCCTCGTCGTAGCGCATGGTGCCGGCCCACAGGGTGCCGTCGGGGGCGACGGCGGCGTCGTTGCCCCGGCGGCCGGGGACGGCGTCCCGGTGCAGCCAGCGGAAGGCGCCGTCGGGGTCGAGCAGGCCGACGCCGTCGCGCAGGTTGAGCACGAGGCCGCCGCCCGCGCGGGGCTTGACGGCGCCCACGTGCTGGTCGGTGCCGCGCACGGTGCGCCGGCCGGTGGCCGGGTCCCAGGTGTGCACGCGGGAGGCGAGGATGTCGACCCACAGCAGGCGGCCGGCGGCCGGGTCCCAGGTGGGGCCCTCGCCCAGGGCCGCCTCCGCGCGGACGGCCACCTCGTAGGCGGTGCGGCCCCTCATGCCGCGCTCCGGTGGCCCAGGCGCTCGGACAGGTCGGCGGCGCCCTCGGCGGCCAGGCGCTCCAGCTCGCCCCGGCGCTCGTCGCTCCAGCGGATCATCGGCACGGAGATGGACAGCGCGGCCACCACCTGTCCCGTGCGGTCGCGCACCGGCGCGGCGACGCAGGAGACGTCCGGGTTGGACTCGCGGCTCTCCACGGCCACGCCCCGCGCGCGGATCTCCGCCAGGGCCTCGCGCAGGGCCGCCGGGTCGGTGATGCTGTTGGGGGTCATCGCGGCCAGTTCGGCGTCGTCGGGGATGCGCGCGGCGAGTTCCCGCTCGGGGAGGGAGGCCAGCAGCATCTTGCCGACGGAGGTGCAGTGGGCGGGCAGCCGGCGGCCGGCCGCGGACACCATCCGCACCGCGTGCGTGGAGTCCACCTTGGCGATGTAGATGACGTCGGTGTCCTCCAGGATCGCCACGTGCACCGTCTCGTCGCAGGTCTCGGCGACGGACCGGGCGACCTGCTGGCCCTCGGCGGCGAGGTCGAGGTGCTCGGCGTAGCGGGCGCCGAGCTGGTACGGGCGCACGCCGAGCCGGTAGCGCCCGGGCTGGCCGGCCACCGGGACGAGGTACTTCCGGGCGGCCAGCGTGGTCACCAGCTCGTGGACCGTGGTGCGCGGCAACTGGAGCCTGCGCACGATGTCCGGGGCGGAGAGCGTCCCGTCCCCGTCGAGGAAGAGCTCAAGGATGTCGAGAGCCCGGGTCACGGCTGGTACGAGGCGTCCCACGACCGGCCCCCTCCCTATGTGTTCAGGCGCCTGCGTTCGTTCGAGATTTCAACAGGCGATCGGCATGACGAACACACAGGCTAGCCATCCCGGCCGGGCCGGGCAATGGCACGGCCCCCGGGGGCGGGGGGGGGGGGGGGGGGGGGGGGGGGGGGTGGTGTGGGGGGGGGGGGGGGGGGGGTGTAGACTGACCTCGGGCAGGAACCAGCCCAGTGACAGGATGGACAGGGGCGTCA
>NZ_JBVITR010000009.1:156185-192158 GCF_055574875.1 Streptomyces sp. NPDC034670
ACCCCCCCCACCTCTCCCCCACCCCCCTCCCCCTCCCCCCCCCCCCCCCCCCCCCCCCCCCCCCCCCCCCCCCCCCCCCCCCCCCCCCCCCCCCCCCCCCCCCGGGGGCCGGGGCGCGGCGCTCGTGCCGCGGCGGTCGCGCCGCCCGCCGGTCACCGCGGGCGGGGGTCCCCGAGCGTGCCGCGGAGCCGCTGGGCCCTGAGGACCAGTTCCAGTTCGAAGCGGCGGTCCGGGTCGTCGATCTCGCCGCCCCACAACTCGCGGATCTGCCGCAGCCGGTAGCGGACGGTCTGGGGGTGGACACCGAGCCGTGCCGCCACCTCCGGCGCTCCGCCCCGGGTCTCCAGCCACGCCAGCAGCGTCTCCGCGAGCCGCCGCCCGTGCGTGGGGCCGCAGTGGGCCAGCGGGGCCAGGCAGCGCAGCGCGAGGTCGTCGATCAGCTCCTCCGGCTGGAGCAGCACCAGCGCCTCGGTGTGCTCGGTGCAGTGCAGCACCTCTCCGGTCGGCAGCAGCTTCCGCTCCATCAGGCGCAGCGCGGCCTCCGCCCAGCGCAGCGACTTCGCCGCGTCGGCGAGCGCCACCGGCGGTCCGATCGCCCCGGACCAGCCGGCGAGCGCGCGGTGCAGCAGTTCGGGCCGGCCGGCCGCGTCCGGGTCGGGGACGACCATGCGGGGCTGCTCGTAGTCCATGTCGAGCAGCACGTCCTGTCCCACGGCGGGCGCCACCGCCTCCCGCGCCGGGCGCAGCAGCACGCCGACGGCGACCTTCCCGGGCAGCGGCCAGCCGATCCGCGCGGCCTGCTCGGCCAGCGCGTCGGCCGGGTCGCCCCGGTGCTGTTCGGTGAACAGCAGTTCCATCAGCCGGCGTTGCAGCCGCAGCAGTTCCCCCGCCTGCCGGGCGGCGGCCTCGGCGTATCCCCGCACGGACTGGTCGACCAGGCCGTCGAGGTACTCGTAGCCCGCGTCGACCAGTTCGTACATGGCGGGCGGGGGCAGGTCGACGCGCTGGCCGATGTCGGCGAAGCAGCGCCAGGCCAGGCGGACGCCCAGGCGGTAGATCGCCTGGAGGGAGTCCAGCGACCGTCCGTGCAGGCCCTCGCCGCGGCCGAACTCCTGGAAGACGTCGGGCGGTACGGTCGGCCGCCCCTCGGGGTAGTCCTCGTGCGCCAGGTGCCGGACGAAGACCTCGATGGCGCGGCGGACGCCGACGAGGCCCTTGGGGTGGCCGGAGTCGTCGAAGAAGACGGGCAGTTCGGGGTACTCGCGCCGGATCTCGCTCATGATGTGCTCGGCGAGCGCGGGCGCCTCCGCCAGGGCGATCTCGGCGAACCGGAGCACCTGGTGGCGTGGTACGTCCCGCCACGCGGAACGGGCCGTGGCGGTCCTGGAGGCGGTCACGGCCCGGCGCTCCCGGCCTGTTCGTAGGTGATCATGGGGGTGTTCGGCTGGTCGGGCCCGGCTTCGAGCAGGGCGACCACGCCGAGGGCGGCGCCGACGGCGAGGGCCGCGGCGAGCGCGACCGTCAGTGCGGCGGCGAGCAGTCTGGACATCGCAGGGTCAGCCTCTCTGTCGGGAGGTTCCCCACCCCCGCACCGTGACCGACCGCCCCTGTCCGTGTCGGTCCCAGTGTCGGCATGGCGTTGACACCCCGTCAAGAGGGGGCCTACGGTTCCCGGCCCATACGTCCCGCGCACATTCCTCCACGGTTTCGGCCGTTCCGCGTCGAGCCGTCCCGAGCCCCTGGAGCGCCCGGATGCGCCGTAGAACTTCCCCGTCCTCCCTGGTCCTGCTGGGTGCGGGCACCTTCCTGCTGGTGCTGGCACCGCTGCTGGCGTGGTACGTGCACCCCCGCGCCGCGGTGAACCCGATCGACATCGACACCACCGCCGTCTACACCGGCCGGGGCAGCGTCTTCGACACCGACCGGGTGGAGACGGTGCCCGACCGGAGGATCACCATCACCCAGCGGGTGCGCGGCGACGTCGCGGACAGCGAGCGCAGCGGGAACGCCGTGTGGGACGTGGTCACCACGGTCGACACGGACGAGTCCCTGCCGGCCGCCGACCCGCACGACGCGCTGGCCTTCACCCCGCACCGCTGGGTGCTGGACCGCAGGACCACCCGGCCCGTGCACTGCTGCGAGGAGACGCCGCGCATCGAGGGCGAGGCGTACCTGAAGTTCCCCTTCGACGTGCAGAAACGCTCCTACCAGTGGTGGGACAACACCCTCGGCGACACGGTCGTCATGCGCTACCGGGGCACCGCGAAGGTCCAGGGCTACACGGGCTACCGGTTCACCGCCTCGGTGCCGCCGACGCGGTCGGGCACCCGGATGGTGCCGGGCAGCCTCGTCGGCCTGCCGGACCGACCGCAGGTGCTGGCCGAGGAGTGGTACGCCAACCACGGCATCGAGCTGGTCGTGGACCAGCGCACGGGCCGGGTGCTCCGCGCGCGGACCGGTCCGAAGCAGACCCTGCGGGCGCCGGGCGGGGACGAGGACGCGGCCGTCCTGCTGGACGCCGAGAAGGTCGTGTTCACGGAGCGGACCCAGAAGGAGGCCGTCCGCCAGGCCGAGAGCGACAGCAGCCGGCTGCGCCTGCTGGGCGAGACCCTGCCGGCCGGCGCGGCGGTGGCGGGGGGCCTGCTCGCGGTGGCCGGAGGAGTGCTGGTGGCCCGCGGCCGGAGGGAAGGGGAAAACCCCGGAACGCCCGGTATGCCGCATTCCGCGCTCACGAAGTGACAGGGCGTCAGCTTCAACAAAGCCGAAAATTGTCACGTTCATGAGTAGCCGTGGGGAACGGCTGGGCGAAAACTGTGCACCCCCACCCCAGCACAGTCCGGCCCCTCCCCGTCCGCGGCCCACGGCGCCCCACCGCCTCCGACTTCCCCACTCCCAGAGACGAGTTGGAGCAACGATGCCCCAGCACGTACCGTCCTCCCCCCCGCTCCCGGCCTCCGCCGGGCGGGGGGACGCCCACCGCGCCGCGTCCCCCAGCGCGCCGCGGCCGCCCGCCCCTCCCCGCCGGATCGTCTTCCTCGCCCACCGCGACCTGGGCAATCCGTCGGCGGGGGGCTCCGAACTCCTCGTCGACCGGCTCGCCGACGGACTGACCCGGCTCGGCCACCAGGTCACCCTGCTGTGCGGAGGGCCCGCGTCCTTCCGTGACTACCGGGTGGTGTCGGCGGGCGGCACGTACGGTCACTACCTGCGCGCCCCGTCCGCCTTCGCCCGCCAGGTCGGCGACTGCGACCTGCTGGTCGAGGTGTGCAACGGCGTGCCGTACCTGGCGCCGCTGTGGCACCGCGGACCCACCCTGTGCCTGGTCAACCACGTGCACACCGACCTGTGGCCGATGCGCTTCGGCGGCCCGCTGGCCCCGGCCGCGCGGATCGGGCGCCGGCTCGAGCACTGGGCGCTGACCGGCGCGCACCGGCGCGGGCCGGTGGTCGCCGTCTCCCCGTCGACCGCGCACGCCCTGCACGGGCTCGGCGTGCCGAGGGAACGGATCCGGATCGTGCACAACGGTGTGGAGGAGCCGGGCCCGCGCACCGCCCGTTCCCCGCGGCCCCTGTTCGTGGCCGTGGGCCGGCTCGTCGAGTACAAGCGCATCGACCTGCTGCTGAGGCTGTGGGAGCGGGTGCGGCCGGTCACCGGCGGCCGGCTGGTGATCGTCGGCGACGGTCCCGAGCGGGACCGGCTGGAGCGCCTGGCCGGCCCGGACGTCGAGTTCACCGGGCACGTGTCCGAGGCGGACAAGCACCGCCTGCTGTGCGCGGCCTGGCTGCTGCTGCACCCGTCCGCGGTCGAGGGGTGGGGGCTGGTCGTCACCGAGGCGGCCGTCCGCGGCACCCCGGCGATCGCCTTCGACGTCCCCGGCCTGCGGGACTCCGTGGTGGACGGCACGACCGGCGTGCTGGCCCGGGGCGAGTCCTCGTTCGCGGCGGCCTGGTGCACCCTCGCGCTGTCCGCGGACCGCCGGGAGCCGATGGGCGAGGCGGCCCGCGACCGCGCCGCCCGCTTCCGCTGGGACCGCACGGTGCGGCAGTTCCGGGCGGTGGCGGCCGAGGCCGTGGGAGGCCGGCGGCCGTGAGCACCGGCGGACTCCCCGGCCGGGCGGGGCCGGGAACCGGGCGGGGACCGAAGGACCCGTCGCTGCGCAGGTCCCTCGCCCTCTTCCGGGCCTTCCTGCGCGAGCAGGACGACCCCGACGCCTGCTACGCGCTGCTCGCCCGGGACGCCGCCGACCAGGTCGAGGCGTACGACGGGCCGGTGGCCGGGCGGGTGGTGGCGGACGTCGGCGGCGGCAGCGGCCACTTCACCGAGGAGTTCCGCGCCCGCGGCGCGCACGCCTACCTGTTCGAGCCCGACGTGCGGGAGCTCGCCGGGAAGCCGCCCGAGGGGACGGTGGTCGCGGACGGCTACCTGCTGCCGCTGGCCGACGGGTCCGCGGACGTCACGTTCTCCTCCAACGTCCTGGAGCACGTGGCCGATCCGCGGACCTTCCTCAGCGAGCTGGTCCGGGTGACCCGGCCGGGCGGGCTGATCTACGTGTCGTTCACCAACTGGCTGTCCCCCTGGGGCGGTCACGAGTGGGCCCCCTGGCACTACCTGGGGGCCGAGCGGGCCCGGGCCCGCTACCGGCGCCGCACCGGCAGGCCGGCCAAGCACACGCTCGGCGAGAACCTCTTCCCCGTGCACATCGGCACCACCCTGCGGCACGTGCGCGCCCGCGACGACGTGCGGATCGTCTCGGCGCGCTCCCGCTACTGGCCGTTCCTCCCCGAGGCCGTGGTCAAGGTGCCCGGCCTGCGCGAGTTCGCCACCTGGAACCTCCTCCTCATCCTCCGGCGGTGTCCCGTATGACGACCATGGCCCAGGCTCCCCCTCCGGCAGCCGTCCCCCGCGCCCCGGGTTCCGCGGACCCTCCTTGGGGCCCGCGGTCGCGGCGCTGGCTGCTGGGCTTCTGGGCCGTGGTGTTCGTGCTGTTCCTCGCGGTGCGGCCCGGCCGGCAGACCTTCGACACCAAGCTCGGCGTCACCGTCGACCCCGGGCAGTTCCTCGCCGACCTCGGCCGGCTGTGGCACGACCGGGGATCGTTCGGCGGGATCTCCGACCAGTACGTCGGCTACCTGTGGCCGATGCTGCCGTTCCACTGGGTGTGCGACCTCGTGCACCTGCCGGTGTGGCTGGCGGAGCGGCTGTGGATGTCGCTGATCGTGTCGGTCGCGTTCTGGGGCGCGCTGCGCCTGGCGGAGCGGCTGCGCGTGGGCGGCGGGGCGTCCCGGCTGCTCGCGGCGGCGGCGTACGCGCTGTGGCCGGTGTTCACCACGGTGATCGGTTCCACGTCGGCCGCCGCGCTGCCGGGGGCGTTCCTGCCCTGGGTGCTGCTGCCGCTGGCGGACGAGCGGTACGCGGCCCGGGTCGCGGCGCTGCGCTCGGCGCTGCTCGTGCCGTTCATGGGCGGGGTCAACGCGGCCTCGACGCTGGCGTCCCTGCTGCCCGTCGGCCTGTACCTGCTCTCCCGTCCGCCGGGCCCGCGCCGGTGGAGACTGATCGCCTGGTGGGCGCCCGCGGTGGCGGTGGCGACGGCCTGGTGGTGGATCCCGCTGCTGCTGCTCGGGATCCACGGCGAGAACTTCCTCCCCTACATCGAGACCGCGCGGACCACGACCGACACCATGGCGGCGACGGAGGCGCTGCGCGGCGCCGGGAACTGGGTGGCCTACCTCCACTTCGGTGAGGCGTGGCTGCCGGCCGGCTGGACCGTGGCCTCCTCGGCGCTCGTGATCGTCTGCTCGGCGCTCGCGGCCGGACTCGGCCTCGCCGGGATCGCCCGGCGGGACGTGCCGGAGCGGCGCTGGCTGGTGCTGACCGTGCTGGTGACGGCACTGGTGCTGCTCGCCGGGTACGGCGGCGCGGCCGGCGCCCCGTTCCACTCGGTGGTGCAGGACTGGCTGGACGGCTGGGCGGCGCCGTTCCGCAACGTCTACAAGTTCCAGACGGGACTGGCGCTGGCGCTCGTGCTGGGCCTGGCGCACCTGGCGGGCACGGCCGCCGGGGCGCGCGGGACCCACCGGGCGCGCGGGCGGCGGTCCGCCCCGCTGGTCGCCGCGGTGCTGGTCCTGCCGGGACTGCTGTGGCCGTACCTCAACGGCTCGATCCTCGCGCCGGGTTCGTTCCGGGAGATCCCCGCGTACTGGCGGGCCACGGCCGACTGGCTGGAGAAGCACTCCCCCGACGCGCGCGCCCTGGTGGTCCCGGCCACCGCGCACGGCATCCACACCTGGGGGTCGACCATCGACCAGCCGCTGGACGTGGTCGCCGGGTCGCGCTGGGCGCAGCGCGACTACGTGCCCTTCGGCACCCCCGGCAACCGGCGCGCGATGGACGCGGTCGAGCAGGCCCTGCTGACCGGCGCCGCGGTGCCGGGGCTCGCCGACTACCTGAGCCGGGCCGGGATCTCCCACGTCGTCGTCCGGGGCGACCTCGACCCGGACCAGATCGGGTACGTCCCCACCGCGACGGTCAGGCGCACCCTGGAGCAGTCCGGGTACGAGCGGGTCACCGGCCTCGGCCCGGTCATGACCGGCGGAGTGATCGCGGACGGCACCCCGCTCCAGGTCGAGGGCCTGTACCCGCGGCAGCGGGCGGTGGAGATCTACCGCCCGGCCGGCGCGGACGTCCCGCGGCCCGGGCAGGCCGGACTGCTGCCGATCGCCGACACCGCCGTGGTCTCCGGCGGCCCCGAGGCGCTGCTGCCGCTCGCGGACCGGCTGCGCGGCCGGCCGGCCGTGCTGACCGGCGACGCCCACCCCGGGCTCGGCACCCCGGCGGTGCAGGTGACCGGCGACGGGATGCGGCGCGCGGACACCCGGTTCGGGCTGGTCAACGCGAACACGTCGTACACGTACACGCGCGACGAGCGCAACGCGCCGGACGCCGCGCAGGGCGCGGGCGAGCCACCGCACCAGATCCTGCCGGTCCGGGGACAGGACCACCAGACGGTGGCCGAGCTGCGCGGCGCCCGCTCGGTGACGGCCTCCTCCTACGGCAACTGGCTGTTCCACCTGCCGCAGTTCGACCCGGTGAACGCCTTCGACGGCAACCCGGACACCGCGTGGGCGGAGGGCTCGGCCGACTCGCCGGACGGGCAGTGGCTGCGCATCGCCTTCGACGGCACCTACGACATGCCGGACTCCCTCGGCGTCACCCCGCTGCCGCAGGACGGCGTGCGGGCGGCGGCGACCCGGGTGCGGGTGGAGACGGAGAAGGGGTCGAAGACCAGTTTCCTGCGCGCCAACGGGACCGAGCAGCAGATCGCGGCGCCCGCGGGCGCGACGGGCTGGATGAAGCTGACGATCGTCGGCTCGACGGCCGAGCGCGCCGGGCTGACCGGCGCCGGCTTCTCCGAGGTCGACCTGCCCGACGTGCGGGTGACCCGGCTGCTGCGGCTGCCCGCCGACGCGGAGAAGTCCGCCGCCGCCACCGAGGTGGTCTCCCTGCACCGCGCCGCCGACCCCACGGGGCTGTCCGCCGTGGGCACCGAGGCGGGGCTGCACCGCCGGTTCACCACCGGCGCGGCGGGGACGTACGAGGTGGCGGCGCGCGCGGTGGCGGTGCCGGGCGAGGCGCTGGACCGGCTGCTGTACGAGGTGGCGCCCGAGCAGCACAGCCGGATCGTCGCCACCGCCGACTCCACCGCCCGCCTCGGCGCCGGCCTGTCGGCGCGCAACCTCACCGACGGCGACCTGACCACGGCCTGGGTCGCGGGCGACCGCCCGACCGTCCGTCTGAGCTGGGAGGGCGAGCAGCCGGTCGGCGAGCTGGTGCTGGCCCCCGCCGGGGGCCTGTCCGCGCGGGCCGCCGAGGTGCACATCAGCTCCCCGGACGGCGCGGCGATCGCCGAGGTGGACGAGAACGGCTGGGTCCGCTTCCCGCCGATCACCACCGACCGGCTCGACGTCACGGTCACCCGGACCGCCCCGCTCACCCTGCACAACCCGGTCGTCGGCGAGGACCTGCAGCTCCCGGTGGGCCTGACGGAGGCGTACGTCCCGGCGCTCGACGGGTACCGCACCCCGCAGCCCTCCGGCACCCGGGAGGTCTCGCTGGCGTGCGGGAAGGGGCCGGTGCTGGCGGTGGACGACGAGCTGTACGAGACGAGCGTGAAGGGCACGGTGCGGGACCTGGTCGAGCGGCGCCCGATGGAGGTGACGCCCTGCCGGGAGGGCCGCGACGACCGGGAGCTGGAGCTTGCCGCCGGCGAGCACCGGGTCGAGGCCGGTGACGCGGGCCCGCTGGCGGTGACCGAGGTGACCCTGACCCGCGGGACCGTGCCGCGGGCCTCGGAGTCCGGGCGCCAGTTGAAGATCCGGGACTGGCTCGGCGACCGGCGCGAGGTCACCGTCGGCTCGGGCGCGGCCTCGTACCTCACCACCTACCAGAACCACAACGACGGCTGGAAGGCCACCCTGAACGGCGAGGAGCTGACACCGCTGCGGCTGGACGGCTGGCAGCAGGGCTGGCGGATCCCGGCGGGCGCGGGCGGCACGGTGAAGCTGTCCTACGAGCCGGCCACGACGTACGACGCCGGGCTGATCGGCAGCGGCATCGGGATCGCGGTGCTGATCGGGCTGGCGCTGTGGCGCCGGAACGCCGGGAACCCCGACGGGCCCCAGCCGGTCCCCCCGCCGCCCGGCGTGTGGCTCGGCACGGTGGCGCTGACGCTGGCCGGCGTGGTGATCGCGGGCTGGTGGGCGCTGCTGGTCCCGGCGCTGGCGCTGCTCGCACGGCGGCGGCCCGCGCTGCTGGCGCCGGTCGCGTTCGGGGCCCTCGCGGGAGCGGGCGCCGCGGCGGCGCTCGGGGCCGGGGAACCGGTGGGCGCCGGCACCGGGGCGTACGGGCACGTGGCCCAACTGCTCGCACTGACCGGCCTGTTCGCCGGCCTGGTGAGCCTCGGGGCGGCGCGCGGGACCCAGGGTCCGGCGCGGGGACCGGACGGACGCGGGGACGAGTCGGGACCGACGGCGGTGCTGCCGCCGGCACCCGCGACCGCGGGCGGTCCCCCCGCACCGGGAACGGGAGTGCCGGGGGTGTCGGGGGTGTCGCCCGCTCCCCACACGCACCCCGCGCCGCCCCTGCCCGCCCCGCGGCCGCCCGGGGCGCCGGGCGGCGCCGGGAAGGACGGCTCCGCATGACCGCACCCCCGCGCGTCCCCTTCCCCGTCGTCGACGAGGTCTCCCGGCACTGCCTGCAGGAGGCGGAGCCGGAGACCGTCCTCATCGAGGTGCACCTCCCCGGGCGCCTGGACCACGGCCGCCTGCGCAAGGCGTTCACGGAGGCCCTGCGCCGGCACCCGCGCGTCCTCGTGCGCGAGGCGCCGGGCCCCTGGCACCGGCGCCGCTACGAGTGGGAGCTGACCGACGAGCCGGACGTGGAGGCGGTGCGCTTCCCGTCCCCGGGTCCGGACGCCCTGCGGGAAGCCCGGACCCGGGCCCTGGCCCAGGCGCCCCCGCTCACCGCGTCCCCGCCGGTCCGCCTGGACGCGGTGGACGACGCGGTCGCGGCGGCGGACGGCGGCCGGGGCACCGCCCTCGTCCTCACCGTCCACCACACCGCCCTCGACGGCCCCGCCTGCCTCCGCGTGCTGGCCACCGCCGCCGAGCTGTACGGCGGCCGGGACAACGCCCCGGCCGCCCCGCCCGTGCGCCCTCCCGAGGCACCGCAGGCCCCGCCGGACACCCCCTCTCCCTGGACGCCGCCCGCCCGGGTGGCCCCCGGCACCCCCGGGCGGACCCCCGGCAACGGCCTGCTCCTGGCCGAACTGCCGCTCCCGCGCCGGCCGAAGGGCTCCCCGTACACCGTGAACGACCAGCTCATGGTCGCCACGGCCCGGACGGTCGCCCACTGGAACCGGGAGCACGGGGCGGCCCGCCGCCCCCTGCGCATCACCATGCCGGTGGACGACCGGCCCCGGGACACCACCATGCCGATCGGCAACGGCACCCGGCTGGTGGAGGTGTCCTTCGCCCCGGACGAGCTGGACACGGCCGGGACGCCCGAGCTGCTGCGCCGCACCGCCCTGCGCACCCGGGCCCTGAAGGCCCTCCCCCGGCCCCAGCTCGGCCACGGCGCCGCCCTGCTCACCGCGCCCTGGGCACCGGTCGCCTGCCGCGCCGCCCTCACCCGCGCCCTGCGCCGGGCGGCGGCGCCCTGGACCTCGACCACGCTGCTCAGCAACATCGGGCGGATCCCGTACCCGCTGGACTTCGGCGAGGAGGCCGGGCGGGCGCACGCCGTGTGGTTCTCGGCGCCGGCCCGGATGCCCCGCGGCCTCACCTTCACCACCGCCTCCACCGCGGGCCGGCTCCACCTGGCCCTGCGCTGGTCCCGCACCCTGCTCGGCCCCGACGACGGCGCCCGGCTGCGCGACCTCTTCGCGCACCACCTGCACGCCACGGAGGACACCACGGAGGCGACCGCGTGACGACCCGACCGGCCGCACCGGCCGCATCGAACCCACCGACCCCACCGACCCCACCGACCCCACCGGCCGCGCCGGCCGCCGCGCCCCCGCCCCGCGGCCTGCGGGACTTCTACGAGAACCCCGCCGTCCCGGTGGCCTCCGGCCCCGCCCGCAGCCGCCGCCAGGCCCGCATGCTGGCCCGGGCGCTCGGCCCGGCCGGCGCCGGGGGCCCGCGGACGGTCCTCGACATCGGCTGCGGCGACGGCTCCGCCGCGGCCACCGCCGCCCCCTTCCTGCGCGGCCACCGCCTCGTCGGCGTCGACTGGTCCCAGGACGCCCTGGCCCGCGCCCGCACCCGGCTGCGGTACGCGGTGCGCGGCGAACTCACCGGGGGCGGGCTGCCGTTCGCCTCCGCGTCGGCCGACGCGGTCCTCTTCAGCGAGGTGCTCGAGCACCTCGTCGACCCGGACGCGGCGCTCGACGAGATCCGCCGCGTGCTGCGCCCCGGCGGCCACCTGATGCTGTCCACCCCGAACCTGGCCGCCTGGTACAACCGGGTGCTGCTGCTGGCCGGGGTGCAGCCGGTGTTCTCCGAGGTCAGCCTGCGCGGCATCCACGGCCGGCCGGGCACCGAGGTGGTCGGTCACCTGCGGCTCTACACGGCCCGCGCCCTGCGGGAGTTCGTCGCCGCGTCCGGCTTCACCGTGGTGCGCCTGGAGGGCGCCCCCTTCCACGGGGTCCCGCGCCTCCTGCGGCCGCTGGACCGGCTGGCCTGCGCCGGCCCCTCGCTCGCGTCGATCCTGCTGCTGCACGCGCGGAAGACGTGAGGGGGCCGGGGGGTCATGTGGTGGGGAGTGACCGCCGCCCTGCTGGCGAACGTGCTCTACAGCGGCGGGTTCGTGCTGGAGAAGCGGGCGCTCGCCGCCCTGCCCGAGGTGACGGTCCGCCGGCCCGTGCGGCTGCTGCGGCTGGTCCTCGGCAGCCCGCTGTGGATCGGCGGCGCCCTGGCCCTCGCGGCCGGCTTCGCCGCCCAGCTGCTGGTGTACCGCGCGCTGCCGATCGCCGCCGCGCAGGGCCTCTTCGTCTCCGGCCTGGTGCTGCTCGTGCTGCTGTCGGCCCGGCTGCTGGGCGAGAGGACCAGCGGCCGGGAGCGGTACGCCCTGGGCGCCGTCCTGCTCGCGCTGCTGATGGTGGTGCTGTCGCTGCGCGAGGCCGGTCCGGACGCCGACACGGTGGGCCACGCGGCGCCGTACCCGCTGATCCTGCTGGTGTGCGTGCCGTCGCTGGCGACCGGGGTGTGGCTGTACGCCTCCGCCGAGCGCCGGGCCCGCCGCCGCCACCGGCTGCCGACCACGGGCGTCGAGTACGGCGTGGCCGTCGGCCTGCTCTACGGCGTCAGCTCGCTGGCGATCAAGGGGGTGTCGGGCCGCCTGGCCACCGACGGCTTCGTCGGCGCGGTGCCGGCCCTGCTGCTCTCCCCGTACCCGTACCTGCTGCTGTTCACCGGCGCGTTCGGTCTGGTGATGTCGCAGGCGGCGCTCCAGCGCTGCCGGGCCTCGCTGATCGTGCCGGTGTGCACGACCGTCTCCAGTCTGTACTCGGCGGTGCTCGGCACGCCGGCGTTCGGCGAGGAGCTCCCCGACGAGCCGCTGCGGCTGGCGCTGCGCGTCGCGGGCACGGTGCTCGCGGTCGCCGTGCTGCTGGCCATGCCGAAGCACGACGCCGCCCGCCAGCCCGCCTCCCCACCCAAGGAGCTGACCTCCGGTGAATCCCGACGACCCGCTGCTGCGGATCCTGGCCTGCCCGCTCGACAAGGGCCCGCTGCACCTGCTGGCCCCCGCCCCCGGCGCGGACCGTGAGGAGCCCGAGGGGCCCGAGGAGGGGACGGGCGACGGGCGGACGGCGCGGGAGGAGTGCCTGTACAACCCGCGCCTGCGCCGCCGCTACCCGATCGTCGACGGCATCCCGCAGCTGCTGCCCTCCTCCGGGGAGCAGGTCCCTCCGGAGGAGCACGAGAAGCTGCTGACCCTGATGTCCCCCCTGCCTCCCTCGTCCCCGGCGTCCCCTTCTCCCGCGCACCGTCCCGACGTCCCGGGGACGGCGCCGTGACGCCGCCCGCGCGCCGGACCCCGGCCGCCCGCGCGGCGGCCTTCCTGCCCACCCGTGCCGTGGCCCTCGCGGCCCGGACGGTCTACCCCCGCTTCGAGCCCGAGCTGGCCCGGCTCGCCGACCTGTGCCCGCCGGACTGCGACACGGCGGTGGACGTCGGCGGCTGGTACGGCCCCTGGACGCACCGGCTGGCCCGGCGCGCCCGGCGCGTGGTGACCGTCGAACCGGTGCCCCACCTGGCGCGGCTGCTGGCCGCCACCGCCCCGCCGAACGTACGGGTGGTCCGCGCGGCGGCCTCCGACCGCCCCGGCACGGCCCGGCTGTGGCTGCCGCCGGACGACGACGGCGACCGGGGCGTGTCGTCCCTGGTCCGCCGGGACATCCACGGCCACTGCCTGGACGTCACCTGCGTCACGCTGGACGAACTGGGCCTGCGCGACGTCGGCTTCGTGAAGATCGACGTGGACGGCAACGAGCCGGCGGTGCTGCGCGGGGCGAGGGGCGTCCTGGCCCGCGACCGCCCGGCCCTGTTCGTGGAGCTGGAGTCCCGCATCCAGCCCGTGGCCCCCGTGGTGACGTACCTGTCCGGCCTCGGCTACGACGGCTGGGTCCTGCCCGCCGGCACCTGGGTCCCGCTGTCCCGCTTCCCCCTGGAGGCCCACCAGGCCCGCACCTCGTACGTCGTCGCGCACGGCCTGCTCCGCCGGGTCCTGCCGCACGGCCGGCTGCGGGGCCCGCGCTACGTCAACTCGGTGCTGTTCCTCCCCGACGGCCGCCGCCCGGGAGCGGCGCCCGGGGACGACGACGGTTCCCGCGCCCTGCGCGAGGCCCCCCGCTAGGGCGTGTCACCCCGCGGCCCCGAGGACCTCCTCCACCACCCGCTCCGCGGACCCCGGGTGCAGCCACAGGAACAGGTTCGGCTCGACCAGCTCCAGCTCCATCACGCACGGCTCCCCGTCCGGCCCGTCCACCAGGTCGACGCGGGCGTACAGCAGCTCGGGCGCCCCCGGGACGGCGTTCAACGCCTTCTCGGCGACGGCGCGTTCCTCCGGCGTGGGCGTCCAGGCGGTCAGCCCGGGGTGGGCGGTCCGGTGCGCGTCGTAGGGCGTGCCGGGCGTGAGCACCGCGTCCTTGCGGCTGGCGTGCAGCAGGCGCCCGCCGAAGAACTGCAGCGCCCGCTCCCCGGCGGTGTCGATGCCGCGCACGTACGGCTGCACCATCGCGGTGAGCCCCTCGGCGTGCATCCGCCGCACGTGCCGCACGGCCGCGTCGCGCTCCCCGGGCGTGTAGCGGGCGGCGAACCGGGCGCCGGCGCCGGAGGCCGGCTTGACGACGTACTCGTGGTCCTCGCGGCCGTCCGGGAGGGCGACCGGCTCCCCCGGGGCCAGGTAGCGGGTGGGGACGACCGGCACACCGGCCGCCGCCAGGTCGCCGAGGTACCGCTTGTCGGTGTTCCAGCGCACCACGTCCGCCGGATTGGCCAGCCGCGTGGCCCTGCCGCACCGCTCGGCCCACGCGGTGAACTCGGCGGCCCGCCAGCTGTAGTCCCAGGTCGAGCGGATCACCGCGAGGTCGAAGCCGCCCCAGTCGGCCCCCTCGTCGTCCCACGCCACGGCGGACGCCTCGGCCCCGGCCTCCCGGAGCGCCCGCACCAGCCCCGGCAGGTCGCGGTCCTCGGCCACCGAGGGCCCGGGCCGGCAGGTCACGAGCGCGATGCGGGACACGGCGGTCTCCCCCTCTTCGTACGGCTCCCGTACGAACGACTGGTCGAACCGGCAGGCTAGCAACCCGGCTCCCCCACGTCCCTTCCATTTTTCCCGCGCCTGCCGAAGGGGGGCCGGTCGGTGGCGATCTGCCCGGCCTTCGGCCGGAAGGCGCCCCGGTCGATGGGCGGCAGCCTGCCGTCGAGCAGGACGGCACCTTCGGAACACCCCATTTCTCCGCTTGGGGAGGACCTGATGAAAAGCGGGTGAGATCCCGCGAGGCGACACCTTGCGAACCGGAACCAGATCCGCTCCGGGAAGGGTGCGTCTCCGGCGCGAGCACGGAGGATGCCGCGCTTTCCGGCACCCCCTCCAAGATCACAAGTCAGTAAAAGGGCGCGGCGCACCTTCTCGCCCCTCCTGGAGTGAGCGAGAAGTGCGTGCTTCGGCCGGTTTCCCTATCGCCACGGACAAGAGGAGTGAAGATTCCGCGTCGCGTATCGCGTCAGCCCGCGCGCTGACCACCGCCGGCGTGAGCGTCACGCTCGGCGCCACGAAGAGGCAGGACGATTCCCTCCAGTCCCTCCAGACGGACGTCGCGACCGGAGAGGCACCCTGGTACGCCGCGGAAGACTTCGACCACCCGCGCTCTTCCTGCGGCTGCCGCGCCGCCGAACCCCGAGGCATCGTCCGAAACCCTTCGGGTTCCGCTTCCGGAATGCTCGCCCCCATGCGCCGGGGAACCGGCACATGGCAGTTCCTCACCGATGATCGACTGCCGCGCACCCCACACCGACGACCCCTCTGCCTCCTTTACGCGCTCCGCTTTCCCGGCCCATCGGAAACATGCGCCGGAAAAGGTTCACGCAACCCGAACAAACGAGGATACGACGTGTTCAAATCCCATTCCCGAACGGCGTTGCCGAGTGCGCTGCTCGCCGCTGTCGTTGTCTCCGGTGCCCTCACCGGAAGCACCGCGCAGGCCGTCACCGGGAATTCCGCCGCCGACGGGTCCTTCGCTTTCACGGCCCGCCTGGACATAGGCGACGGCCTGCGCTCCTGCTCCGCCGCACTGATCGCCCCCCAGTGGCTCGCCACCTCGGCCGCCTGCTTCGCCGACGGCCCCGGCAGCGCGCAGGCCGCCCCGGGCAAGCCCCGGTGGAAGACCACGGCCACCATCGGCCGCACCGACCTGACCACCACCGACGGCCAGGTCCAGGAGGTCGTCGAGCTCGTCCCCCGTGCCGACCAAAACCTGGTGCTGGCCCGTCTCTCCTCGCCCACCACCGGCATCACCCCCGTGGCCCTCGCCAGGACCGCGCCCTCCGTAGGCGAGGAACTCACCGCTGCCGGGTTCGGCAGGACCAAGGAGGAATGGTCGCCGTTGAAGCTGCACACCGCGGCGTTCACCGTCGACTCCGTCGCCGCGACAGGACGTCCACCATGCTGTCCGAGAACGCCGACGGCAGAAACCGCTTCGGCTCCGCCAAGGTCACCCTGGCCAGCCCGCCGGGCAATCTGGACGTCAAGCGGATGCAGCTCGTCGTCGGCGACTACGACGGCGACGGACGCGACGACCTCGCCGGCTTCACCCACCTGGCCGACAACGGGGTCACGTTCTGGACCTGGACCGCCCGGCCCGACGCGCTGTTCGACGGCGGTCGCGCCGGTTGGACCGCTCCGGCCACCAGCTGGGTCTACGGCTCCACCAGGCTCGTCGGGACCCACAACAGCTGAGGCGGTCCGCGCGTGTTCGTGACCGTCGAGCGCGGGGCGGCCTCCGCGGAGGGGACCGGGGTCCTCCCCGCCGCGTCGGGACACCTGCCGGCGGCTGCCCGGTCGACGCCCCGTGCGCCTTCCACCGCGCTGACACCGTGTCGGGTACCGAGGAAACACCGGCCCGGCGGAATGACCTGACAGCCGCTCACCGGATCGTCACCGCACGCGGGCCGGCGCCGGCGACCCGTCCGCACCATGCGCGCGCCCCGCTTCCCGGGACCGTCGAAGCGACATCCCGGGAAGCGGGGCGCGCACGCGTGAGCCGGCAGGGCCACGACGTGTTCACGTCCCGTTCCCGGACGGCGGCGCCGAGCGCCCTGCTCGCCGCTGTCGCTGCCCCCGGCGCCCTCACCGGCGGACCGCGCAGGCCACCCCGGGCAGGCCCCCGCGACTCTCCGTCGGGACCGTGCCCTGCGCCGGTGAGGAACCCACCGCTGCCGGGTCGCGGCCGGACCGGGGAAGAACGGTCGTCGTGGGAGCCGCGCACCGCGGCGTCCGCCGCCGGCTCCACCCCCGCCGTCAACGGCGGGACCACCGCAGACGCCACCTGTCCGGCCGCGCGCACGACCTCTCGGGACCGGTTGCGCGGGTCTCGCCGGGTGCCTCCGGGCCGAACGCTCCCCCACAACCGTGCGGGTGCCCCGTGGCACGGCGTGCTGCCCGGTGGTGTGGACGGCGGCGGCCGCGACCGCTTGGGTAGGAGGTCCGGACAGCGACCGCACCACCCCTCACCGGTGACGACGTTCAAGGAGTACGCACGTGTCCCCCCTCTTCCCCGCCCTGTCCGACCCCTCGGCCGCCCACCGGCCCGCCCTGCGGTTCGGCGGGCGCTCGCTGACGTACGGGCGGCTCGCCGCGGCGGCCGGCGCGGTGGCCGCCGGGCTCGGGGCGGCCCGCCGGGTCGCCGTCTGGGCCGTGCCGGAGCCGGAGACCGCGGTGGCCGTGACCGCCGCCCTCGCCGCCGGGGTGCCCGCCGTGCCGCTCAACCCGAGGTCGGGCGGGCAGGAGCTGGCGCACATCCTGGCCGACAGCACCCCGGACCTGGTGCTCACCGCGCCGGGCACCCGGCTCCCGCCGCCCCTGCGGGAGGTGCCCCGCCTCGACGTCGACCCGGACGGCGGGGCCCCGGGCGGGCTGCCCGAGGAGCGCGCGGACGACGAGGACCCGGCCCTGATCGTCTACACCTCCGGCACCACCGGCCCGCCCAAGGGCGCCGTCCTCCCCCGCCGCGCCCTCGCCGCGACCCTGGACGCGCTCGCCGACGCCTGGCGGTGGACCGGCGACGACGTCCTGGTGCACGGACTCCCGCTGTTCCACGTGCACGGGCTCGTCCTCGGCACCCTCGGTCCGCTGCGCCGCGGCGGGTCCGTGCGCCACCTCGGCCGGTTCACCACCGAGGGCGTGGCGCGCGAGCTGAACGACGGCGCGACCATGCTGTTCGGCGTGCCGACGATGTACCACCGGATCGCCGAGGCGCTGCCCGGCGACCCGGAGCTGGTCCGGGCGCTGGCCGGGGCGCGGCTGCTGGTGTCGGGCTCCGCCGCGCTGCCGGCGCACGACCACGAGCGGATCGCGGCGGCGACCGGACGCCGCGTCGTCGAGCGGTACGGCATGACGGAGACCCTGATGAACACCGGTGTCCGCGCGGACGGCGAGGCCCGCCCCGGCACGGTGGGCGTGCCGCTGCCGGGCGTGGAGCTGCGGCTGGTGGAGGAGGACGGGGAGCCGGTGGCGGCGTACGACGGCGAGACGGTCGGCGAGATCCAGGTGCGCGGGCCGAACCTGTTCACCGGGTACCTGAACCGGCCGGACGCCACGGCCGCCGCCTTCACCGCCGACGGCTGGTTCCGCACCGGCGACATGGCGGTGCGCGACCCCGACGGCTCCGTCCGGATCGTCGGCCGCAAGGCCACCGACCTGATCAAGAGCGGGGGTTACAAGATCGGCGCGGGGGAGATCGAGAACGCGCTGCTGGAGCACCCGGGGGTGCGGGAGGCCGCGGTCACCGGGGAACCGGACGCCGACCTGGGCGAGCGGATCGTGGCGTGGGTCGTCCCGGCGGACCCGCAGTCCCCGCCCGCCGCCGCGGAGCTGGCCGACCACGTCGCCCGCCGCCTCGCCCCGCACAAGCGCCCGCGCGTCGTCCACCACCTCGCCTCCCTGCCCCGCAACGACCTGGGCAAGGTCATGAAGCGGGAGCTGCGCCATGGCTGACCCCACCGGACGCCTCCCCGCCCGCGAGGCCGTCGCCCTGGTCACCGACGACTTCCGCGAACTGCCCGCCCCCGCCCGGGAGTCCGCCGTCCCCGACGGCCCCCTCGGCTGGCCCGGCTACGACGCCGCCCGCGCCCGCGCCGCCGCCCGCACCGGCGAGCAGGAGTCCGTGGTCTGCGGTGACGCCCGCGTCGAGGGCACCCGGGCGGTGCTGATCGCGTTCGAGTTCGGTTTCCTCGGCGGCTCGCTCGGCGTGCGCACCGGTGATCGTCTGGAGGCCGCGTACGCCTACGCCCGCGAGCACCGGCTGCCGGTCGTCCCGCTGGTCGCCACCGGCGGCAGCCGGATGCAGGAGGGCATGCTCGCCCTCACCCAGCTCCAGCGCGTGGCCCGCGCGTCGGCGCTCCTGCGGGAGGCGGGGCTGCCGCAGATCGCGGTGGTGCGGGATCCGACGACCGGCGGCGGCTGGGCCACCCTGGGCGCGGGCGCCGACGTGGTCCTCGCCCTGCCCGGGGCCCAGGTCGGCTTCGCCGGCTCACGGGTGCGGCCGGCGGACGCGGACCCGGCGGCGTACACGGCCGAGGCGCAGGTGGCGGCGGGGGCGGCGGACGCGGTGGTGCGGCCCGGGGAGCTGCGGGAGACGCTGGGGCGGTGGCTGCGGCTGCTCACCCGACCGTCGGCCGCGCCGGCCCCGCCGCCCGCGGCCCTGGGCGCACCGGACCTCCCGGCCACCGGCTGGGAGGCCGTCCGGCGCGCCCGCGCGCCGCGCCGCCCGCGCGCCACCGCCTACCTGGACGCCTACTTCGCCCACCGGGTCGCGATCGGCGGCGACCGCTGCGGCGGCACGGACCCCGACGGCATGCTCTGCGGTTTCGGTGAGCACGGGGGCCGCACGGTCGCCTACGCGGCGCAGACCGGGGCGGCGACGCGTCCCGCCGGGTACCGCACCGCCGCCCGGCTGGTCCGGCTCGCGGACCGGCTCGGCATACCGGTGCTGACCCTGGTGGACACGCCGGGCGCGGCCAACGACGCGGAGGCGGAGCGGCAGGGGGCGGGAGCGGCGCTCGCCGACCTGTTCGGCGCGGTGGCCGCCGCCCGCACCCCGGTCACCACGCTCGTCGTCGGCGAGGGCGGTTCGGGCGGCGCGCTGGCCCTGGCCGCCCCCGGCAACACCTGGGCCGTCCCGGACAGTTACTTCTCGGTGATCGCCCCGGAGCTCGCGGCGGCGATCCTCAAGCGCTCCCCGGCCGAGGTGGAGGCGACGGCCGGGCACCTGCGCATCCGGCCGCAGGACCTGGTGGAGCTGGGAGTCGTCCGGGGCGTCGTCGGCCCCGGCCCCGGACGGGGCGGCACGCGTTCCCCGGACCAGGGGGCCCCCGCCCGCGGGGGCACGCACGACGCGGGCGACTGACGGCACGCGCGGTGCGCGGGCGACGGGCCGCGGACCGCGGAGCGCGGACCGCGACCGCACGGGTCCCACCGACGTGTCACCGCGAGGCGGACCCGCGGCCGCGCGTCCCCTCGGCCGCGCGTCCCCCCACCGGCGTCCTCACCGGCGCCGTCCGCGTGCCCGGCGTCCGCGTGCCCGGCTCCCGTATCCCACGCGCCGGACCAAGCACCTTGCGTAGCATGGGAGTTCATCTGCGTCACACACAACGGGGGAGCGCGCGGCACCATGGACGGGTTGATGCGGTTCAGGACCGAGGACGGCGCCGCGGTCGTCGTGGAGGGCGTCGAGGACGGGTCGGGCACCCGGCTCGTCTCGCGCGGTGACGGCCCCGCCCAGGCGGCGCGCACCTTCGAGGGCTCCCTGGAGGGGGTGCGCGCGGCGGCCGCGTCCGCGCTGCGGGTCTTCCGGGACGGCTCGCTCAGACCGGACGCGGTGGAGCTGGAGTTCGGGGTGAAGCTGACCGCGGAGGCCGGGGCGATCATCGCCAAGGGCTCGGCGGAGGGACACCTGGTCGTCAAGCTCAGCTGGTCGCCGGAACGGACCGGGGCGGACCGGGACGCCGGGACGGACACGGAGGCCGGGACGGACACGGCCGCCGGGACGGACACGGAGGCCGGCGGCCGGTCATGAGCAGAGCTGCCTGGCACGCCCGGATCGAGTGCGGGAACGCGGTCGGCGCGGGCTTCCTGGTCTCCGCACGCCAGGTGCTCACCTGCGCCCACGTCGTCCGGTCGAGCGACTCCTCGGAGGTCCGGGTGGGCTTTCCGAACCGCGGCGACCTGGGCGCGGTGACCGCGTCGGTGACCGTCCACGGCGGCTGGCGGGGCGGCGCCACCGACACCGGCGACCTGGCCGTGCTGGAGCTGGAACGGGAGGTGCCGCTCGCCCCGGCGGTCTTCGCTCCCCCGGGCGCCGAGCTCGGCGCGCCCCCGCCCGAACTGGTCGCCTACGGCTTCCCCCGGGGGTACGAGGAGGGCACCCTCGCCCTGTACCGGGCGCTGCCCGGCCCGCTCGTCGCCGGCGAGTGGAGGCAGCTGGAGGCCGTCTCCGGGCACGGGCAGCCGCTGGCCGACGGGTTCAGCGGGGCCGCGGTGACGCTGGCCGACGGCTCGGTGGTCGGGATGGTCACGGCGGTCGCGGGCGGCCGGGACGTGCGGGCGGGCCGGATGCTGCCCACGGAGGTCATGGCCCGCCACTGGAGCGGCCTGGGCGAACTCGTCCCCACCCCCGGTCACGGCGCGGAGGACCTCAGGGCGCTGTACGCCCTGGTGCGGCGGGCCGAGCGGACGGGACCGCGCTGCGATCCGGACCGGCTGTACGTGGACGCGGTCGGCCCCTTCGGCCCGCCCCTGCCGGACGGGGGTTTCACCTCGCTGGCGTCGGCGGCCGCGTACGTGCAGTGGGAGGTTCCGGAACCGGAGGCCGTGGCCCGGTTCGCGGACCGGCTGCGGGAACTGCTGGACCGGCCTCCCGCGCGCCCCGCCGCCTGGTCGCCGGTCGTCGTCGAGATCGACCACAGCGGCGCCGGTCCCGACCAGGTCACCGTCGAGGTGTCCGCGTGCCGCGACGGCCGGCGCCACCCCGTGGGCACGCGGCGGCTGCCGCGCGCCGGCGTGCGGGCCTACGTCCAGGAGCGCATCGACGAGGCGGTCGCCCGGCTCGCCCCGGGCGCCGAGGAGTTGCTCGCCTTCGTCCTGCCGCGCGAGTGGCTGAACGAACCCGTGGCCCACTGGGAGTGCGGCGCGCACGACCCCACCCCGCTGGGCTGCGCCTACCCGCTGGTCGTCGCCGACCGGTCCCGGCAGCGCAGCGGCCGGTTGCGCCACCAGCTGCACAAGAAGTGGCAGAAGCTGGACACCGGTTCGGGTGCGGTCGTGCACCGCGTCGACTGCGGCAGCCGGGAGCGCCCTCCCCGGCTGCGCAAGCGGCTGTGGGACGACGGCGCCGAGCTGGTCGGCTTCGCCGCTCCGCCCACCACGGCACGGCAGCACTTCGAGGTCGGCCTGAACGTCCCGGTCCCCGTGCTGCTGTGGCCCCGCACCGGCTGTCCCGAGGCCGGCCACGAGGCGGCCGGCCACGGGGGCGCCTGCTCCGGCGGCGCGTTCCTCGACGAGCTCGCCGCGTCCGTCGCCGGGATCCCGCCCGCCGAACTGCCCCGGCACTTCCTGGAGCTGCGCATCGCGGCGGACGCCGCCGACGAACCGGAGCGGCACTGGGCCAGGGACGTGCAGCTGCTGTGGGACGACCCGCGGTGCTTCCCCGAGACCGCCGCGAGCCTGCACTCCCCCGTCGCCTGACCGCCCGCCGGCCCCCGCCCCCACCCGCGGACCGGCCCCGACCGTCCTCCCGCCGACCCCCACGGAGAAGAAGCCCCATGCCCTTGTGGCCCGTCTACACCGGCACGAAGGAACCCCACGACGGGATCGACCGGGTGCCGCCGCCCCCGCCCTGGCGGGCCTTCGACGGCGGGCCGGTGCTGGACCCGCCGGACGAGGCCGCCGACACCGCCGCCCTCTCCCCCGACCGCACCCACCGCGCCGCGACGTACCAGGCGACGCCGCAGACGGTCCAGCTGGTCAACGCGGCCCTGTACCTGCGCCGCCCGCTGCTGGTCACCGGGCCGCCCGGCACGGGCAAGTCCTCGCTCGCCTACGCGGTCGCCCGTGAACTGCGCCTCGGCCCGGTGCTGCGCTGGAACATCACCAGCCGCAGCACCCTGCACGACGGCCTCTACCAGTACGACCCGCTCTCCCGCCTGTACGCGGCGCGGCAGTCGGCGGACCGGCCGGGCGCGCCGGAGGACGCGGGCGTCGAACACCACCTCCGCCTCGGCCCGCTGGGCACGGCCCTCCTGCCCTACGCCCGTCCCCGCGCCCTGCTCATCGACGAGATCGACAAGAGCGACCTCGACCTCCCCAACGACCTGCTGAACGTCCTGGAGGAGGGCCAGTACGAGATCCCCGAGCTGGTGCGTTCGGCCCGGCACCTGCCCGGCGGGCGGGCCGAGGTGATGATCGACGGCACCGACGAGCGGGTCCCGGTGGTCCGCGGCCGGGTCCGCTGCCGCTCCTTCCCCTTCGTCGTCCTCACCAGCAACGGCGAGCGCGAGTTCCCGCCCGCCTTCCTGCGCCGCTGCGTCACGCTGCGCCTGCGCCAGCCGGACGACCGCCACCTCACCGAGATCGTCCGCGCCCACCTGGGCGAGCCGGACGCGTACGCCCGGAGCCTGATCGAGCGCTTCCTGTCCCGCGCGGGCACCGGCGAACTGGCCACCGACCAGCTCCTCAACGCGATCTACCTGGCCCGCTCCTCCGAGCTCCCCGCCGACTCGGTGGACGAGCTGGCGGAGCGGCTGATGCCGTACCTGGGACAGGCCCCGCACACCGATGGCTTCTGACCGCCCCGGCTCCCCCCGGCCACTGGCCCGCCTGGCCGACGTCCTGGCCCGGGCGGCCGGCGGGCGGCGCCCCGCCCCGCTGGAACTGGCCGAACTGCTCTGGCTGGCACGGCACACGGGCGCCGGGGCGGACGCCCCCGCGCCCCCGGAACCCCGGGTCGGGCCGCGTCCCGACCACCCCGGCCCCGCCCCCGGGGCCGAGGAGCGCGACTCCCCGCGGACCCCGCTCCGCCTGCCCTCCCCGGCCCGGCCCCCCGGCCCGCGGCCCTCCGGCGCGGGGACCGGCTCCGCGAAAGCCGATCCCGCGGAAACCGGCCCCCACACCTCCCTCCTGGCCCCGGCACCGCCCATGCTGCGCCGCCCCCTGGCGCTGCAGCGCGCCCTGCGTCCGCTCAAGCGCCGGGTGGAGTCGCCCGTCGGACGGGAACTGGACGAGCGGGCGACCGCCGACCGGCTCGCCCGCCTGGGCGCCGGCCCCGACTGCTGGCTGCCCGTCATGCGCCCCGCCCGGGAACGGTGGCTGCGCCTGAACCTGGTCCACGACGCCGGCCCCACCATGCCCGTCTGGCGGCCCCTGGTCCGCGAACTGCACACCGCGCTGGCCCAGTCGGGCGTCTTCCGCACGGTGACCCTGCTGCGCGCCGACCCGGACGGCACGGTGCGCGGTCCCGGCGCGCACACCGCGGCCGACGGCCGTGCCGTCACCCTCGTCCTCAGCGACTGCATGGGTCCGCAGTGGAGGGAGGGCCCGGCCGGCTCCCTCTGGTACGGCACCCTGCACCGCTGGGCCCGCCGCATGCCCCTGGCCGTCGTCCAGCCCCTGCCCGAACACCTGTGGCACGACACGGCGCTGCCCGCCGTGCCCGGTCTGCTGTCGGCCCCGTACCCGGCCGCCCCCGCCGCGACCCTCGCCTTCACCCCGTACGACGACCCGTGCGACGCGTACGCCCCGTGGGGAACCGTCCCGCTCCCCGTGCTGGAGCCGGGACCGGACTGGCTGGCGAACTGGGCGTCGCTCGTCGCCTCCCCGGGGGGCCTCGACGTCCCGGCCGCCGTGGCGGCCCTGGGCCGCCCGCTGCCCGCGGACCGCGACGACCGTACGGACGTCGGCCGGCTCACCCCCGAGGAACTCGTCCTGCGGTTCAGGGCGTCCGCCTCCCCGGAGGCGTCCCGGCTGGCCGGCCACCTGGCCCTGGGCCGCCCCGACCTGCCGGTCATGCGCCTGGTGCAGGCCGCGACCGACCCGGACCCGCGGCCCCGGCACCTCGCCGAGGTGATCCTCAGCGGCATGCTCACCGCCGTCCCCGGCCCGCCCGGCTCCTACGCCTTCCGCCCCGGCGTGCGGGAGCTGCTGCTGCGCGGCCTCCCGCGCACCGCCCGCAACCGCACCACGGAGCTGCTGGAGCGGGTGGGCGGCCTGATCGACGAGGGCGCGGGCCGCGCGCCTGGCGACTTCCTCGCGTCGGCCCCGTCCCCCTCCGGGACGCCCACCGCGACCGCCGCCGGGGAGGTGATCGCGACGGTCCGCCCGCAGAGCGCGCGCCGGCTGTCCGGGGCCGCCGGGCCGCCCCCGCCGGACACCGCGTCCCGGGCGGCGGTCACCTTCCGGGCGGACGACCTGACCGGCCGCCCGGAGGCGCGCATCGCCCTCGAGCACGCCGTCCACGAGTTCCTCTCCCGGAGCGCCCTGGCCCCCCGGCAGTACGAGGTGCGGGTCCTGCCCGACGGATACGACGTGCGCACCGAACCGGGCGCGTACCTGCTGCCCCTCCTGGTCGCGATCCTGCGCGGACTCCCCGGCGTGCTCGCGGGGCTGACGGACCCGCCGCGGCTGGAGGTGCTGCTCTGGCAGGGGCCGTCCGAGCCGCCGCCGGTGCCACCGCGCGTGCGGGCCGGCGCCGACGCCGTGGTCGTCGTCCCGCCCGCCCTGTACGGGGAGTTCGCCGCCAGCTCCGCCGCCCGCGGACCCCTGCGGTTCCGGCCCGTGTTCCCCGCCGGCGCACCGTCCGCCCCGCCCGTCGCCTGGTACTGCCCGCTGGGCCCGCCGGACGCCGGTCCCCCGGCCCGCGACCTGGTGCGGGGGCCGTCCATCGCCCACGACCTGCGCGAGCTGGGGACGCCCGTGCCGGGCCGCACGGCCGTCGTCCACACCGGCCCCGACGGCACGCTCACCCTGCTCGACCCGATCCGGCCGTACGGCACCCGCCGGCCCCACCCGGTGACCTACTACCTGGTCGACCTCATCCCGCGGCAGGCCCGGCACACGGTCACCCTGCCCGCCGCGCGGAACGGTGCCTTCACCGCGGCGGTCGAGCTGTCCTGGCACGTGACGGACCCCGTCGCGTTCGTCCGCGCCGAGGTCACCGGCGTGGCCGAGCGGCTGCTCGCCCACCTGCTGGACGCGGCGGGCCGCGTCACCCGCCGCCATCCGGTGCGCCGGGCGGGCGCGGCCCAGCGCGAGGTCGGTGCCGGGCCGGGCACCTGGCCGGTACCGGGTCTGGCGGTGTCCTGCTCCGTGCGGCTGGCCCGCGAGGGCGCGCCGCTGCCCGAACCGCAGCGGCCGGGGCCGGAACCGCCGGCCGACGCCCTGGCCGGGGCGGACACCGTGCTGATCGGCTTCGACGGGCCGCTGGCCCGGCTGTTCTCGGCGCGCACCGCCCGCGAGGCCGCCCTGGAGCTGCTGGCCGTCGTCGCCGAGCACCGCCCGCCGCAGGACGCGCTGGAGGGCCGCCCGCCCGTCGCCGGTGACGTCCCCCGGGGCACGCCCGCGCACCCGTTGGAGGTGCTGCGCGCCTTCGCGCACGACCGGCTCGGCCCGCTGCTGCGCGAACGCCTCGACGCCATCGAGCTGCGGGCCGCGCCCGACGCGCCCCTGACCCACCGCTCGGTCGCCCTCGTGCGCGCCCTGCACACGTCCGGCCGGCGGGTCGTCGTCGTCAGCGACGTGAGCGAGCGGGCCGTCCGGCGCTGCCTGCTGCCCCACCGGCTGCCGCTGGCCGCGATCCACGGCCGCGGCGACGGCACCGGTCCGCTCATGCCCCACCCGGAGCGCCTGCTGCGGGCGCTGGGCGCGTCCGGCCCGTCCGCCGGGTCCACCACTGCGACGGGGGTGCTGGTCGGCTCGTCGGTCGCGGAGTTCACCGCCGCCCGGCAGGCCGGCCTCCGCTTCGTCGGCTACGCCCCCGCCTCGGCCGTCCGCCGCGACCTGCGCGAGGCGGGCTGCGCACACGTCGTCGACTCGCTGGACCCCCTCCTGGAAGCCGCCCGCGCACTGCCCCGCCCGCGCGGCTCCTGACCCGACCCCCGTTCAGCGGCCCCCCGCCCGGCCCTCCAGGAAAGGCGCCCGCCCCCGGTCCCGCGCACGATGGCGGAGAGGTCCGCCGCCCGGCGGGCCGCTGGGTCCGCACTCGGGAGGATCTGCCGTGACCGCCACTCTGGAGCAGTTGCGCCGCTGCCACTTCGCCGTCGACCTCGGGGCGGCCCGCACCCGGGTGTACGTCAAGGGATCCGGTCTCGTCGTCGACCAGCCGTCCGTCGCCGCCGTGAACACCCGCACCGGCGCGCTGATCGCGGTCGGCGAGTTCGCGGAGAAGATGACGGGCCGCACACCGGGGTACATCCGCGTCGTGCGGCCCGTCTCCGGCGGCACCGTCGTCGACATCGAGATGGCGCAGCGCATGCTGCGGCAGCTGCTCGGCGACAGGACCCGCCGCACGCTGCGCCGCAAGCCCCTGCTCCGCGCCGCGGCCTGCACCCCGCACGACGCCGACCCGCTCGCCCAGCGCGCCACGATCGAGACCCTGGTCGGCCTCGGCGCCCGCCGGGTGGAACTGGTCGACACGCTGATCGCCGCCGCCGTCGGCTGCGGCCTGCCCGTGGAACTCCCCGAGGCGACCATGGTCATGGTGTGCGGGGCGGCGGCCACGCAGGTGGCGGTGCTCTCCCTGGGGGCGATCGTGACGGCGGAGCGCATCTCCGTCGGCGGTGAGGCCGTGGACCACGCGATCGTGCAGCACCTGCGCCACCGGCACGGTCTGGTGCTGCCGAGCCAGTCCGTGCGGCCGCTGCAGCTCGCGCTGTCCGGCACCGGGCTCGTGTCCGAGGGCCCGCAGTCGACGGAGATCCACGGACGGGACGTCGTCACCGGCCTGCCCCGTGCCGTGAAGGTCGACACGGCCGCCGTCCGGGAGGCCGCCCAGACGCCGCTCACCGCCGTCCTCGACGGCATCGGCAGGGTGCTGCGGGAGTGCCCGCCCGACCTGGTCGCCGACCTCGCCGACCGCGGGATCATGATGGTGGGCGGGAGCGCCCTGCTGCCGGGCCTGGACCAGATGCTGCGTCAGGCGACGGGCATGCCCGTGCACATCGCCGACCGGCCGGACGTGTGCGCCGTGGAGGGGCTGGGCGCCATGCTGGAGGGGAAGATCGCGCCGATGGTGCTGGATCCGCTCAAGGCCTGAGCCCGGCCGGCCCCGCCCTCCGGGGCGCCGTCACCGGGTGAACCAGCACCGCACCGTCGTGCCCTCGTCGCCGGTGTGCACCCGCACCAGGCCGGCGATCAGGTTGACCAGCAGCAGCCCGCGTCCGCCGCCGCGCTCGCGGACCGGGGGCCGGCGTCCGGCGAGCGGATCGGTGAGCCGTCCCCGGTCGCGCACCTCGCACAGCACGTGACCGCCCTCGCCCCAGACCCGCAGCACCCCCGAACCGCCGCCGTGCACCACGCTGTTCGTGGTCAGCTCGGCCGTGGCGAGGGTCAGGTCCTCCAGGGTGACGCCGGTGAGGCCGAGCCGCCGTCCCTCGTCGGTGGCGAGGTGCCGGGCCCGGGTCAGCGACCCGGCGGCGAAGGGGAGGGTCAGCGCGTCCCGGTGGAAGAGGGCGGGGTGGACGAAGGGGCCGGGGGCGGTCCCCGCCTGTTCGGCCGCGGCACTCATGACATCGACACCTCGATCGTCGGATGGTCGGGCCAGAGCATCTCCAGCACCCGTCGCAGGGCCGGCGGCGGACGGCGCACCACGAACCGCCGCCCGTCCCCGAGCCGCCCGGCGGCGGCCACGAGGGCGTCGTCGCCCGCGACGTCGACGAACGTCACCCCGGACAGCTCCAGGTGGTATGCGCCCTCGCCCTCGCGCACCGCCCGGTCCAGCAAGCGTTCCCAGACCGTGCGCGTGGCCGGGCCGACCTCTCCGGCCGCGCGGACGCCACGGCACCCCTCCAGCGGGCACACCGTCAGGAACGGCTCCGGGATCCCGGCCCCGTGCGGTCGGTGACGTCCCGTCCCCGTCACCGTCTCCCCCTGTTACGGACCGGCACGTACCCCGTCGGTTCCCGGTCATTCCCCGGCCCGGCGTGTAGGGGGCGGCAGGGCGGGCAGGCGCACCCGCAGTGCAGCGTGCGCAGCCTACCGCCCCGGTTCCGACGGCGGCCGGGCCCACCCGAACGTCCGACGACCACCCACGAGGACCGACAAGGCGGTGACATGACCTCCGCGGCACCACCCCCCTCCCCGGGAAGGACGAACACCTTGGTCATCGGCGGGCGCATGGAGGCGGACCGGGCCCTGCTCGTCCCGCGCGGCGAACTCGTCCGCGGGTGCGCGCCCGCCCTGGCCGAGAGGCTGGCCCGGCTGCCCGCCGGCACCGCGCGGGTGGACCTGGACATGAGCGGTGTGCACTTCATGGACACCGCCGGACTGGAGTTCCTCGACGTCCTGCGCGACCACGGCCGCCGGCGTGCGGTGCCGGTCACGGCCACCCGCTGGAACGGCCAGCCGCGCCGCATCCTGGAACTCGCCGGCCTCGACACCACGGACCCGCTGCGCACCCCGGTTCCGGAGGGCGTACCGGCGCGGGCCGTCTCGGCGGTGGCCCGGGAGCGGGCGGAGCGGCTGCACATGCTGCAGACCGAGGTCGAGCAGCTCCGGCGGGCGATCGCCTCCCGCCCGGTCATCGACCAGGCCCGCGGCATCCTCATGGCCACGTACGGCTGCACCTCGGACGAGGCCTGGCACATCCTCCGGGAGGCCTCCCAGCTGTCCAACACCAAGCTCCGCGCGGTCGCCGCGGCCCTGACGGCCAGCGCGGAGGCGGAGGGCGCCCCCCTGCCGCCGGAGGTCCGCGGGGCCCTGACCCGGGCCCTGGCGCGCCGGCGGCCCTGAGGGCCGGGCCGAGGGGCCGCGGATCCCGGGCGGACCGGTCGCCGCCCTCGTCGCGTGACGGCCGTCCGCCACCGGGCGGCCCCGCCGCCGGTGCGCGGTACGCGACCGGCAGACACGCGTGTGCCCGGTGCCGGTGACACCGGCCCCGCGAGGGGTACCCGGCCCGCGCACCACCGGGCGCTCCTCGCGGCCGCCCGGCGGCGGACGGCCACCTGCTCCGCGACGAGGAGGCACTCACCATGACCGAGCACTACACCCCGTCCCAGGCCGAGGGCGAACGCGACGACGAGGAACCCACCACGGACCCCGAGCCGGGCGCCACCCCCTCCCAGGCGGAGGGCGAGCGCGACGACGAGGAACCCACCGGGACCGGCGGCGACGCCGGGGTCTGAGGGACCGGGGCCACGCGCGGCACGCGGTGCCCGCGCGCGTGGCGGAAGGTGGGGCGGGTGGGACTCGAACCCACGGCCGACGGATTATGAGTCCGTTGCTCTAACCGGCTGAGCTACCGCCCCATGGCGGCGTGTCGCGTACATGTGTGCGCGCCGTCTGCCGCAGCATAGCCGCTCATACGATCTCCTGCCTCGGCTGGGCGGCTGCGCACGGCCTTCGTGACCATGGAGACCGCGTCCGGGCCCGTACGGTTCCGGCGAACGTGGAAGAACGTGAAAAAGGACCCCCAAGGGGGTCCTCGTTCAGCATGCTCCCCCGACTGGACTCGAACCAGTAACCTGCCGGTTAACAGCCGGCTGCTCTGCCAATTGAGCTACGGAGGACCGAGCTCCCCCGACTGGACTCGAACCAGTAACCTGCCGGTTAACAGCCGGCTGCTCTGCCAATTGAGCTACGGAGGAATGCCTCGTTGCATCGAACGTACCTCCCTGGGTATCCGCCAGGGGGCGCGCGCTCGCTGCGACACATACATTAGCGCAAGCAGGGGGGTGCTCCGCCAATCGGTACTCCCCGCGCGAGCCGCACCGGAAGACCTACGCACACTTGAGCAGAGGAAAGGGTGGCCGCCATGCGTTACCGGCTCACGTTCGTCGCCGGAGTCGCTCTGGGTTACGTGCTGGGCACGAGGGCCGGACGCGAACGCTACGAGCAGCTGAAGAAGTCCGCGCGGCAGTTCGCGCAGAACCCCGCCGTGCGCAACACCGCGGAGACCGCGGCGCAGCAGGGCCGCGAGTTCGCGGGCAAGGCGTACCACGTGGTGAGCGACAAGGTCGGGGACCGCATGCCCGACTCGGTGGCCCACCGGGTGCGCACCCTGCGCGAACGCTCCGCCCAGGGCTCCGGCGAGGACGACTGGGGCACGAGCAACACCTGAGGCCCGCCCGTCCGGAGCGGCGGGGTCCCGGGGTGCGGCAGAATTTCGGTCATGGGGATAGTCGCCGGGTTGGACAGTGCGCCCGATTTCACTCGTATCGTCGTCTGCGACACGGACACCGGGGCCGTGCTCAGGCAGGGATATGCGCCACACCCGGTGGAGGGCCCCGCGGGCGGGGGCCGTCCCTCCGACGTCGATCCGCAGGCCTGGCTGCTGTCCCTGGGCGAGGCGGCGGGCGGCGGGCTGCTGGAGGGGGTGCAGGCCATCGGGGTCTCCGCCCAGCAGAACGCGCTGGTGCCGCTGGACGCGCAGGGCAACACGGTGCGTCCCGCCCTGGTCGGCGGCGACAAGCGGGCGCAGGTGGCGGCGGCCGACCTGCTCGACGCGCTCGGCGGCCGTGAGGCGTGGGCGCAGGCGGTGGGGTGCGTGCCGCAGGCCGCGCAGCCGGTGACCAAGCTGCGCTGGCTGGCCCGCAGCGAGCCCGAGAACGCCGCGCGCACGGCGATGCTGCTGCAGGCGCACGACTGGCTGGTGTGGCAGCTGCTGGGCCGGCCGGCGCGCCGGACCACCGACCGGGGCGGCGCCTCCGGCACCGGTTACTGGGCGGCGGCCACCGGCGGCTACCGCCCCGACCTGATCGAGCTGGCGCTCGGGCACCAGGCCCTGGTGCCCGAGGTGATCGGCCCGGCGGAGGCGGCCGGGACGACGCCGGAGGGGCTGCTGATCTCCGCCGGGACCGGCGAGACGATGGCGGCGGCCTTCGGGCTGGGGATAGGGCTGGGCGACGCGGTGGTGTCGCTGGGGGCGTCCGGGTCGGTGATGGCCGTGCACCCCGAGGGGCTGTACGACCCGAGCGGGACGATCACCGCCCTCGCCGACGCGACCGGCATGCACCTGCCCGTCGTCACCACGCTGAACGCCGTGCGGACCCTGCGCGGCACGGCGGAGCTGCTCGGGGTGCCCGACCTGGAGAGCCTGTCCGACCTGGCGATGAAGTCGACGC
Source organism: Streptomyces sp. NPDC034670 (assembly GCF_055574875.1). Lineage (NCBI taxonomy): Bacteria > Bacillati > Actinomycetota > Actinomycetes > Kitasatosporales > Streptomycetaceae > Streptomyces > Streptomyces sp. NPDC034670. The sequence continues at coordinate 187,787 of NZ_JBVITR010000009.1, forward strand.
CGGGGGCGCACGGGCTGGTGCTGCTGCCGTACCTGGAGGGTGAGCGGACGCCGAACCTGCCGCACACCGCCGGGACGCTGGCGGGGCTCAGGCGCGAGTCGATGAGGCCGGAGCACCTGGCGCGGGCCGCGTTCGAGGGAATGCTGTGCGGGCTGGCGGACGCGCTGGACGTGCTGCGCGGCCGGGGCGTGGAGGTGCGGCGGGTCTTCCTGCTGGGGTCGGTCGCGGAGCTGCCCGCCGTGCAGGCGGCGGCGCCGTCGCTGTTCGGGGCGCAGGTGATGGTGCCGCAGCCCGCGGACTACGGCGCGATCGGCGCGGCCCGGCAGGCCGCCTGGGCGCTCGGCGTCTCCCAGGGCGTCCTGGACCCGCGCACCCCGCCGGTCTGGCGGGGCGCGGCGGCGCAGGTGCTGGACCCCGGCGAGGAACTGGCGGTGGGTCAGGCGGTGCGCCAGCAGTTCGTGTCGGTGCGCGAGCAGACCCATCCGGGTGCCTTCCGGCCCTGACCGCGCGGCACGCCCGGCGCGGTAGAACCGCTGGGGTAACACGGGTGGGGTGTTCGACGATGGGGGCCACGGGCGACCGAGGCCCCCGTCGACCACTCCGAGAGAACCCAGCGTGCTCACAAGACTCCTGCGTGACCGTCTCAAGCCCTACAAGAGACCCGTCGCCCTCCTGGTGCTGCTGCAGTTCCTGCAGACCTGCGCCTCGCTCTACCTGCCCGCGCTGAACGCCGACATCATCGACGACGGGGTGGTCCGGGGGGACACCGGCCACATCCTGAGCCGCGGCACCCTGATGATCGGCGTCTCGCTGGTGCAGGTCGTGTGCAACGTCGGCGCCGTGTACTACGGCGCCCGGACCGCGGCGGCGCTGGGACGGGACGTGCGCGCCGCCGTGTTCGACCGGGTGCAGTCGTTCTCCGCGCGCGAGGTCGGCCGCTTCGGCGCGCCCTCGCTGATCACCCGGACGACCAACGACGTCCAGCAGGTGCAGATGCTGGCCCTGATGACGTTCACCCTGATGGTGTCGGCGCCGATCATGTGCGTGGGCGGCATCGTGATGGCGCTCGGGCTGGACGTCCCGCTGTCCGGGGTGCTGGTCGCGGTGGTGCCGGTGCTGGGGATCTGCGTGACGCTGATCGTGCGGCGGCTGCGCCCGCTGTTCCGGACCATGCAGGAGCGGCTCGACACGGTGAACCGGGTGCTGCGCGAGCAGATCACCGGCAACCGGGTGATCCGGGCGTTCGTGCGGGACGCGTACGAGCAGCGGCGGTTCCGGGAGGCCAACACCGAGCTGACCGCGGTGGCGCTGGGCACCGGCAACCTGCTCGCGCTGATGTTCCCGGTGGTCATGACGGTGGTGAACCTGTCGTCGATCGCGGTGGTGTGGTTCGGCGCGCACCGCATCGACGGCGGCGGGATGCAGATCGGCGACCTGACCGCGTTCCTCGCCTACCTGATGCAGATCGTCATGTCCGTGATGATGGCCACGTTCATGTTCATGATGGTGCCGCGCGCCGAGGTGTGCGCCGAGCGCATCCAGGAGGTGCTGGACACCTCCTCGAGCGTCGTGCCGCCCGCCGCGCCCGTCACCGAGCTGCGCCGCCACGGCCACCTGGAGCTGCGGGGCGCGGGCTTCGGCTACCCGGGCGCCGAGGAGCCGGTGCTGAAGGGCGTCGACCTGGTGGCGCGGCCGGGCGAGGTCACCGCCGTGATCGGCTCCACCGGCAGCGGCAAGTCCACCCTGCTCGGGCTGGTCCCCCGGCTGTTCGACGCGACCGACGGCGAGGTGCTGGTGGACGGCGTGCCGGTGGCGGACCTCGATCCGGCGCTGCTGGCGCGGACGGTCTCCCTGGTGCCGCAGAGGCCGTACCTGTTCGCGGGGACGGTGGCGACCAACCTGCGGTACGGCCGTCCGGACGCCACCGACGAGGAGCTGTGGCACGCGCTGGAGGTGGCGCAGGCCAAGGAGTTCGTCGAGCGGCTGGAGGGCGGGCTCGACGCGCCGGTCGCGCAGGGCGGGACCAACGTCTCCGGCGGTCAGCGCCAGCGCCTCGCGATCGCGCGGACGCTGGTGCAGCGCCCGGAGATCTACCTCTTCGACGACTCCTTCTCCGCGCTCGACTACGCCACCGACGCGGCCCTCAGGCAGGCGCTCGCGCGGGAGACCGCCGAGGCGACCGTGGTGATCGTCGCCCAGCGGGTGGCGACCATCCGGGACGCCGACCGGATCGTGGTGCTGGACGAGGGCCGGGTCGTCGGCACCGGCCGGCACCACGAGCTGATGGCGGACAACGAGACCTACCGGGAGATCGTGCTCTCCCAGCTGACGGAAGCGGAGGCTGCCTGATGGCGGGGCCTGCGGCGCGGATGATGGCCGGGGGCGGCCCCGACCAGCGCACGATGGACTTCAGGGGATCCACCAAGCGGCTGCTCGCCCGGTTCGGGCCGGAACGCCTGACGATGTGCGGGCTGGTGGCCTGCGTGGTGCTGAGCGTGGGGCTCAGCGTGGTCGGGCCGAAGATCCTCGGCCGGGCGACCGACCTGGTCTTCGCGGGCATCGTCGGACGCGGGATGCCCGCGGACGCCTCCAAGGAGCAGGTGCTGGACTCGATGCGCGAGCGCGGCGACGGCGAGGTCGCCGACATGCTCCGCAGCACCGACTTCACCCCCGGCGAGGGCGTCGACTTCACGGCCGTGGGGAACGTCCTGCTGCTCGCGCTGGCGGTGTTCGGGGCCGCCGGCCTGCTGATGGCGGTGGCGACGCGCCTGGTGAACCGGGCCGTGAACCGCACCATGTACCGGATGCGCGAGGACGTGCAGACGAAGCTGTCGCGGCTGCCGCTGTCGTACTTCGACCGGCGGCAGCGCGGGGAGGTGCTCAGCCGGGCCACCAACGACATCGACAACATCGGGCAGACGCTGCAGCAGTCGATGGGCCAGCTGATCAACTCGCTGCTCACCGTCATCGGCGTGCTGGCGATGATGTTCTACGTCTCCTGGATCCTGGCGCTGGTCGCGCTGGTGACCGTGCCGCTGTCGTTCGCGGTCGCCACGCGCGTGGGCAAGCGGTCGCAGCCGCACTTCGTGCAGCAGTGGCGCACGACCGGCACGCTCAACGCGCACGTCGAGGAGATGTACACCGGGCACACCCTGGTGAAGGTGTTCGGGCGGCAGGAGGAGTCGGCGAAGCGGTTCGCCGAGGAGAACGAGGCGCTGTACGAGGCGGGGTTCCGGGCGCAGTTCAACAGCGGCGTCATGCAGCCGCTGATGTTCTTCGTGTCGAACCTCAACTACGTGCTGGTCGCGGTGGTCGGCGGCCTGCGGGTCGCGTCGGGCGCGCTGTCCATCGGCGACGTCCAGGCCTTCGTCCAGTACTCGCGGCAGTTCTCGATGCCGCTGACGCAGATCGCCTCGATGGCGAACCTGGTGCAGTCGGGCGTCGCGTCGGCCGAGCGGGTCTTCGAACTGCTGGACGCCGAGGAGCAGCGGGCCGACCCCGAGCCGTCCGAGAAGCCGGCCGACCTGCGCGGGCGGGTGGCGCTGGAGCAGGTGTCGTTCCGCTACGACCCCGACAAGCCGCTGATCGAGGACCTGACGCTGAAGGTCGAGCCGGGGCAGACGGTGGCCGTCGTCGGCCCGACCGGCGCCGGCAAGACGACGCTGGTGAACCTGCTGATGCGGTTCTACGAGGTCTCCGGCGGGCGCATCACCCTCGACGGCGTGGACATCGCGCGGATGTCCCGGGACGAGCTGCGCGCCGGGATCGGCATGGTGCTCCAGGACACCTGGCTGTTCGGCGGCACCATCGCGGAGAACATCGCCTACGGCGCCTCCCGCGAGGTCACCCGGGAGGAGGTCGAGGAGGCGGCCCGGGCGGCCCACGCCGACCGGTTCATCCGCACCCTGCCCGACGGCTACGACACGGTGATCGACGACGAGGGCAGCGGGGTCAGCGCCGGCGAGAAGCAGCTCATCACCATCGCGCGGGCGTTCCTGTCCGACCCGGTGATCCTGGTGCTGGACGAGGCGACCAGCTCCGTGGACACCCGCACCGAGGTGCTGATCCAGAAGGCGATGGCCGAACTGGCGCGCGGGCGCACGTCGTTCGTCATCGCGCACCGGCTCTCCACGATCCGGGACGCGGACACGATCCTCGTCATGGAGAACGGCTCGATCGTCGAACAGGGCTCGCACGAGGAGCTGCTGGCGGCCGGCGGGGCGTACGCGCGGCTGTACCGGGCGCAGTTCGCGCAGGCGGTGGCGGAGGTGGACTGAGCGGGCGCGGGGGGGGGGGGGGGGGGGGGGGGGGGGGGGGGGGGGGGGGGGGGGGGGGGGGGGGGGGGGGGGGGGGGGGGGGGGGGGGGGGGGGG
>NZ_JBVITR010000010.1:0-5434 GCF_055574875.1 Streptomyces sp. NPDC034670
CCCCAGCGGGCGATGAGGAAGTACATCGGGACGAGGACCGTCTCGAAGGCGAGGAAGAACAGGACCAGGTCGAGGACGGCGAAGGTCGCGAGGGTGCCGGCCTCGAGGACGAGCAGCAGGGCGACGAAGGCCTTCGGGGAGGGGCCCGCGGGTGGCTTGAAGTACGAGTGGAGCGCGCTGAGGAAGGTCAGCAGCGCGGTGAGGACCAGGAGGGGGAGGGAGATGCCGTCGGTGCCGAGGTGGATCCGCACGTCGAGGGCGGGGATCCAGCTGATGTCGGTCGTGGCCTGCATCGTCGCCGGCCGGCTGTGGTCGAAGCCGAGCGCGAGGACGATCGCCGCGAGGAGGACCGCGCCGGTGACGGTGACGCCGTGGCGGAGCACGGCCTGCTCGGGTGACTTCCCCTTCAGTCCGGGCGGGGCCGGCAGGAGGGCGGCGGCGGCGCCGAGGAGCGGGCCGACGACGAGGAACGCCAGGAGGAACCGCATCACGGACTCGTTGATATCGATCACGTCTGCTCACGCTCCCGTGGCGACGAGGACGGCGGCGACCGCGAGGACGACGGCGCCGGCGAGCAGCGCGCTCACATAGGTCTGCAGGTTGCCGGTCTGGGCCCGCCGGACGGCGGCGCCCAGCCAGCGGGGCAGTGCTCCCGCGCCGCGTACGTAGGTGTCGACGACCTCGCGGTCGAGGAACCGGACGAGACGCGCGCCGGCCCGGACCGGGCGGACGAAGAGGGCCGTGTACACGGCGTCGAGGTGGAAGCCGGCGGCCGCGGGCCGGTGCAGCGGGCCGAGCAGCAGCCGCCCCGGGTCGGACGGGTCGGGCGCGTACGCGATGTCCCCGTAGGCGGGCTCGTGGCCGGCGACGGCCTCCGCCTCGACCCGCCCGGCACCGCCCCCGGGATGGGCGGCGACGGCGCCGAGGGGGGTGCGGACGGTGTACGCGGTGGTGTGCCGCCAGGTGGCGTAGGTGACGATGCCGCCGACCAGGGCCACGCCCGTGCCGAGCACGGAGGTGGTGAGGGTCGGGGTCAGGTCGTGGCCGTCGAACCAGTCGGGCAGGACGCGGAACGCGAATCCGCCGAGCGCCAGGGACGGGACGGCGAGCACCCACAGCACCGCGGTCATCGTCAGGGGCTGCCTGCCGTGGTCGGGGGCCTCGGTGCCGTGGCCGCGGAAGGCCAGCAGCCACAGGCGCGTCGCGTAGGCCGCGGTGAGCAGGGCCGTGAGCAGGCCGGCGAGGAGGACGGTCCAGCCCGCCGCGGCGGGAGCGTGCTCGGTGTGGCCCGTGACGACGTGTTCGGCGGCCCCGAGGACGGCCTCCTTGGAGAAGAAGCCGCTGAACGGCGGGATCGCGGCGAGCGCGAGCAGTGCCACGGTCATCGTCCAGTAGGCGTCGGGGACGCGGTCGCGCAGGTGGCCCATGCGGGACATGGCGGCCAGCGAGTTGGTGCCGGCGGCGTGGATGACCACGCCGGCGGCGAGGAACAGCAGCGCCTTGAAGGCGCCGTGCGACAGGAGGTGGAAGACGGCGGCCCCGCGGTCGGCGACGGCCAGGGCGCCGGTCATGTAGCCGAGCTGGCCGATCGTCGAGTAGGCGAGGACGCGTTTGATGTCGTCCTGGGCGAGTGCGGCGAGCGCGGAGCCGGCCATGGTCACGGCGGCCATGACGGCGAGGACGACCAGCGCGGCCCGGGAGGCCTCGAAGAGCGGGAGGAGGCGGGCGACGAAGTAGACGCCGGCGGCGACCATGGTCGCGGCGTGGATCAGCGCGGAGACGGGCGTCGGGCCGGCCATCGCGTCGGGGAGCCAGGTGTGCAGCGGGAACTGCGCCGACTTGCCGGCCACGCCCGCCAGGAGCAGCAGGGCGATCGGCGTGGGGTGCTCGATGCCCCCGTGCGCGACGGCGTCGAGGACCCGGGTGATGCGGAAGGACCCGGCCTCGGTGGCGAGGGCGAACAGGCCGATGAGGAAGGGGACGTCGCCGAGTTTGGTGACCAGGAAGGCCTTGAGGGAGGCGGCGCGGGCCTGGGGGGTCTCCCAGTAGTGGCCGACGAGGAAGTAGGAGCAGATGCCCATGACCTCCCAGCCGACCAGCAGCACCATCAGGTCGCCGGAGTAGACGACCAGGAGCATCGCGGAGGTGAACAGCGAGACGAGGGCGGCGTAGGAGGGGTAGCGCGGATCGTCGCGCAGGTAGCCCGTCGAGTAGATCTGCACACAGGTGGCGACGACGGTGACCAGGACGGCGGTGAGGGCGGCGAAGCCGTCGACGTGCAGGGCGAGTTCGACGGGGACCGAGCCGGTGGGGGCGAGTTCGGTGGCGGCGTCCACGGCCCGGCCGCCGCCCTGGCGCGCGGCGACCGCGACGGCCAGCACGAGGGAGGCGAGCGTCGGCAGGACGGCGAGCGGGCGGACGAAGCCGGGGGCGGTGCGGCCCAGGAGCAGCCCGGTGATCGCGCCGAGGAACGGCAGGAGGGGGACGAGGACGGCGAGGGTGGTGGTGGTCACGCGGTGGCCTCGGTCTTCTCGGCGGCCGCTCCGGGCGCGGAGGCGTCGGGGTCGTCGGGTTCGTGGCCCTCGGCGGTGTCGCGGAGCCGGTCGATGTCCGAGGTGCCGCGGTTGCGGTACACGGCGAGGACGATCGCCAGGCCGATGCCGATCTCGGCGGCGGCGATGGCGATGGTGAACAGGGTCAGGGCCTGGCCGGAGTGCAGCGTCTCCTCGGCGGCCCGGCTGAGCCAGACGTCGAAGGCGACCAGGTTCAGGTTGACGGCGTTGAGCATCAGCTCGACCGACATCAGGACCAGGATCGCGTTGCGGCGGGCGAGGACGCCGTACAGCCCGGTGCAGAACAGGAGGGCGGACAGCACGGCGGGATAGGCGAGGTGCATCAGCGGGTCCCTTCCGGCTCGCGCCCGGCCGGCCGGGCGCCGGTCCCGGCCGCGGCGCCGGCCTTCGCCTTGCGGGACAGGACGATCGCGCCGACGAGGGCGGCGAGGAGGAGGACGGAAAGGGCCTCGAAGGGGAGGACCCAGTGCTGGAAGAGGCTCGCGCCGGTCACGTCGGTGGAGCCGGCGGGCGCGCCGTCCAGGTCGATCCAGGTGGTGCGGAAGGCGTCGACGACGACCCAGACCAGGGCCGCCGCGGCGGCGACCGCCACGGCGAGGGCGACCCGGCGGTTGCCGGAGTCGGCGTCCGGGGAGCGGCCGACGGGGGCCCGGGTGAGCATCAAACCGAACAGGAGGAGCACGATGACGGAACCGACGTAGATGAGGACCTGCACCCAGGCGATGAACTCGGCGGTGAGCAGGAGGTACTCGACGGCGAGGCCGCCGAGGGCCACCACCAGCCAGAGGGCGGCGTGCACCAGTTGCCTCGTGGTGACGGTGACGACGGCGGCGCCGAAGGTGACCAGGCCGACGAGGAGGAAGGCGACCTCCACGCCGGTCGGGGAGAGGAATCCCCGGGACTCGGCCGTCAGGTCCGCGGTGCCGGCCGCGAGGCCGCCGAGGGTCGCTGCGAGGGTCATTCCCGGCCCTCCTGCCGTGGCTGGTCCGTCTGCTGCTGCGACGCGCCCGCCGGGCGCGTGGGGGACTCGGCGGCGCGGGCCTGTTCGTCGGCGTGCGGCTCGGTGCCGGACGGGGGCGGGGCCGCCTCCGCGGCCTGGGCGGCGGCCAGCTTCTCGGCGGTCCTGCGGGCGGCGGCGAGCTCCTTGGGCTCCTCGGCGCCGGGGTCGAGGGCGGGCGGGGCCGGGACCGTCCACATCCACTCGCGCAGCTTGTCGCGCTCGTGGGTGAGGTCGCGGATGTCGGTCTCCGCGTACTCGAACTCGGGGGACCAGAACAGGGCGTCGAAGGGACACACCTCGATGCAGATGCCGCAGTACATGCACAGGGAGAAGTCGATGGCGAAGCGGTCGAGGACGTTGCGGCTGCGCTCGCGTCCGCCGGGGGCCGCCGCCGGGACCGTCTCCTTGTGGGAGTCGATGTAGATGCACCAGTCCGGGCACTCGCGGGCGCACAGCATGCAGACCGTGCAGTTCTCCTCGAACAGGCCGATCACCCCGCGGGTGCGGGGCGGCAGTTCGGGCTGGGTCTCCGGGTACTGGGCGGTGACGGACTTCCTCGTCATCGTCCGCAGGGTGACGGCCAGGCCCTTGGCCAGGCCGGAGCCGGGAATCGGGGCCATGTCAGAGGAACACCACCTTGACGACGCCGGTGAGGGCGATCTGGGCGAGGGAGAGGGGCACGAGGAGGGTCCAGGAGAACTTCTGCAGCTGGTCCTCGCGCAGGCGGGGGTAGGTGACGCGGAGCCAGATGACGACGAAGGCGAGGACCGCGGTCTTCAGCAGGGTCCAGACCCAGCCGAGTCCGTCGGCGCCCCAGGGGCCGTGCCAGCCGCCCAGGAAGAGGACGGTGGTCAGGCCGCACAGGACGACGATTCCGGCGTACTCGGCGAGGAGGAAGAGCGCGAAGCGCAGACCGGTGTACTCGGTGTACGCGCCGAAGATGATCTCCGAGTCGGCGACGGGCATGTCGAACGGCGGGCGCTGGAGCTCGGCGAGGCCGGCGACGAAGAAGACGAGCGCGCCGGTGATCTGCCAGGGCAGCCACCACCACTCGAAGGCGTCGAGGATGCCGACGAGCGAGACGGTGCCGGCCGCCATCGCCACCGAGGCGGCGGTGAGCAGCATCGGCAGTTCGTAGGCGAGGAGCTGCGCGGCGGTGCGCAGGCCGCCGAGGAGGGAGAACTTGTTGGCGGAGGACCAGCCGGCCATGAGCGAGCCGAGGACGCCCACGCCCATGACCGCCAGGACGAAGAACACGCCCGCGTCCAGTACCTGCCCGACCGCCCCCTCGCCCGGGCCGATCGGGAGGGCGAGCAGGACGAGGAGGTACGGCAGCAGGGAGACGGCCGGGGCGAGCTGGAAGACGCGGCGGTCCGCGCCGGCCGGGACCACGTCCTCCTTCTGCGCGAACTTCACTCCGTCGGCGATGAGCTGGGCCCAGCCGTGGAAGCCGCCGGCGTGCATGGGCCCGAGGCGGCCCTGCATGTGGGCCATCACCTTGTGCTCGGTCTGACCCACGATCAGGGGGAGGGTGAGGAAGGCGACGAACACGGCCAGGAGTCGCAGGGCGACGTCGAGCGCGTCGTTCACCGCGGGCCTCCTGAGGGGTCGTCGTCGGAACTGTCGTCGTGAGGGCCGCCGTCGCCCGGGCCGCCGTCGCCGGGACTGTCGTCGCTCGGGCCGCCGTCGCCGGGACTGTCGTCGCCCGGGCCGCCGTCGCCGGGACTGTCGTCGCCCGGGCCGCCGTCGCCGGGACTGTCGTCGCCCGGGCCGCCGTCGCCGGGACTGTCGTCGCCCGGGCCGCCGTCGCCGGGACTGTCGTCGCCCGGGCCGCCGTCGCCGGGACTGTCGTCGCCCGGGC
>NZ_JBVITR010000010.1:5532-11100 GCF_055574875.1 Streptomyces sp. NPDC034670
CCCGGGCCGCCGTCGCCGGGACTGTCGTCGCCCGGGCCGCCGTCGCCGGGACTGTCGTCGCCCGGGCCGCCGTCGCCGGGACTGTCGTCGCCCGGGCTCCGGGGGACGTCGCGCCCCTTCGGGGCCTGCTCCGGTCCGGGGGCCGGGGTCCCGGGACCGCCCGCGGTGCCCGGGGCGGTGTCCCGGGGCGCGTCCGGGGCCCCGGTCCCCCGTTCGGCCTCGAAGGCCGGGCGGGCGTGGTGCCAGGGGGCGTCCGGGCTGCGCGGCGCGCCGGAGGGCTTCCGTTCCGGGCCGCCCCCGGCGGGTCCGGGGGCGGGGGCGCCGTCCGCCGGTCCGGTTCCGCCCGGCGACGCCGCCCGGTCCGCCGCGGCACGCTGGCTCGCGGACCCCTCGGACGCGCTGCGCGCCCTGCGGGGGCCGCCGGCGCCACGGGCCGCGGCACGCTGGGACGCCGAGCCCTCGCTCGCGCTCCGGGCACGCCGCGCGGGGGGCGCGGCGGGTCCGGACGGGCGGGCCGGCTCCGCGGCGGCACCGGTGTCCGCGCCCGCCGCGCCCCCGGCGACCTGGCTCGCCGAGCCCTGTGCCGCCGTGCGGGTGCGGCGCACGGGGCGGTCGCCTGCCGGCCGGGCGGCCGCGGGGCGTTCCCCGGCCGCTCCTGCCGCCCCCGCGGCCGCCCGGCCGGCGCCGCGGGCCGCACGGGCCGGGGCAGGCGGGAGCTGGCCCTTCAGCGGGCCCCATTCGTTGGGGTCGGGGACCCCGGGGGGCAGCATCTGGCGGCGCCTGGGGCCGCCGTGCTCGGGCTCCCCGGGCTCCTTGGCACCCGGCCAGGCCTTGGCGACGCGGGCCGCGAGGACGAAGTCCTTGCGCAGGGGGCGGCCCTCGAAGCCGTCCGGCAGGAGAAGGTGCTCCAGGGCGGGGTGGCCCGTGAAGTCGATGCCGAACATCTCGTACGTCTCGCGTTCGTGCCAGGCCGCGCCCGCGTAGACGTCCACGGCGGAGGGCAGCACCGGCGCCTCGTGCGGGACCGTGGTGCGCAGCAGCAGGCGCCGCACCGGCGACAGGGCCGCGACGTGCGCCGTGACGTGGAGGCCGGTGCCGGGTTCGTCGACCGCGCTCAGCCAGTCGAAGAACGTGCAGCCGATGCGGTCGCGCGCGGTCTCCAGGGCGGGGATCCAGGAGGCGGGGGGCACGTCGACGGTCAGGACGCCGTAGGACTCCTCCGCCGTGGCGCCCGTGCCGAACAGCTCCTCGGCGTCGGCGGGGAGCCAGCCGACCGCGGTCATCGCCCCTCCCCCGCGTCCGGTGTCCCGCCGGATCCGCCGGGCGCCGGCGGTTCGACCAGCCCGCTCCGCAGCGCCGCCGCCGACGGGCGTCCCGCGCCGGAACCGGTCCCGTACCGCTCCCCGAGCGACTCCCGCGCGATCTTCTCCTGGAGCTTGAGGATCCCCTGGAGCAGTGCCTCGGGCCGGGGCGGGCAGCCCGGGACGTAGACGTCGACCGGGATGATCTGGTCCACGCCCTTGGTGACGGAGTAGGAGTCCCAGTACGGGCCGCCGCAGTTGCTGCACGCGCCGAAGGAGATGACGTACTTCGGCTCGGGCATCTGCTCGTACAGGCGCTTCACCGCGGGCGCCATCTTGTCCGTGACCGTCCCGGAGACGACCATCAGGTCGGCCTGGCGCGGCCCCGGCGCGAAGGGGATGACGCCGAGGCGGATGAAGTCGTGGCGGGACATCGACGCGGCGATGAACTCGATCGCGCAGCAGGCGAGACCGAAGTTGAAGACCCACAGCGAGTAGCGGCGGCCCCAGTTGAGGACCACCTTCATCGGCTCGGGCGCCAGGCGGGCGAGCGCGCCGAGCCGCTTCGGCTCCGGCAGCAGGACCGGCTCGGGGGCCGGCGGGGCGGAGGGGGCCGGCGGAGTCGGGGAGCCCGAGGGGGTCGTGGGGGGCGGGGGGGTCACGTCCATGTCAGGACGCCCTTCTTGTATGCGTACAGCAGGCCCACGGCGAGGAAGCCGAGGAAGACGAACATCTCCACCAGGGTGGTCGCGCCGTAGCCGTCGGCGGCGAAGACGGTCGCCCAGGGGAAGAGGAAGATCGAGTCGACCGCGAAGATCACGTAGAGGAAGGCGTAGACGTAGTAGCGGACCTGGGTGTGGGCCCAGCCCTCGCCGACGGGGTCGACTCCGCACTCGTACGTCAGGAGCTTCTCGGGGGTGGGGACCACGGGGCGCAGCAGGCGCCCCGCCCCGAAGGCGACCGCGACGAACAGCACGCCGACGACGGCCAGCAGTCCGACGACCGCGTAGGACTGGAAGTAGTCCGCCGCGACGACGGTCGTCCCGACGACGGTCGGTTCCCGCACGTCCACCCTCACTCCCTGGCTGGTGTCCCTGGTCCGTGCCTTGATCCGTGCCTTGATCCGTGCCCGTGAGCATCGCGGTTCGACGATCTGTACGCAGGGAGTCTAGGCCCTGATAAAGGCACCGTAAGCAGCCCGTCGCCCCTCGGACCACAGGGGGGTGGGGTTTTCCTCAGGGCGGCGGGGCGGCCGGCCTCATGGCGCCGTCCCCCGGCTCCGGGCACGCTGATGCACATGACCGAACGACACCCCTCCCCGGGTACCCCGGTGACGGCGGACCCGGACACGGCCGGGCACGGCGACCGCCCGCCACCGCCCCGTTTCGCGTACGACGCGCACACCTGGAAGGAGATCGCCCACCTCCTGGCGAACCTGCCGGTGTCACTGGTCGGCTTCGTCTACGTGGTGACCGTGCTGTTCACGGGGGTCGGGCTGACCGTCACGGTGGTCGGGTTCCCGGTGCTCGCCGCCGGGCTGATGGGCGCGCGGCTGCTGGGCAGGGCGGAGCGGGCCCGGGCGAGGAAGCTGCTCGGGGTGCGGGTGGAGGAGCCGAGCCGGCTGCCGCGGCGCGGCGCCCGGGGGTTCTGGCCGCAGCTGTGGATGGCGGTGAAGGACCCGGTGGGCTGGCGCACGGTGCTGTACGAGCTCATACGCCTGCCCTGGGGCGTCCTCACCTTCGTCACGACGCTGACCGGCCTGTTCGTGCTGTGGCCGGTGCTGCCGTTCGTCGTGCGGGGGCTGGCCGACGTGGACCGGATGATGGTGCGCGGCCTGCTGTCGCCCTCCGACGAGCTGGAGCGGCGCATCGCCGAGCTGGAGTCCGACCGGGGCGTGGTGGTGGACACGGCCGCCGCCGACCTGCGGCGCATCGAGCGCGACCTGCACGACGGGGCGCAGGCCCGGCTGGTGAACCTCGCCATGGGGCTGGGCCTGGCGAAGGAGAAGCTGCTGGAGGACCCCGACTCGGCGGCGGCCATGGTCGAGGAGGCGCACGGCGAGGTGAAGCTGGCCCTGCAGGAGCTGCGGGACCTGGCGCGCGGCATCCATCCGGCGGTGCTGACCGACCGGGGCCTGGACGCGGCCCTGTCCTCGGTCGCCTCGCGCTGCACGGTCCCGGTGAAGGTGACGGTCGACCTCGCCGAACGGCCGGCCGCCGCCATCGAGGGCATCGCCTACTTCACCGTCTCCGAGCTGCTGCAGAACGTCAGCAAGCACAGCCGGGCACGGGCGGCGGCGGTCGACGTGTGGCGGTCGGAGGGCCGGCTGCTCGTCCAGGTGTGGGACGACGGGCGCGGGGGCGCGAGCCTGGACGGCGGCACGGGGCTGCGGGGCCTCGCCGACCGGCTGGGCGCGGTGGACGGTCTGTTCGTCGTGGAGTCGCCCGAGGGCGGTCCGACGACCGTCACGGCGGAGCTGCCGTGGTGGGACCGCTCCGGCGTGCCCGCCGAGGGCGCCCGGACCGGCGGGAGGACGGCCGGGGGCGCGGCCGGGAGGGCCAGTAGGGGCGCGGCCGGGAAGAACGCCGGCAAGGCGGCCGGGGACGCGCCCGCGGGGGCGGCCGCCCGCGGCCGGAGGTGGGGATAACCCCCCGTCCGGGACTGCGACGGACTCCATGGTCCGCCGACCCGCGGCACAGCAGGCTGGAGGTACGACAGCACAGCCGCGGGACGAGGAGAAGGACGACGCCGATGGCCACGTATGACGGACAGGGCTACGGGCTCGACACGAGGCCCGGGCATCCCGGTGTCCCCGGGGGACGACGGCACCGGCTGCCGGCCGCGCTGCGGGCGCCGGTCGAGGGGCGCACCTGGCGGGAGCTGGGCTACGTGCTGCTGAGCCTGCCGATCAGCATCCTGCTGTTCACGTACGCGGTCACGATGGTGTCGCTGGGGGCCGGCCTGCTGGTGACGTTCCTCGGCGTCCCGGTGCTGGCGGCGGCGCTCGCCGGCTGCCGGGGGTTCGGCGCGGTGGAGCGGGCCCGGGCCCGGGGGCTGCTGGGCCTGGAGGTGGCCGAGCCGGAACCGCCGCGGACGAGGCGGCAGGGGTTCACGGCGTGGATCGGCGCCGTGCTCAAGAGCGGCGCCTCGTGGCGGTCCCTGCTGTACGCGGTGATCCAGCTGCCGTGGGCGGTGTTCTCCTTCACGGTCGTGGTGACCGTCTGGTCGGTGGGCTGGTCGCTGCTGACGTACCCGCTGTACTTCTGGGTGTTCCCGGTGTACGCCGGTCAGGGCGGGATCCAGCTCTACGGCGACGAGCAGCACCGGATCTACCTGGACAACCCGTTCGAGATCACGGTGACGGCGCTGGTGGGCCTGCTGTTCACCATCGCCACGCCGTGGATCGTGCGGGCGCTGACGACGGTGGACCGGGTGATGGTGCACGGGCTGCTCGGGCCGTCCCGGCTGGCCACGCGGGTGGTGGAGCTGGAGTCGGACCGGGGGGTCGTGGTGGACACGGCCGCCGCCGACCTGCGGCGCATCGAGCGCGACCTGCACGACGGGGCGCAGGCCCGGCTGGTGAACCTCGCCATGGACCTGGGGCTGGCGAAGGAGAAGCTGCGGGAGGACCCGCAGGTGGCGGCGCGGATGGTGGACGAGGCGCACGGCGAGGTGAAGACGGCCCTGCAGGAGCTGCGGGACCTGGCGCGCGGCATCCATCCGGCGGTGCTGACCGACCGGGGCCTGGACGCGGCCCTGTCCTCGGTCGCCTCGCGCTGCACGGTCCCGGTGAAGGTGGAGGTGGACCTGGCGGAGCGGCCCGCGCCGGCCATCGAGGGCATCGCCTACTTCACGGTCTCGGAGCTGCTGCAGAACGTCAGCAAGCACGCGCGGGCGACCTGGGCTGCCGTGGAGGTGTGGCGGACGGAGAACCGGCTGATGCTGCAGGTCGTGGACAACGGCGTGGGCGGCGCCGACGCGTCCGCGGGCTCCGGGCTGGCCGGGCTGGCGGAGCGGCTGGACGCGGTGGACGGGATCCTGGTGGTGGACTCCCCGCTCGGCGGCCCCACCCGGGTGACGGCGGAGCTGCCGTGGCGGGCCGAGCGGGCGCGCTGAGCGCCGGCCGGACCGGCGGCCGGCGGCTTGCGGCCGACGGGTGGCGGGGCGGCGGATGGCGGGTGGCGGGGGGGGGGGGGGGGGGGGGGGGGGGGGGGGCGCCGCCCCTACCAACAGACCCCCCCGAAAGGGGCCCAGTGCGGGTGGAGAG
>NZ_JBVITR010000010.1:11110-146827 GCF_055574875.1 Streptomyces sp. NPDC034670
CCACTCCCCCTCTCCCCCCCCCCCCCCCCCCCCCGCCCCCCGCCCCCCCCCCCCCCCCCCCCCCCCCCCCCCCCCCCCCCCCCCCCCCCCCCCCCCCCCCCCCCCCCCCCGGGCCGGTCCCCGCGGGCCGGTCCCGTGTGCGGTGGACGCGCTGCGGCCGGCCCGCCGCGATGGCATCCCCCTCCCCCTCTCTCTCCCCGGATCGCGGTGTCCCGCAGCGTCCCCCGCCGGATGCTGGGATGCTGGACCCGACGGCCGGACCGCCACGGGGGCGGACGCGGCGCGGGGCTGTGGGGGGCCGAGGATCGTGGAGGACAGGGTGCGGGTGGTCATCGCCGAGGATTCGGTGCTGCTCCGGGAGGGCCTGACCCGGCTGCTGACCGACCGGGGGCACGAGGTGGTGGCCGGTGTCGGGGACGGTGACGCGCTGATCAAGACCATCGCCGGGCTGGACGGGCAGGACCTGCTCCCGGACGTGGTGGTGGCCGACGTGCGGATGCCGCCGACGCACACCGATGAGGGCGTGCGGGCCGCGGTGCAGCTGCGCCGGGACCACCCGGGCATCGGGGTGCTGGTGCTGTCGCAGTACGTGGAGGAGCGCTACGCCACGGAGCTGCTGGCCGGTTCCAGCCGCGGCGTCGGCTACCTGCTCAAGGACCGGGTGGCCGACGTACGCGAGTTCGTGGACGCGGTGGTGCGCGTGGCCCGGGGCGGCACGGCCCTGGACCCGGAGGTGGTCGCGCAGCTGCTGGGGCGCAGCCGCAAGCAGGACGTGCTCGCGGGACTCACTCCGCGCGAGCGGGAGGTCCTGGGACTGATGGCCGAGGGGCGGACGAACTCGGCGATCGCCCGGCAGCTGGTGGTGAGCGACGGCGCCGTCGAGAAGCACGTCAGCAACATCTTCCTGAAGCTGGGGCTGTCCCCGAGCGACGGCGACCACCGGCGGGTGCTGGCCGTGCTCACGTATCTCGGCTCCTGAGACCGGGGCCGCCCGCGGCGGGGAGCGCTCCCCGCCGCGCCCTGCGGACGGTCCGTCACCGCGCCCGCGAACCGGGGCGGGCCCGGGCGGCGTCTTCGAAGGCAAGGACCAAGGGGCGGTCACCAGGGGGAATCCAAGGAGAAGGCGGGACATGTCCGGACGCCCGGACGTCTCGTCCTCGTGTCCAATATGCGAATGACCCGAGGTGGACGCCCCTTGCGGACGTAGGGTTGATCCAGGGAGGGCCTACGGGAAGGCCGTCCCGGACAGCCGCCTCGAGGGAGGTCCAGTTCAGTGACCAGCCAGGTCAGCAGCCCAGCGGAGCAGGCCGACGAACCGGCCGTGGGAGAGCAGCGCAAAGCGGCGGGCGCGAAGGACGTCCGCCGTCTGGACCGGGTGATCATCAGGTTCGCGGGGGACTCCGGTGACGGCATGCAGCTCACCGGTGACCGCTTCACCTCGGAGACCGCGTCCTTCGGCAACGACCTCTCCACCCTGCCGAACTTCCCGGCCGAGATCCGCGCGCCCGCCGGCACCCTGCCCGGTGTCTCGTCCTTCCAGCTGCACTTCGCCGACCACGACATCCTCACCCCCGGTGACGCGCCGAACGTGCTGGTCGCGATGAACCCGGCCGCGCTGAAGGCGAACATCGCCGACATGCCGCGCGGGGCGGAGATCATCGTCAACACGGACGAGTTCACCAAGCGGGCGCTGGCGAAGGTCGGCTACGACAGCAATCCGCTCGAGGACGGCTCGCTGGACGGCTACCGCCTGCACCCGGTGCCGCTGACCACCCTGACGGTCGAGGCGCTGAAGGAGTTCGACCTCACCCGCAAGGAGGCCGAGCGCAGCAAGAACATGTTCGCGCTGGGCCTGCTGTCGTGGATGTACCACCGGCCGACCGAGGGCACCGAGAAGTTCCTGACCTCGAAGTTCGCCAAGAAGCCGGACATCGCGGCGGCCAACATCGCCGCGTTCCGCGCGGGCTGGAACTTCGGCGAGACGACGGAGGACTTCGCCGTCTCCTACGAGGTCGCCCCGGCGGCGAAGGCCTTCCCGCCCGGCACCTACCGCAACATCTCCGGCAACCTGGCCCTGGCCTACGGCCTGATCGCCGCCTCCCGCCAGGCCGACCTGCCGCTGTTCCTCGGCTCCTACCCGATCACCCCGGCCTCGGACATCCTGCACGAGCTGAGCCGGCACAAGAACTTCGGCGTGCGGACCTTCCAGGCCGAGGACGAGATCGCCGGGATCGGGGCCGCGCTCGGCGCGGCCTTCGGCGGCTCGCTGGCCGTCACCACCACCTCCGGCCCCGGCGTGGCCCTCAAGAGCGAGACGATCGGTCTGGCCGTCTCCCTGGAGCTGCCGCTGCTGATCGTGGACATCCAGCGCGGCGGCCCCTCCACCGGCCTGCCGACCAAGACCGAGCAGGCGGACCTGCTGCAGGCGATGTACGGGCGCAACGGCGAGGCGCCGGTGCCGGTGGTCGCCCCGCGGACCCCGGCCGACTGCTTCGACGCGGCCCTGGAGGCGGCGCGGATCGCGCTGGCCTACCGCACCCCGGTCTTCCTGCTCTCCGACGGCTACCTCGCCAACGGCTCCGAGCCCTGGCGCGTCCCGGACCTCCAGGAGCTGCCCGACCTGCGCGTGCAGTTCGCCCGGGGCCCCAACCACACCCTGGACGACGGCACCGAGGTGTTCTGGCCGTACAAGCGCGACCCGCAGACGCTGGCGCGTCCGTGGGCGATCCCGGGCACGCCGGGCCTGGAGCACCGGATCGGCGGCATCGAGAAGCAGGACGGCACCGGCAACATCTCCTACGACCCGGCCAACCACGACTTCATGGTCCGCACCCGTCAGGCCAAGGTCGACGGCGTCGAGGTCCCGGACGTCGAGGTCGACGACCCGGACGGCGCGCGGACGCTGGTCCTGGGCTGGGGCTCGACGTACGGGCCGATCACGGCGGCCGTGCGGCGGCTGCGCGCGGCCGGGGAAGCGATCGCGCAGGCGCACCTGCGGCACCTCAACCCCTTCCCGCGCAACCTCGGTGAGGTGCTGAAGGGGTACGACAAGGTGGTGGTCCCCGAGATGAACCTCGGCCAGCTCGCCACCCTCATCCGGGCGAAGTACCTGGTCGACGCCACGCCGTACAACCAGGTCAACGGGATGCCGTTCAAGGCGGAACAGCTCGCGACGGCGCTGAAGGAGGCCATCGATGACTGAGGCACTGAAGCTGGTCCCCAGGGCCGAGGGCAAGCAGTCCATGAAGGACTTCAAGTCCGACCAGGAAGTGCGCTGGTGCCCCGGCTGCGGCGACTACGCCGTCCTCGCCGCCGTCCAGGGCTTCATGCCCCAGCTCGGCCTGGCGCGGGAGAACATCGTCTTCGTCTCCGGCATCGGCTGCTCCTCCCGCTTCCCGTACTACATGAACACCTACGGGATGCACTCCATCCACGGCCGCGCCCCCGCCATCGCCACCGGCCTGGCGACCTCCCGCCGCGACCTGTCCGTCTGGGTCGTCACCGGTGACGGCGACGCGCTGTCCATCGGCGGCAACCACCTGATCCACGCCCTGCGCCGCAACGTCAACCTCAAGATCCTGCTGTTCAACAACCGGATCTACGGCCTGACCAAGGGCCAGTACAGCCCGACCTCCGAGGTCGGGAAGATCACCAAGTCGACCCCGATGGGCTCGCTGGACGCCCCCTTCAACCCGGTGTCGCTGGCGATCGGCGCGGAGGCGTCCTTCGTGGCCCGCACGGTCGACTCCGACCGCAAGCACCTCACCGAGGTGCTGCGGCAGGCCGCCGACCACCCGGGCACGGCCCTGGTGGAGATCTACCAGAACTGCAACATCTTCAACGACGGCGCCTTCGAGGTCCTCAAGGACCGGCAGCGGGCCGAGGAGGCGGTGATCCGCCTGGAGCACGGCGAGCCGATCCGCTTCGGCCACGAGGGGTCCAAGGGCGTCGTGCGGGACCGGGCCACCGGTGATCTGCGGGTGGTCGCGGTGACGCCGGAGAACGAGGCGGAGGTCCTGGTCCACGACGCCCGTTCCGCGTCCCCGACCACCGCCTTCGCGCTGTCCCGCCTCGCCGACCCGGACACCCTGCACCACACCCCCATCGGCGTGTTCCGCTCCGTCGACCGGCCGGTCTACGACACCCTCATGGCCGACCAGCTCGACACCGCCGTCGAGCAGCGGGGCAAGGGCGACCTCGCCGCGCTGCTGGCCGGCAGCGACACCTGGACCGTCGTCGGCTGAGACCGGCGGGGACCGGCCGTTCCACCACCGGGCCCGGGCGCCAGGCGCGCCCGGGCCCGGTCGTACGCCCGCCGGGCCGCGGTCATGTCGTCCCCGCGCCCCGGGCCCACCCGAAGTGGGAACTTTCTTAAAGTTAGCGCTGCACTTATGGTTAGTGCATACGCATCCCCCCAAGGAGTTCTCGCATCATGAGCATCGTCGTCACCGGAGCCACCGGAAAGCTCGGCCGCCACGTCGTGGAGCAGTTGCTGGAGAAGGTGCCGGCCGAGCAGGTCACCGCCGTGGTCCGCAGCGCGGAGAAGGCGGCCGGCCTCGCGGCACGCGGCGTGCGCGTCGCGGTCGCCGACTACGACGCCCCCGAGACCCTCGAGGGCGTGTTCGCACCCGGCGACAAGGTGCTGCTGATCTCCGGCAACGAGGTCGGAGGGGACCGGGTGGGACAGCACACGGCCGTCATCGACGCCGCGAGGGCCGCCGGGGTCGCCCTGCTCGCCTACACCAGCGCCCCCGGCACCCTGACCGCCTCCCTGGCCGACGACCACCGCGGCACCGAGGAGGTCCTGCTGGCCTCGGGCGTGCCGTACGTCCTGCTGCGCAACGGCTGGTACCACGAGGTCTACACCGAGAACCTCGCCCCGGTGCTGGAGCACCGCGCGGTCGTCGCCGCCGCCGGCGAGGGCCGGGTCTCCTCCGCCGCGCGCGCCGACTACGCGGCCGCCGCCGTCGCCGTGCTGACCGGCGCGGGGCACGAGAACACGACGTACGAACTGGGCGGCGACGAGGCGTGGAGCTTCGCCGAGTACGCGGCCGAGCTGAGCCGGCAGACCGGCGAGGAGATCTCCTACCGGCAGGTCACGGTCGAGGAACTCACCGGCATCCTGACCGGCGCCGGCCTGCCCGGGCCGGCGGCCGCCGTGTTCGCGGGCGCGGACGCCTCCATCGCACGGGGCGAGCTGGTCGTCGACAGCGGTGACCTGTCCCGCCTGATCGGGCGCCCCACCACCCCGCTCGCCGAGGCCGTCTCCGCCGCGCTCGGGAGCTGAACCGGGCCGGTTCCCCGCGGCCGGACACCCCCGCCCGTCATGACCGTATTCCGGTACGGGTATGACATGCGGGGGTGTCCGGCGTTACCGTCGTCGGCGGAGGTCGCGCGTCCACGGCTCCGCGCGACGCAGGGGACGCGCAGGGACGAAGGAGGATCCGTGTGACCGGGAAGTCGGCCGCCGAGCGGCGCACAGGACTGTTGAACGGCTTCGCGGCGTACGGGATGTGGGGGCTCGTCCCGCTCTTCTGGCCCCTCCTCAAGCCCGCGGGCGCCGTGGAGATCCTCGCCCACCGGATGGTCTGGTCGCTGTTCTTCGTGGGCGCCGCCCTGGTCGTCGTACGCCGCTGGGCCTGGCTGGGCGAACTGCTGCGCCAGCCGCGCCGGCTCGCCCTGGTCGCGGTCGCCGCGGCGGTCATCACCGTCAACTGGGGCCTCTACATCTGGTCCGTGAACTCCGGGCACGTCGTCGAGGCCTCCCTCGGCTACTTCATCAACCCGCTGGTCACCATCGCGATGGGCGTGCTGCTGCTGAAGGAACGGCTGCGCCCCGCCCAGTGGGCCGCGGTCGGGATCGGCGTCTCGGCGGTGATCGTCCTCAGCGTCGGCCACGGCCGCCCGCCGTGGATCTCCCTCTGCCTCGCCTTCTCCTTCGCGACCTACGGGCTGGTCAAGAAGAAGGTCGACCTCGGCGGCGTCGAGTCGCTGGCCGCCGAGACCGCCCTCCAGTTCCTGCCGGCGCTCGGCTACCTGCTGTGGCTGGGCGCGCGGGGCGACTCCACCTTCACCACCGGGGGCACCGGGCACGCGGCCCTGCTCGTCGCGACCGGGATCGTCACCGCGCTCCCCCTGGTCTGCTTCGGCGCCGCCGCGATCCGCGTGCCCCTGTCCACCCTGGGGCTGCTCCAGTACCTGGCCCCGGTCTTCCAGTTCCTGCTGGGCGTCCTGTACTTCAAGGAGGCCATGCCGCCCGAGCGCTGGGCCGGTTTCGCACTGGTCTGGCTGGCGCTCGCGCTGCTCACCTGGGACGCGCTGCGCACCGCCCGCCGGGCCGCCCGCGCGCTCGCCGGCACGACGGCCGGAACCGGAGCCGCCGTGCGGCGGAAGGCGGACGCGGTGGGCGCGGCGGAGGCGGCGGAGGCGGAACCCGCGGGGCGCTGACCCGCGCGCCGCCCGGCCCGGCCGGGAGACCGGCGGGCGTCCGGCGGCGACGGCACCGACCGCGGCGAGGTGCTCCGGCCGGCCCCTCAGTCCTGCCGGGCGCGGGCGCGCCCGGCCAGCCGGACCATGCGGGCGCGGGCGGACTCCAGTTCCTCGGCCTCGTCGGCGGCCGGGCCGCCCTCGGCGGTGAGCCCGGCCCACAGTCCGATCAGTTCGCGCCCGAGTTCCAGCCCGAGTTCGGCGTCGCGCACCGCGCGCCACGCGGTGGCCGCGCCGCGGACGTTGCCGTAGGCGGCCTCCGCGTCCCCGGCGCGGCGGTGGATCGCGGCGAGGTCCAGGCAGAGCCGGAAGGCGTTCAGCGGATCCCCGGCCAGGTAGGCGATGTACGCGGTGAGCTCGCGCAGCCGCAGCACCTCCGGGTGCTCCGGCCCCAGCGTTCCCGAGGCCTCCGCCACGGTCCGCCGGGCCAGGCGCGCGGCCGTGTCGAGCCGCCCCGTCCGGACGGCTTCGTTGACGCGGGCCGCCGGCTCCGCCAGCAGGGCGGGGGCCGTCGCGTCGCCGGCGGCGGGCGGCCCGTCCCCGAGCACCGCCTCCGCCACCGCGTCGAAGCCGCGGGGCGGAGCGGGGGCGGGGTCCGGGCGGGTGCCGCCGGGCCGGGGGCGGGACGCCGGTCCCCCGGGGCGGCCGGCGTCCGGGACCGGGAGGGGACGGGGCCGCGCGTCCATGACGGGAGGCGGGCCGAACGCACCCGCCGGCGGCGCCACCGTGCCGGGCGGCACGGGCCCCGCCGGCTCGGGCACGACCCGCAGCGGCCCCCTGCCCCGCTCCGGCCGCCGCTCCCGCGCCGCCGGCACGGGCCGTGCGGTGAAGTGGCTGGAGCCGTCGGGGTCGACCCGGAGGGGGAGGACGTAGCCGATGCGTTCGTCGTGGACGGTGGCGAGGACGGCGCGGCCGGAGGCGAGGGCGGCACGGTGGAGGTGGTCCAGCACCGCCTGCTGGATCTCCTCGCCGGGCGCGGCGGTCACCGGCACCCCGCCGACCGACGCCCCGCCCGGACCCGCCCCGGCGGCGGGGACGCGGACGTCGATCGGCACCGCCGCCCGGTTCGCCGCGCGGGCGCCCTGTTCCTGTTCCCGCTTCTTCTCGCGGCTGAGTCGAGCCATCGTTGCCTCATTCGGGTCGTACACCTACCGGCCAGTCTGTCCGCCCGGCCGCTTCTCCCGCGTCACCGCGCTGTCACAGGCTCGTCCCAAGGGCCGTCCGCCGCGGTTCGCCGCCCGGTGGGCGGCGGGTAAGGCCGAGGCGGCGAGCGGGCCGGGGCGGTGCGCCGAACTCCGGCGCCCGACGTACCTGCTTCCCGGTCAACGACCGTTTCCCCTCGAAGTGGCAGGGATGGGCCCCCGATATTTATTTCTCTCGCGAACGAGATACCTTGGTGAAGGCCGGGCCCTCGATGCGCAGGCATCCGCACGCCCGGAGATCTCGCACGCTCGGAGAGGATCGTCGTGACCCTGCCCGCCCCGTCACCGCCCGCCCCATCGCCCCAGGCGACCGCTCCGGCGCGACGCCGCAGGCGGGGCGGAGCCGTCATCGGGTACCTGACCACGACCGACCACAAGCGGATCGGCACCCTCTACCTGGTCAGCTCGTTCGTGTTCTTCTGCGTCGGCGGCGTGATGGCGCTGGTGATGCGCGCCGAGCTGGCCCGGCCGGGCCTGCAGATCATGTCGAACGAGCAGTTCAACCAGGCGTTCACGATGCACGGCACCGTGATGCTGTTCATGTTCGCGACACCGCTCTTCTCCGGCTTCGCCAACTGGCTCATGCCGCTGCAGATCGGCGCGCCCGACGTGGCGTTCCCCCGGCTGAACATGTTCGCCTACTGGCTCTACCTGTTCGGCTCGCTGATCGCGCTCGCCGGCTTCCTCACCCCGGACGGCGCCGCCAGCTTCGGCTGGACCGCCTACACCCCGCTGTCCGACACCATCCGCTCGCCCGGGGCCGGCTCCGACCTGTGGATCACGGGCCTCATCCTGCAGGGCTTCGGCAGCATCCTGGGCGCGGTCAACTTCATCACCACGATCATCTGCATGCGCGCCCCCGGCATGACGATGTTCCGCATGCCCATCTTCACCTGGAACGTGCTGCTCACCAGCGTGCTGATCCTGCTGGCCTTCCCGGTGCTGGCGGCGGCGCTGTTCGCGCTGGAGTACGACCGCAAGTTCGGCGCCCACGTCTTCGACCCCACCAACGGCGGGGCGCTGCTGTGGCAGCACCTGTTCTGGTTCTTCGGCCACCCCGAGGTCTACATCCTGGCCCTGCCGTTCTTCGGCATCATCAGCGAGATCGTCCCGGTCTTCTCCCGCAAGCCGATCTTCGGCTACATGGGCCTGATCGGCGCGACGATCGCGATCGCGGGCCTGTCGGTGACGGTGTGGGCGCACCACATGTACGCCACCGGCGGGGTGCTGCTGCCGTTCTTCTCCTTCATGACCTTCCTCATCGCGGTCCCGACCGGTGTGAAGTTCTTCAACTGGATCGGCACCATGTGGAAGGGCAGCCTCTCCTTCGAGACGCCGATGCTGTGGGCCACCGGCTTCATGGTCACCTTCCTGTTCGGCGGCCTGACCGGCGTGCTCCTGGCCTCGCCGCCGCTGGACTTCCACGTCACCGACTCGTACTTCGTGGTGGCACACTTCCACTACGTGATCTTCGGGACCGTGGTGTTCGCGATGTTCGCCGGCTTCCACTTCTGGTGGCCGAAGTTCACCGGCAGGATGCTCGACGAGCGCCTGGGCAAGATCACCTTCTGGACGCTGTTCACCGGCTTCCACGGCACGTTCCTGGTGCAGCACTGGCTGGGCGCCGAGGGCATGCCGCGCCGGTACTCGGACTACCTGGCGGCCGACGGCTTCACCGCCCTGAACACGGTCTCCACGATCGCCTCGTTCCTGCTCGGCCTGTCGCTGCTGCCGTTCTTCTACAACGTCTGGAAGACGGCCAGGTACGGCGAGAAGGTCGGGGCCGACGACCCCTGGGGCTGGGGCCGCTCGCTGGAGTGGGCGACCTCCTGCCCGCCCCCGCGGCACAACTTCACGACGCTGCCCCGGGTCCGCAGCGACTCGCCCGCGTTCGACCTGCACCACCCGGAGACCGCCGCGGAGGACGACGAGAGGAACCGGGTGGCCGCCGCCGACCGTCGCTGAGCGGGCCGCCCATCCTTCTCCCGAACAGTCAGGAGCCGTCCATGGACGCCAGCCGTGAAGCCGCCCTCGGTCTGCAGCAGATCGAGGGCTACCTCCACCGGGAGGCCAGCCGCCGGGAGGCGCACCGCAGGGCACGGGACTTCGCCCGGGAGCTGCCCGGCCTGACCACGGAGCAGCGCCTCGCGATCGAGCAGGCGTACGCCCGGGAGCAGGAGGAGAACGCCCGCCAGGTCACCCGCCGCATCGCGGAACGCATCCAGCAGGTCGAGGCCCAGTACGCGGCCCGTCACCGCCGCCGCACGCGGGAGATGGCCCTCGCCCTGGGCGTGGTCACCCTGGGGCTGATCGGGCTCTGCATCGCGGTGATCCTCGGCATGTCGGCGGGAGCGGCCTGAGGCCGGCCCGCCGGCTGCTCAGCGGGCGTCCCCCTCCAGGGACGCCAGGAGTTTGCGCAGCGCGTCCGCGACCGCCGCGCGTTCCTCCGGCTCCAGGACGGAGAGCACCTTCCGTTCCAGGTGGTAGTGCTGTTCCAGCACCCGGTCCAGACTCGCCCGGCCCTCCTCCGTCAGGCTGACCAGGGTGCTCCTGCCGTCGACGGGGGAAGGGCCGCGCTCGATCCAGCCCTCGCGCTCCAGCCGGTTGAACCTCCCCGTGAGGCCGGCGGAGGAGACGACCAGCGCCCGGCGCAGCTGTCCCGGCGTCAGCGCGTAGGGAGGACCGCTGCGGCGCAGCGCGTGCAGCACGTCGAAGTCCCCGACGTTGGCCACGGCCATGCCGCCCGAACGGCGCAGCTGCGCCGCGAAGAGTTCTTCCAGCAGCTGGGCCGTCCGCAGCAGACGGGCGGTCACCGCGCTGGACGACACGTCCAGTTCGGCCCACTCGCTCCGCCACTCGGCCAGCATCACGTCCACGCTGTCGCCGTCGGCGGTCTCGGTCTCGTCGTCCTTACGCATTGCGGGCCAAGCGTAGCCGCCCACCGGGCGGTCGGCGCCCGGCCCGACTCCTCCACCGGGGCGGACCCGCCGCTCGCCCGCCCGGCCCCACCGCGCCGCACGGGCACGAGGGTCGGGGCGGCGTCTCCTCCCCCACCACGACGGGACGCGCGCCCGGTCCGGACGCGGGTCCGCCCGTCCGGACCGGGCGCGGACGCCCCGCCCGTCGGTTCTCCCCGTCCCCGCCGTGCCGTGAGGTCCCGGAACCCTACTGGTCCCGGCCGGCCGCCTTCACGAGCGCGTCCTTGGTGACGGCGCCCGCGTAGACCTTGCCGTCCTCGGTGATCAGGGCGTTGACCAGGCGGGTGCTGAACACCGTGCCCGTGCCGAACTCGCCCTCGACCCGGTCGCCGAGCGAGTCGAGGAAGCCGCCGAGGTCACCGCCGGTCTCACCGGCCCCGCCGGCCGGCAGGCCCTCGCCGCCGGTGTCGAGGACCGCGACGGAGTTCCAGCCCTCGCCGAGCACCGTCAGCCCGTCGAGGCCCTTGGCCAGGTCCCCCTCGGACTTCGGGGGGATCCGGGACTCCCCGGAGCGCCCCCGGTCCCGGTCGAGTCCGCCGTCCTCGGTCACCTCGGCGCCCTCGGGCGGGGTGAAGTCGAAGGTCGACGCGGCCGGCCGGTCGAAGCTGACCTTGGTGAAGCCGACGTCCACGACGGCCGCGCCGCCGCTCGACGGGGTGAGCGTGAACTTCAGCGGCATCCCCGTCCCGTGGTCGACCGCGATGCTGATCGCACCGATCGTGGAGCCGGACTGCCTGGGCTTGACGACCAGCCGGTACGCGTCCCGGCCGGCCACCTGGGCGGTGCCGTCGACCGTCACGGACGTGGTGTCGTCGACCGCCTTCAGGACCTCCTCGGCGAAGTCCTTCGGGGTCGCCGGGGGCTGCGACCGCTTCCCGCGGGCCTCGCCGGAGTCGTCGACGGTGGCGTGGTAGACCTCGTTGGACCCGCTGTCGTAGCCCCAGACGTCCTTGCCGTTGTGGATCAGGCTGTACTCGGCGGCGTCCCCCAGCAGCGACACCTTCTGCCGGTCCGGGCCGTCGGCCGCGATCCGCAGCGTGTGCGTGCCGGACGCCAGTTCGGTGAGCCTGGCGGACGGGTCGGCCGCGGAGCCGCCGTCCCCGCCCGGCCCCGTCGCTGCGGACGCGAGGCCGCCCGCCAGTCCGCCGAGGTCCGGCAGACCGAGGTCCGTGGTGATCTTCACGGTGCCGGAGAGCTGCTCGACGTCCGACTGCGCGATCTTCTCGATGAGCTGCGCGGCGGTGATCTCCGGCAGGTCGGGGTCGCCGGAGTCGGCGAGCGCGGGGACGAGCCCGATGGTCGCGGCCGCCACGCCCATCACCGTGACCGGAACCACGTACCGCGCGGCCCTGCGCCGTCCGGCGCGCGGTTCGCCGGCCTCCTCCGCGGTCGTCGTGTCGTCGGATGCGTACGGTGCCATGTGTGCCCTACCTCCGTGGTCGGCGGCGGCTTCCGTCTCGTGTCCTCGCACCAGTCTCCCCCTGAGCCGCCATTCTCACCCGAATCGGTGAGGAGTGGTGATGTCCGTCGTGGTCCATCCGACCAAATCCGGCAGGCGGATACGTCAACCCGCGGGCTCAACTCCGCGTACTGCTGCGGTATGACACGGCGGGCGGTTCGCTCCACCCGACCACTAGGGGTCGTGGGCCGGGGGGGTGACGGAGGAACGGGTCCGGCCCTGCCGCCACCGGCGGCTCAGCCCGCCCGGTGCACCACCGCGTCGCACAGCTCCACCAGCGCCGTCTTCGCGTCGCACTCCGGCAGCGGGGTCAGCGCCGCGCGGGCCTCCTCGGCGTAGCGCACGGTGTCCCGGCGGGCCTGCTCCAGGGCCGGGTGGGCGCGCAGCAGGCGCAGCGCCTCGGCGTGCCGGGCGTCGTCGGTGAGGTCGGAGTCGAGCAGCTCGCACAGGGCGATGTCCTCGGCCAGCCCCAGCCGGGCCGCCCGCTCGCGCAGCCGCAGCACGGGCAGGGTGGCGATGCCCTCGCGCAGGTCCGTGCCGGGGGTCTTGCCGGACTCGTGGGAGTCGGAGGCGATGTCCAGGACGTCGTCGGCGAGCTGGAAGGCGACGCCGAGCCGCTCGCCGTACTGGGTGAGCACGTGCACGACCGTCTCGTCGGCGCCGGCCAT
This sequence comes from Streptomyces sp. NPDC034670, assembly GCF_055574875.1. Lineage (NCBI taxonomy): Bacteria > Bacillati > Actinomycetota > Actinomycetes > Kitasatosporales > Streptomycetaceae > Streptomyces > Streptomyces sp. NPDC034670. The sequence continues at coordinate 23,904 of NZ_JBVITR010000010.1, forward strand.
CATCGCGCCGAACCGGCAGGAGACCGCGACCAGCGAGCCGGTCTTGCCGCCGAGCACGTCCAGGTAGTGGTCGACCGGGTCCCGGCCGTCCTGCGGCCCCGCGGTCTCCAGGATCTGCCCGGTGACCAGCCGCTCGAACGCCTCGGCCTGCACCCGCACCGCCTCCGGGCCGAGGTCGGCCAGGATGTGCGAGGCCCGCGCGAAGAGGAAGTCACCGGTGAGGACCGCGACGGAGTTGCCCCAGCGGGCGTTCGCACTGGCGACCCCGCGCCGCACCTCGGCCTCGTCCATGACGTCGTCGTGGTACAGCGTGGCCAGGTGGGTCAGCTCCACGACCACGGCCGACGGCACGACGCCGGGCGCGTAGGGGTCGCCGAACTGGGCGGAGAGCATCACGAGCAACGGGCGGAACCGCTTGCCGCCGGCCCGCACCAGGTGCTGGGCGGCCTCCGTGATGAAGGGCACCCCGCTCTTGGTGGCCTCGAGCAGCCCCTCCTCGACAGCCGTCATTCCGGCCTGGACATCGGCTTCCAGAGCCTGGTCCCGCACGCTCAGCCCGAACGGCCCGACGACGGTCACGAGGGGTCTCCTGTCTGCTGGTGTCTGGTGGCGGTTACACGGTTTGTCGATAGGTCGCTGCCCTCACTCGAGTCAGCGTATCCGGTCACGTTTCGATCACCGGCAGCACCCGGGCTTACGGGACGGGCGGCACGGGACCGGAGCTGTCCGGTTTCCGACCGTTTGATCACCACGGACATTCATCACGTTTCCCGGGTGCGGCGATCCGCGCCCGGACCGTGCCTCGGGCCGCATTCCGGGCCGTGCTCCGGGCCACATTCCGGGCCGCCCCCCGCCCCCGTCCGCCCCTCCCACCATCCTGCCGCCCCCGCTGTCCGATTTGCCGTAATTAGCAAGCGAATTCCCCTTGGCGTGAAATGCGATGCGACCGTCCGGCCCGTGAGGTCGGTCACGCGCCGCACGCCCCTCCGCCGCTCCGACGGAACCGGTGATTCCCCTTTTCCCGCAACCGAGTTGGCCCCCCGTGCCGGCAAAGGATCAAGTGTCCCAAAACGCCCACAGCAAGATCAAACGGCCCTATCCGTGATGTCCGCACTTGTTTCCGGCATCCGCTCTCGCATACGTTCCCGGCCTGTCGGGCGGACGCCGAATCCTGCCGCCGCCCGCACCCATCGACGACGAACTCACTCACGCACGGCAGGAGCGGGGGACCCAGGTAAGCCGCCGGACCGGCACACGCCGGAACGGCTCGGGGTGAAGCCGTGCCCGCAAGGGCGCGGCCGGGCACTCTCCCGCCCGAACCCGACAGCTCACCTCGCAGGCGTAGGAGAGGAATCCAGTCATGCCTGCAACCGGTCAGCTCCGCCGTTCCGGCCGCCGCCACCTCGCCCGCTCCCTCGCCGTCGCCGGCGTCGCCGCGATCACCCTCCCGCTGTTCGGCGCGACCAGCGCCTCCGCGGCCACCGCGCCGTCCGACCCGGCCGCCGCCGCCTCCACGACGACGTACGCGAACAACCTCGACGGCTGGATCCGCGAGGCGCTGGCGATCATGGAGCAGAACGGCATCCCGGGCACCTACGAGGGCATCCACCGCAACATCATGCGCGAGTCCTCCGGCAACCCGAACGCCGTCAACAACTGGGACTCCAACGCCGCCAAGGGCACCCCGTCGAAGGGCCTGCTGCAGGTCATCGACCCGACCTTCGCCGCGTACCACGTGCCCGGCACCGCCTTCGACCCGTACGACCCGGTCGCGAACATCGCGGCGGCCTGCAACTACGCCGCCGACCGCTACGGCTCGATCGACAACGTCTTCGGCGCGTACTGAACCGTCCGCTGACGGCCGAGCACGGCCGCCCCGCCGAACAGTCGCTCGAGGACGACGGCCACGCCGTCGTCCTCGTTCGACGCGGTGACCTCGTCGGCCACCGCCTTCAGTTCGGGGTGGGCGTCGGCCATGGCGACGCCGTGGGCCGCCCAGGCGAACATGGGGACGTCGTTCGGCATGTCGCCGAAGGCGATCGTCCGCTCCGGGCCCAGCCCCAGGTGCGCGGCGGCCAGCGCCAGCCCGGTCGCCTTGGTGACCCCGCGCGGCTGGAGCTCCACGGTCCCCGGCCCCGACATGGTGACCGTGGCCAGGGAACCGACCACCGAGCGGGCCGCCGCCGCCAGCGCGTCGTCGGACAGGTCGGGGTGGCGCAGCAGCACCTTGCTGATCGGCCGGTCCCACAGCTCGCTCCGCCGCCCGACCCGCACGGCGGGGAGCGTGGGGTGCGGCATCACGTAGCCGGGCTCGATCAGGGTCAGCCCGTCGACGCCGTCCTGGTCGACCGCGGCGTACACCTCGCCCACCTCGGCCTCGACCTTGCCGAGCGCGGTCTCCGCCAGTTCCCGGTCCAGCGTGACCGACCACAGCAGCCGGTCCGCGCCGGCGTCGTACACCTGCGCGCCCTGTCCGCACACCGCGAGCCCCGTGCCGCCGAGCTCGTCCAGGAGCGGCCGCACCCTGGGGGCCGGGCGTCCCGTCACCACCAGGTGCCGGGCGCCGGCCCGCGCCACCCGCGCGAGCGCGGCGAGGGACCGGTCGGAAAGGGTGTCGTCGCTGCGCAGCAGCGTCCCGTCCAGATCGGTGGCGACGAGTGAGAACGCGGGGGGTGCGGCCATGATCAGAGAATACGGACAGCGCGCCCGCTCGATTCACCACACCCCGGGCCGCCCGCGTCCCGCCCTCCCCGCGCCCCCGCCGTCCGGCGCCCGCCCCCTACCGTCCACGCTCCCCGGGGCGGTACCTTCCAGGTGTCCGGGGGGGACTTGATCGGGGGGTCAGGTGAGCAGTGGACGCGTGCGCGTGCTGGGGCCCGAGGAGCTCGGCGAGGGGGAGCGGGAGCGCTGGCGGGAACTGCGCGCCGCGGCGGACGCGCCGCGCAGCCCCTTCATGGAACCGGAGTTCACCGTCGCCGTGGGCCGGGTGCGGCCCCGGGCCGGGGTCGCGGTGCTGTACCACGGGGCGGAACCGGCGGGTTTCCTGCCGTACGAGCGGGGGCCGCTGGGACAGGGCCGGGCGATCGGGCTCGGGGTGTCGGACTGCCAGGGCGCGGTCCTCGCTCCCGGCCACGGCCTGGAGGCGGGCGCACTGCTGCGGGCCTGCTCGGTGTCGAGCTTCGCCTTCGACAACCTGGAGGCCGGCCAGGAGCTGTTCGTGCCGTACGCGGCCGAGGAGCACGCCACCTACGTCATCGACGTGGGGAAGGGCTACGGGACCTACGAGTCGGTGCTGCGCGGCCGGTCGCCGAAGTTCCTGAGGACCACCCTCGCCAAGGAGCGCAGGCTCGGCCGCCAGGTGGGGCCCGTGCGGTTCGTCTTCGACGAGCGCGACCCGGCCGCCCTGCGGACGCTGATGGCCTGGAAGTCGGCGCAGTACCGCAGGACCGGGCGGCGGGACCGGTTCGCGCGGGAGTGGATCTCCCGGCTCGTGGGCCGCCTCGCCGGGACCCGGGCCCCGCAGTGCACGGGCACGCTGTCGGTCCTGTACGCCGGCGGCCGTCCCGTCGCCGCGCACTTCGGCCTGCGCTCGGCCTCCGTGCTGGCCTGCTGGTTCCCGGCGTACGACCCGGAGTTCGCGAAGTACTCGCCCGGACTGGTGCTGCACCTGCGGATGGCCGAGGCCGCGGCGGCCGAGGGCGTCGGCCTGCTCGACCTGGGGCGCGGCCCGGCCGCGTACAAGGACTCGCTGAGGACCGGCGGACTCGCCGTCCACGAGGGGGTGGCCACGCGTCCGGGGGCGGGTGCCGCACTGTACCGGCTGAGCCGCGAGCCCGCGCGCCGCGCGCACGGCTTCGTCCGCGACCGCCCGCGCCTCGCGTCGCTGGCGTCGCGGGCCCTGAAGGGCGCGGCACGGCTGCGCCGGGTGTGAGGAGGGGGAGGACCCGTGTTCCGCATGTTCCGGGGAACAGGTGCGCAGGCGCGTGCGCGGGAGGAGATACGGCGGTTCCTGGCCATCGGCGCGGTGCAGGTCGCCGAACTGGACCTGGCCGGCGGCGAGGCCGCCCTCAGACCCGGGCCGGGCAGTCCCCCGGTGACCCACGGCGAGGTGTTCCTCCTGGTCAGACGGGAGGGCCGGCCGGTGGGCACCCTGCTGGCGCGGGTGCCGGAGGGGGCGGACCCGAAGACGGTGCTGACGGAGGCGGCCCGGGGCACGGCGGACGGTGCGCGCGGGCGGGACCTGCCCGCCGGGACGCCGCCGTCCACCGGTGTCGTGGTGGCCACCCGGGAGCGGGCCGGGCAGCTCGCCCGCGCGCTGGACTCGCTCCTCGCCCAGGACCACCCGGACTTCGAGATCGTCGTCGTCGACAACGCGCCCGTCACGGACGCGACGCGCGAGCTGGTGGAGCGCACGTACGCGGAGCGCGTGCGGTACGTGTGCGAGCCGGTCCCCGGGCTGGCGGTCGCGCACAACAGGGGGCTCGCCGCCGTCCGGGGCGAGGTGGTCGCGTTCACCGACGACGACGTGGTCGCCGATCCCCGCTGGCTCACCGAGCTGACCGCGCCCTTCGCCGCCGACCCCCGGCTCGGCTGCGCCACCGGCCTCATCCTGCCCGCCCGGCTGCGCACCCCGGCCCAGGTCCTGCTGGAGAGCCACGGCGGCTTCGCCAAGGGCTTCACGCCGACGACGTACGACCCCGCGGACCCGCCCCGCGACGAGCCGCTGTTCCCCTTCACCGCGGGCCGGTTCGGCTCCGGCGCGAACATGGCCTTCCGGGCGGACGTGCTGCGCGGCGTCGGCGGTTTCGACCCGGCCACCGGCGCGGGAACGCCCGCCCGGGGCGGCGACGACCTCTACGGGTTCGTGCGCGTCCTCGCCGAGGGGCACCGGCTGCACTACACCCCGCACGCGCTGGTCTGGCACCACCACCGGGAGACCTGGGCCGACCTGGAGACCCAGGCCCACGGCTACGGCGCCGGCCTCACCGCCTACCTCACCGCCGTCCTGGTCGACCGCCCCGCCCTGCTGCCGGCCTTCCTCGCCCGGCTGCCGCGCGGACTGGCCCGTGCCCGCGCCCTGACGGCCGTGCGCGAGACGGACGGGGGCGGCACCCCGGGCGCCCACGGCGCCCGCACCCATCCGTGGCCGCGCCGGCTGTCCCGGCTGCAGCGCAGGGGGATGGCGTACGGGCCGGTCGGCTACCTGCGGGCGCGGCGGGCACTGCGGGCGCCGCGGGACGTTCCGGGGACCCCGGCGACTCCGGGGGCCCCCGGGATTCCGGGGGCTCCGGCGACTCCGGGGACTCCGGGGACTCCGGGGAGGGGGACGGGATGACCACGCCGTCACAGGGACCGGTGCCGGGCGGAGCGCGGCCCGGCGCGGAGCGGACCGGGAACGCGGCCGTCCCGGTGTTCCTCTACCACGCCGTGATGGAGGAACCACCGGACTGGATCGCCGAGTTCACCGTCACGCCCCGTCAGTTCGCGGACCACCTCGACGCCGTCGTGGACAGCGGGCGCACGCCCGTCACCATCAGCGCCCTCGCCGACCACCTCGCCGGGCGCGCGCCCCTGCCGCCCCGGCCGGTGCTGCTCACCTTCGACGACGGCTTCGCCGACCTGCCCGGCCCCACCGCCGAGGCCCTGGCCGAGCGCGCGCTGCCGGCCACCGCGTACCTCACCACCGGCGCCATCACCCCGGGCGGCCGCAGCCTGCTGCCGCCCGCCCCGATGATGACCCTGGACCGGGTGGCCGAGCTGGAACGTTCCGGCATGGAGATCGGCAGCCACACCGTCACCCACGCCCAGCTGGACACGCTGACCGCCGGGCGGCTGCGCGCCGAACTGGCCGACTCCAAGGCCGTGCTGGAGGACGCCCTCGGCCACCCCGTCCCCCACCTCGCCTACCCGCACGGCTACAACAGCCCCCGGGTACGGGCCATGGCCGCCCGCGCCGGGTACGAGACCGCGACCGCCGTCCGGCACGCGCTCAGCTCGGACCGGGACGAGCGCTACCGCATCGCCCGCCTCATCGTCCGCCGCGGCCACACCGTCGCGGACGTGCGGAACTGGCTCGCGGGCGCCGGCGCGCGGGTCGCCCCGTACCGCGACGGCCCGAAGACGGTCGCCTGGCGCTGGTACCGCCGGGCCCGGGCCGCCGTCAACGGGCCGGAGTTCGCGGGGTGACCGGACGCGGCCCCGCGGCGTGACGCGGCCCCGGGCGTGACCGGGACCCGTGCCGCGGCCGGACCGGGCGGGCGGCTCGGGTGAACGGGGCGTCCCGGGCGCCTACTCCCGCGGCTGGTTCAGGTACGGGTCGGACACCGCCTCGCGCAGGCTCGCCCACGCCGCCCCGTTCGCCAGGGCGAGGTCGCAGTGCGGTCCGGGGTCGCGGTGGTTCCACTGGAGCGCGGCCTTGACCCCCTCCAGGTCCTTCAGCACCCCCGGCACCCGCGCGTACCACTCGGCCTGCCGCTCCGGGCGCCCCGCGTCGGCCGCCGTCCCGAACTCGGAGAGCATCAGCGGCTTGTCGCCGGAGATGTTCTTCCGGATCCAGCGGTGCGTCGCCCGCTGGGTCTGCGCGAAGGTGAGCCAGTCCGCGTCGTGGCACCGGTAGTAGTTGTACTGGTTGTAGCCGATCCAGTCGACGTACGCGTCCCCGGGGTACATCCGCTCGAACAGGCCGGTGTGGCCCAGGTACCCGGTGATGATCCAGGTCCACACCACGTTGTCGACGCCCAGCTCCCGGAACCGGTCGTGGATGTGCCGGTGGGCCTCCACGTACTCCGCCGGTGTGCCGTTGTCCGGGGTGCGCGTGTCCATCTCCAGGTCGAAGGAGAGGAAGACCTTCTTCCCGGTGCGCTCCCCGTACTCCTTGATGCGCCGTGCCTGGACGTCGATGACGGACGCGTCCAGTTCACCGGCCGCGATCTCCTTCCACGTCGGCTGCTGCCCCTTCGTGCCGCCCCACCACTTGCTCTCCCAGGACAGCAGCAGCATGCGGTCCTCACCGACGCGCTGCTCCTCCGGGGTGAGCAACTGCCCCTCCCTGCGGGCACCTTCGGGAACGGACATGTCGTGGTACGTGTAGACGACGTCGAGCCTGCGGCCCACGCGCCTCTCGTAGGCCTCCACCTTCTCCTCCAGGTCGGCCCGCTCGTGCGGGACGAACGCGCCGAACCAGGCGCCGCAGGGCGGTTCGAGCAGGGCGGTGGGCCGGCACTCCCCGCCCGTCGCGGAGGGCTGCGGGCCGGACGCGTCCCGCAGGGCGAGCGCGGCGACCAGGACGGCGCCGGCGACCGCGGCGGACGTGACCAGCAGCCGGCGGGTGCCGGTGCGCGGGCCGGTGTCACGGCGAAAGGGACGGGTGAGCCTCACGGAGCGGAACCCTTCTGTGTCCTCGGCGTCGGCGGGGAGGCGCCGCGCAGCCGCGGGCAGAACGCGGCGAGCGTGGTCAGCAGCGTCAGGACCAGCAGCGTCCTCGGTGCGCTGAAGGTGCGGGTGGCGATCAGCAGCGTCGCGACGGTCATCGTCGCGCCGGTGCTGAGCAGGACGGCCAGCATCAGGCGTTCCAGCAGGTCGGACCGGCGGGCGAAGTCGGGGTCGCGCCGCTCGACCGGCCCCCGCGCGGGTCTGGCGCGCAGCGCCGGGCCGCAGAGGCCGACCAGCGCCGCGCCGGGGCCCACCGCCAGGAACACGACGACCGCCGCGCCGCGCACCGGTGATCCGCCGGGCAGGGCCAGCGCGGCGAGCGCCAGCCAGCCGCCGAACGGCGGAAGCATCCGCACCACGAGTTCCTGCGGGGTCATCGCTCCGTCCCCTCCTCGGTCCTCAGTTCGTAGACCGCTCCGGCGTCGTTCTCCGCCACCGGCCGGAAGAGCGGGGAGCGCGCGACGGACTCCCGGACGCGGTCCAGCTGGGCCCCGGTGAGCCGTCCGTTCATCTCGGAGTCGGCCCACTGGCCCCGGGTCAGCAGGAGGTAGGCCCGGCCCGGGGGCTCCACCCCGGCCATGTCGCGGGCGAGGGTGGCGGCCGGGTCCCGCACGATCTCGTCGACGTGGCGCCGGTCGTCCTCGAGGAACCAGTAGTGGTCGACGGTCCCGTACGAGGCGTAGGCCAGCGGGTAGTTGCGGTTGGCGGCGACGACCGTCGAGCCCTCGGCGGCCCGGTCGAAGAGCTGCCGCACCAGGGCGACCTCCTGCGGCGGGAAGTAGTTGATCCGGTCCTTGCCCGAGTAGCTCGGCACGAAGGCCAGCGTCGCGGCGAGGAGGACGAGCAGCGGGACCCCGGCGCGCAGGCCCCCGCGGACCGCGGGGAGCGCCGGGCGCCGCCCGGTGGCCGCCGCGGCGCCCGTGCCCGTCCCGCGCGCCTCGGCGGCCCGGGCCTCGGCGGTGAGCGTGCGCACCTCGGGCAGCAGCGCGGCGGCGGCGAAGAAGGCGGCCCCGGGCAGCAGGAACAGCAGCACCCGGAAGATCATCTCGCTGCCGTAGCTGCTCGCCACGAGCATCGGCAGCGGGGCCGCCGCGACCAGCAGCAGGGGCATCGCCCGGTGCCGCAGCACGCGCTGGCGCACCACCCCCGCCACCGCCAGCAGCAGGACCGAGCCGGACAGCAGCCGGGCCGCCCACGAGGTCGCCACCGCGCCCGTACCGGTCGGGGTGGTGCCGTACCCGGTGGCGACATTGCCGCTGACGTCGCCCACGGAGCGGATCATGTCCGGCAGCGCGGCGGACAGGAAGGGCAGCGCCGCCGTCAGGCACCAGGCCAGGAAGATCGCGACGGTGGTGACGACCGGGATCCGGTCCCGGTGGCGGCGGACCAGGCACAGGGCGAGCAGCGAGACGACCAGCATGCCGGGGGTGAGCTGGTGCGAGATGACGATCGCCACCACCAGCGCGCCGACCACCGCCGTCCACACGGCCTGCCCCCGCCGTCCCGGGGCCTCGCCGGAGCGCCCGTACCGGCGCAGGACGACGGCCAGCACCCCGAGGTGCAGCGCGAAGGCCACGGACTGGGGCGAGAAGTAGTCCTGGCCCACCCAGTTGGCGGCGTAGAAGAGCCAGACCGCGGTCCAGATCAGCCGGCGGTCCTCGGTGAAGGTGCGGTAGACCAGCAGCAGCGGGAGCAGCAGCATCAGGCTGGAGACCAGCGGCCACCAGGCCATGTACATCGCCGCCGACTCCACGCCCAGCAGCCGCACCAGCGCGGCCTGGGCGGCGAAGAAGCCGGGCCACTGGTCGTACACCGCCATGTCGCCGATCCGGTCGGCGGTCTGGAGTCCGCCGGCCGTCAGCAGGTGCTCGACGACGCCGTCGTGCTTCCACGCCCAGGCGTACAGCGGGGTCGGGTAGAGCACCGCCTGCGTGGCCCGCTCCATCAGCAGCAGGCCGAGCACGTACGCCGCCGGCCAGCCGCCGGGCCGGCGCGGGTCGCGGACCGTGGACCAGAAACCGGCGGTGAGGACGACGAGGCCGGCCCAGAAGGCCGGGTGCAGCGCGGTGACGAGTCCGAAGTCGTCGAGCCGCGACACATCGGTGTGCCGCACCGCGTACCCCCACAGGGCGAGCGCGGCGAGCAGCGGGACCGCGGGCCGGACGGCGCGGCCCCGGTGCCCGCGCCGGACGGGCGGGAGGTCGGAGAGGTCCGTCACGGGCTCGGGGGAGGAACCGGGCGCCCCCGGCGCGGTTCCACCGGGAGGGGCCGGGGGCGGCGTGCTCTCCGGCGCGGGCTCGGGCACGGATCTCTCCCGTGGAGTGGTCGGCGGACGCACGGTGGTTCCCCCCTGGCGGTTCGGCTCCGAAGCTTGATCAGTCCCTGGCCCGGCCGTCCGGCCGTCCGCGGCGGTACGGCGCCACCGCCGACGCGGCACGGCCCGGCGGCGCGAGCAGGGCGAGCGGGACGAGCACGGTGAGGACGACGAGCAGCAGGGGGGCGACCGGCGCGAGCGCGTCCCGCCACACCCAGCCGGCCACCGCGACGAGGTATAGGACCCCCCAGCGCCCCGGCCACGACAGCCGCCCGCCCGCCTGCGCGAGCAGCAGCCACAGGGGGACGAGGCACAGCAACTGGCAGACCGGCGGCCCCCAGCGCAGCAGCGGGCCGGGCCCGTCGAGGCCGGCCGCGTCCGCGAGGAAACCGGCCGTCCCCGAGTACAGCGCCCCGCCGACCGCCCTCGGTTCCCAGCCGAGGAGGGCGGGCGCGGCGTGCAGCGCGGCCAGGCCGGACCCCAGCGCCGCACCGGGCAGCCAGGGGTCGGGCCGGGCGCACAGCGTCACCGCGGCGGCGAAGACGAGGAGGAGCGCGCCCCCCGCCGCGAGCGCCGTGAGCGGCAGCCCTTCCAGCAGCTGGCGGCCGGTGAACCGGTCGCCGCGGGGCCCGCCGGGCCGGGGCAGGTCGCGCACCGACGCCCAGAGGACGAGGCCGGCGAGGCCGAGCAGGGCCCACAGGCCGCCCCTCAGCCACCGTTCCGCCGCGCCGTCGGACGGCGCCGGGGAGGCGGGGGCCGGCTCGTCCGCGGGGACGTGCGCCCGCCCCTCCCGGGGCGTGCTGCTCGCCTCCGCCGGCCCCCGCGCCTCCCCCGGGTGCCCGGCCGGCGGGGCGGGCGGCGGGTGCGTCGGCTCCGGCGGATGCGGCCGCGCGATGAGCGCCAGCGTGTCCGCCTGGAAGGCCTCCCGTTCGTACCCGGGGCTGCCGATGAACAGCGTGACCGTGTCCTCGTCGCCGGCCGCGTCGGCGTCCCCGTCCCGGTACGCCGCCCGGCGCGCCCAGCTCGTGCCGTACCCGGCGGTGGCGTTCAGCCGCGCCCAGCGGGTGCCGTAGGCCGGGGCGGGGGCCCGGGCGGCCGGCGGGGCGCCGTGGCCGCGCAGCGCCGCGCGCAGTCCGGCCACCGAGACGGCCGCGACCAGTGTCATGCCGATCAGCACCGCCCACCCGGCGCCCGCGATCCCCGCCGGGGTGAACAGCACGGCCGCGCTGCCCAGGACCAGGACGCACATGGCGCCCTGGAGCGCGGCGAGCACACCGGTGCGCCCCTGCACCCGCAGCACCCCGATGTACAGCTCCACGACCACCCTGGGCAGCGCCCCGAGCGCGAGCAGCCTGAGCACGGCCGAGCCGTGCTCGGCGTAGTCCGGGCTGAACGGGGTGAGGATCTGCGGCGCGAAGACCACCAGCACCAGCACCACCGGCACCAGCAGCAGCGTCATCCGGCGCAGCGCCCCGCGCACCCCGTCCGCGAGCTGGCGCGGGTCGTGCGAGGCGTGGGCGGTGAGCGACGAGGCCATGTTGATGGCCATGAACTCCATCGTGCCGCCGACGGTGTACGCCACGTAGAAGTAGCCGTTCTCCGCGGCGCTGAAGCGGACCGCGACCATCACCGGCAGCAGGTTGATCATCGCCAGGCTGAACAGCGCCCCGAGCGAGTCCCCGGCCAGGAAGCGGCCCATGACCCGCAGCCGCGGCGGTTCCACGTCCCGGTCGGCGGCCGCCTGGCGCGGGATGAGCCGGCAAAAGACCAGCCAGCCGAGCGGCAGGGTGGAGAACGCGATGGCCACGGCCCAGGACACGAAGATGCCGAGCACGGGCAGCGCGCCCGCGAGGACGGCCAGCAGGACCAGCTTCCCGACGGAGAACACGGCGTTCCCGGCCGGCACCCAGGCGGCCTTGCGCAGCCCCGTCAGCACCCCGTCCTGCAGCGTGAGCAGCGCCCAGGCCACGCACGCGGCGACGAACAGCGCCCCCGCCGCCGGGGTGCCGAGGGGCGCGTACGACGCGCCCCACCGGTCGAGCGTGAGCAGGAAGACACCGGCCGCCAGGGCGACGACCAGCGAACTCGTCCCGTACACGCCCCACACCAGACGCCCGGTCTCGCGGCCGGCGCGCGGGACGAAGCGGACCACGGCGCCGATCATCGTGGTCGCGGTGATGCCGGCGAGCAGGCGCATGGCGGCGATCGCGGCGGACCCCTGGCCGACGGCGTCCTCGGAGTAGTAGCGCGCCGCCACGAGCCAGAAGCCCAGTCCCAGGACGGCGGACACGCCGGTGCTGAGCATCAGGAAGTAGGCGTTCTTGAACAGGGAGTCGGAGGCGGGTCCGCTTCCGGCGGGCCCGGTCCCGCCGCCGGATCCGCGCACCGCGGCGGGCTCGTGCACCCGGGTGTCAGCCACCGGACGGCACCGGTCCTCCCGCCGCTCCCCGCCGCGCCGGCGCCCGCGGCGGCTCCGCGGGCCGCACGCCGGACCGTTCCAGCGCCTCGACGGCCTCCCGGGCCCGCAGCGGGTCCACGGGCAGCGCGTGCCGCGCGAACCAGCGGGCCGCCTCCGGCGCGGGCGAGGGGTCCGTGAACGCCGCGCCCGCGTAGTCGTCCAGCGGCGGGTCGTAGAGGTAGCCGACGACGATGCCGCGCCGCGCCAGCGCCGCCCCCGCCGCGTCCCGGTCCTCCACCAGCAGCGGCACCCGGAACAGCGGCTGCACCGCGCTCCCCTCGCGCGGCCGGGCCCACCGCGTCGACAGCAGCAGCCGCGTGCCCGCCCGGGAGGCCTCCAGCACCTCGTCCAGCCGTTCGAGCCCGCGGCGGACGCGCCGCAGGCGCAGCGGGCCGGACCGCAGGCGGTAGTCGTGCATGTCGACGCGCACCCACGGGTCGTACGCGGCCAGGTCCGGGGCCGATCCGGCGGCGCGGGCCAGCGCGTCCGGGCGCAGGGGCATCCTGATCCCGTCGCGCTCCGTCAGGCCCAGCAGCCCGAGCGCGGCCCGGGCGGCCCGCCGCAGCCCGAGGCCCCGCACGGCGGCCTCCGCGTACGGCCGCAGGGCGTGGGCGAGTTCGGACGCCGCGCGGCTCGGGGCGAGCAGTTCGTCACCGGCCTTCCGCAGCACCTCGCGCAGGCCCGGGTCGGCGAACGCGAGCACGCCCCCCGCCCGGGCCCCGGCGTGCTTGGAGAGGCTGAAAACGGACGCGTCCCCCCAGGCCCCGACCGGCCGCCCGCCGACCTCGCTGCCGATGGCGTGCGCCCCGTCCTCGAACAGCGGGATGCCCAACGCGTCGCAGCGCTCCCGCAGTTCCGGCGCGGGATCGGGGTTGCCGTACAGGTTGGTGGTGAGCACGGCGGAGAGCGAACCCCACACCTCCCGCGGCACGGCCCCGGCGTCGATGGACGCGTCGAGCGGGGTCAACGGCGCCTGCACCGGCCGCAGTCCGGCCGCCAGCACGACGAAGAAGATGACGTCGTCGTTGACCGGCGACATCAGCACCCGGCCGCCCGGCGGGCACCAGTGGCGCAGCGCCACGTACAGCCCCAGCCTGCACGACGGCAGGTACACGCATTCCCGGCCGAGCCGGCCGCGCATGGTCTCCTCCAGCCGTCTCGGCTGCGAGCCGGAGCGCGCCGAACCCGGGCCGGCCTCCCCCACGGCCATCCGCCCCCCTACGCACCGTCGGAAGACCCCCTCCCCGAGGCCTTCCGGCACCCGCCCAGAGTCGCCCCGTTCGCACCGCTCCGTCAAGATTGCGTCCCGTCCCGTGGATGACTTCCGGTACGCGGGGGGAAGCCGGTGCCCGAACACTTCCGGAGCGCGCGCACCGGGCCCACCTGCCCCTTCCGCCCCCGCACCACCGTGCGTGCTCTGCCCAAGACCGCCGTGTCACCCGTAACGTGTGGCACGGCCACGAACACGTGGAGCACCTGCGAGCACCTGCGCACACGAAAGAGAGGCAGCACCCGATGCCCCCCTTCGACGTCCCCGAGGGCGACCCCTTCGGCCCGCACAACCTGCCGTACGGCGTGTTCTCGCCTCCCGGCTCGTCGGAGCGGACCGTGGGCGTCCGGCTCGGCGACCACGTCCTCGACGCCGGTGCGGCGGCCCGCGCGCTCGGCTCCCCCTACGCCTCCCTGCTCGCCCGCCCGACCCTGAACCCGCTGCTGGCGGCGGGCCGTACGGCCTGGTCGGACGTGCGGCGGGCGCTCACCGCGTGGGTGACCGTCCCGGCGCACCGGGAGACCGTCGAGCCCCTGTTCCACCCGCTGTCCGAGGTGACCCTGCACCTCCCCTTCGAGGTCGCGGACTACGTCGACTTCTACGCCTCCGAGCACCACGCCCGGAACGTCGGCCGGATCTTCCGCCCCGACGCCGCCGATTCCCTGACCCCCAACTGGAAGCACCTGCCGATCGGTTACCACGGCCGCTCCGGCACGGTCGTGGTGTCCGGCACCGACGTCGTGCGTCCCTCGGGCCAGCGCAAGGCGCCCGCGGACCCCGCCCCGGTCTTCGGCCCGTCGGTCCGGCTGGACATCGAGGCCGAGGTCGGCTTCGTGGTCGGCGTGCCGTCCGAGCGGGGCCGGCCGGTGCCGCTCGGCGGCTTCCGCGACCACGTCTTCGGCCTCTGCCTCCTCAACGACTGGTCCGCACGCGACATCCAGGCCTGGGAGTACGTCCCCCTCGGCCCGTTCCTGGGGAAGTCCTTCGCCACCTCGGTGTCGGCCTGGATCACCCCGCTGGACGCCCTGGAGGAGGCCCGCACGGCGCCGCCGGAGCGCACCCACGCGCTGCTGCCGTACCTGGACGACGGCGACGAGGAGCCCGGCGGCTACGACCTGCGGATCTCCGTGGCCGTCAACGGCCACGTCGTCTCCGAGCCGCCCTTCTCCACCATGTACTGGACGGCCGCCCAGCAGCTCGCCCACCTGACCGTCAACGGCGCGTCCCTGCGCACCGGCGACCTGTACGGCTCCGGCACGGTGAGCGGCCCCGCCGAGCGGGAACGCGGCTCGCTCCTCGAACTGACCTGGAACGGCCGCGACCCCCTCGAACTCCCCGACGGCAAGCGGACGTTCCTGGAGGACGGCGACGTGGTGACCCTGTCGGCCTGGGCGCCGGGCCCGGACGGCGTCCGCGTGGGCCTCGGCGAGGTCACGGGGCGGGTGGTCCCCGCGGTCTGACCGGCCCGGCGGGAACCACGGCCGCGGCGGACACCCGGATCCCGCCCACCCGCTGACTCGCACCGCCCTTCGCCGTCATACTGGGCGTCGGGCGGTGTGCGCGGCGCACGCGCGCTCCGCCGTTCCCGCCTCACGCACGCCCCGTGCACCCCCGCACACCCCCTGTGCGACCCCGCACGACCCGAAGCCGCCCTCTTCCGACAGGATCCGGAGTCCGTGGCATGACCGTCTGCCTGCTCCTGCTGAGCGTCGTCGCCGTGACGGCCGCCGTGCCCGTCCCCCGGGCACTGACCCGGTCGAAGTGGCCGGAGCGGGAACCGGTGGTCGCCCTGTGGGTGTGGCAGTGCCTGGTCGCCACCGTCCTGCTGTGCTGCGTGACGGCTCTCGCCCTGGGCGCCGCGGCCGTCTTCGGCACCGTCCGCGCCCAGCTCTTCGCCCCGGCCCCGCCCGCGGTGACCGCCGCGTACGACCTGTCCGCCGCGCCGCCCTGGGCCACCGTCCTCACCGTGCTGCTGGCCTGCGGGGCCGCCTGGACGACGGCCATGCTCGGGCGCGAGCTGGCCGAGGCCCGCCGGCGGCGCGCCCGGGCCCGGGCCCACCTGCGCGAACGCGCCCCCGATCTGCCGGCCGGCCTCCCCGCGGCCCGCGGCCCCCTGCTGGTCCTGGAGGACGAGTACCCGGACGCCTGGTGGATGCCGGGCCACCCGCCCCAGCTGATCGTCACCACCGGCGCCCTGCACCGCCTCACCGACCACCAGCTCGACGCCGTCCTCACCCACGAGCGGGGCCACGCCCGCGCCCGTCACGACTGGCTGCTGCACCTCTCCACGGCCCTGGCCACCGGATTCCCCCGCGTGCCGCTGTTCGCCCACTTCTGCGACCAGACCCACCGCCTGGTCGAACTGGCCGCCGACGACACGGCCTCCCGCCGCTGCGGCCACCTGACCACGGCCCTGGCCCTGATCGAACTCAACCAGCACCGCGGCGTCCTGTCCTGCGGCTCCGGCCGCCGTCTGCTCGGCGAGCGCGTCGACCGCCTCCTGGCGCCCCCGCCCCGCCTCGGCCGCCGCGACCGCGCCCTGACGACGACCGCGGCGGCGCTGGTGCCGCTGCTGCCCCTGCTGATCACCTTCGCGCCGGGGCTGACGGCGCTGCCGTGACCGGGGGCGAAGCGCCTACGCCCAGTCCGGTTCGGGCTCCGGTTCCTCCTCGGGCTCCGGTTCCCCCGGGCCCGGCTCCGGTTCCGGTCCGGCCGCGCCTCCCCCCGCCCCGCCGGGCGGACCGCCCAGCTCCTCCAGCACCGCCACCACGCCCTCCCCGTACGTGGCCAGCTTCTTCTCCCCCACTCCGCTGATCCCGCCGAGTTCGGCCACCGAGGCGGGCCAGACCGTGACGATCTCCCTGAGCGTGGCGTCGTGGAAGATGACGTACGCCGGGACGCCCTGCTCGCGGGCCTGTTCGGCACGCCAGGCGCGCAGGGCCTCGAAGGCCGGCAGCAGTGCCTCGGGCAGTTCGGCGGCGGCGGCCTTGGTCTTGCGCTCGCCCCGCCCCGGGCCCGACGCCCCCGACCCGCCCGGCCGGGAGACCGCCTGCTTCTTCGGCTCCTTGCGCAGGGGCACCTCCCGCTCCCGCCGCAGGACCGCCCCACTGGCCTCGGTGAGCACCAGCGTGCCGTACTCGCCCTCGACCGCGAGCAGTCCCTGGGCGAGCAACTGCCGGACGACTCCGCGCCATTCGGCCTCGGTCAGCTCCTCACCGATCCCGAACACGGAGAGCTGGTCGTGGTCGAACTGGATGACCTTGGCCGTGCGCCGTCCCAGCAGGATGTCCACGATCTGGCCCGCGCCGAACTTCTGCCCGCGTTCCCGCTGCAGCCGCACCACCGTGGACAGCACCTTCTGCGCCGCCACGGTCCCGTCCCAGGTCTCCGGCGGGGCGAGGCAGGTGTCGCAGTTGCCGCAGCCCGCCGGGTCGGGCTCCTGGCCGAAGTAGGCGAGGAGCTGCCCGCGCCGGCACCGGACCGTCTCGCACAGGGCGAGCATCGCGTCCAGGTGCTGGTGCGCCCGCCGCCGGAAGGACTCGTCGCCCTCGCCGGACTGGATCAGCTTGCGCTGCTGGACGACGTCGTTGAGCCCGTACGCCATCCAGGCCGTGGACGGCAGCCCGTCGCGGCCCGCGCGGCCCGTCTCCTGGTAGTAGCCCTCGACCGACTTGGGGAGGTCCAGGTGGGCGACGAACCGGACGTCCGGCTTGTCGATCCCCATCCCGAACGCGATGGTCGCCACCACGACCAGGCCGTCCTCCCGCAGGAACCGCGCCTGGTGCTCGGCCCGCGTCCCCGCGTCGAGGCCCGCGTGGTACGGCACCGCCTCGATGCCGTTGCGGGTGAGGAACTCGGCGGTCTTCTCGACGGAGTTGCGCGACAGGCAGTACACGATGCCCGCGTCCCCGGCGTGCTCCTCCCGCAGGAAGGCCAGCAGCTGCTTCTTCGGGTCCGCCTTCGGCACGACCCGGTACTGGATGTTGGGGCGGTCGAAGCTCGCCACGAAGTGACGGGCCGCCGGCATGTGCAGCCGCTCGGTGATCTCCCGGTGCGTGGCGTGCGTGGCCGTCGCCGTGAGCGCGATCCGGGGCACGTCCGGCCAGCGCTCGCCGAGCAGCGACAGCGCGAGGTAGTCGGGCCGGAAGTCGTGCCCCCACTGGGAGACGCAGTGCGCCTCGTCGATCGCGAAGACGGAGATCTTGCCGCGCGAGAGCAGGTCCAGGGTGCCCTCCAGCCGCAGCCGCTCCGGCGCGAGGTACAGCAGGTCCAGCTCACCGGCGAGGAACTCCGCCTCGACCGTGCGCCGCTCGTCGAAGTCCTGCGTGGAGTTCACGAACCCGGCCCGCACGCCCAGCGCCCGCAGCGCGTCCACCTGGTCCTGCATCAGCGCGATGAGCGGGGAGACGACCACTCCCGTCCCCGGCCTGACCAGGGCCGGGATCTGGTAGCACAGCGACTTGCCGCCCCCGGTCGGCATGAGCACGACCGCGTCCCCGCCCGCGACCACGTGCTCGATGACCGCTTCCTGCTCCCCGCGGAAGGCCTCGTACCCGAACACCCGGTGCAGCGCGGCCCGCGCCTCTTCCCGCGTCACTGTCATACCGTCACTACCGTCCGTCACCATGCTCCCCCCGTGAGCCGTCCCTCGACCACTGCCTCCACGATAGGGGGCCGTACCGACAGCCCCGGGAGTCGTCCACAGGCGCGGTCCGCCCCCGCCGTCCGCGGGCGGGCGCGTCGTCAGCGCACGAACACCCCCGCGTCGCCCGCCAGCTCCAGGAAGTACTGCGGTGCCACGCCGAGCACCACCGTGACCGCCACGCCCACCCCGATCGCCGTCATCGTCAGCGGTGACGGCACCGCGACGGTCGGGCCCTCGGGGCGCGGCTCGCTGAAGAACATCAGCACGATGACGCGGATGTAGAAGAACGCCGCGATGGCCGAGGAGAGCACGCCCACCACGACCAGCGGGACCGCCCCGCCCTCCGCCGCCGCCTTGAACACGGCGAACTTCCCGGCGAAGCCGGAGGTCAGCGGAATGCCCGCGAAGGCCAGCAGGAACACCGCGAACACCGCCGCCACCAGCGGGGAGCGGCGGCCCAGCCCCGCCCACTTGGACAGGTGCGTCGCCTCGCCGCCGGCGTCCCGGACCAGGGTGACCACCGCGAACGCGCCGACCGTCACGAACGAGTACGCCGCCAGGTAGAACAGGACGGACGACACACCGCTCGGCGTGGCCGCGATGACACCGGCGAGGATGAAGCCCGCGTGCGCGATCGACGAGTACGCCAGCAGCCGCTTGATGTCGGTCTGCGTGATCGCGACGATCGCGCCGCCCACCATGGTGACGATCGCGACGGCCCACATCACCGGCCGCCAGTCCCAGCGCAGGCCCGGCAGCACGACGTACAGCACCCGCAGCAGCGCGCCGAAGGCCGCCACCTTGGTCGCCGCCGCCATGAAACCGGTCACCGGCGTGGGCGCGCCCTGGTACACGTCCGGCGTCCACATGTGGAAGGGCACGGCGCCGACCTTGAACAGCAGGCCCATCACCAGCAGCGCGGCGCCCACCAGCAGCAGCGCGTCGTTGCCCATGGTGTCGGCGAGCGCCGGGGTGACGTCCTGCACCGTGCCGTCGACGACCTGGGCGATCGTCGCGTACGACATCGACCCCGCGTAGCCGTACAGCAGCGCGATGCCGAACAGCATGAACGCGGAGGCGAACGCGCCGAGCAGGAAGTACTTGACCGCCGCCTCCTGCGACATCAGCCGCTTGCGGCGGGCCAGCGCGCACAGCAGGTACAGCGGGAGCGAGAAGACCTCGAGCGCCACGAAGAGCGTCAGCAGGTCGTTGGCCGCCGGGAAGACCAGCATGCCGGCGACCGCGAAGAGCAGCAGCGGGAACACCTCGGTGGTGGTGAACCCGGCCCGGACCGCCTTCTTCTCGCTGTCGCTGCCCGGCACGGCGGCGGCCTGCGCGGCGAAGGAGTCGACCCGGTTGCCGTGCGCCGCCGGGTCGAGCCGGCGCTCGGCGAAGGTGAACAGGCCGACCAGGGCCGTCAGCAGGATCGTGCCCTGCAGGAACAGGGCCGGGCCGTCGACGGCGAGGGCCCCCATCGCCGCGATGCCCGCCTCGGTGGTGGCGTGACCGCCCGCCGCGAGCGCGACGATCGCGGCGAAGGCGGCGACCAGGGCGATCACGGAGAGGAACACCTGCGCGGGGTAGCGGGACCTGCGCGGGACGAACGCCTCGATCAGCATGCCGACGATCGCCGCGCCGACGACGATCAGGACGGGGGCGAGCTGCCCGTACTCGATCTTCGGCGCGTCGATCTTCGAGATCGGGTCGGCCGCCGTTGTCCACAGGCTGTGGACGGCTGGTGCACTCATTTGGCCGCCTCCACCTCGGGCCGGGGGTCCTTCTTCTGTACGTCGGACATGGTGTGCTTCACCGCCGGGTTCACGACGTCCGTGACGGGCTTCGGGTAGACGCCCAGGAGGACCAGCAGCACGACCAGCGGCGCCACCACCGCGATCTCCCGCACCCGCAGGTCGGGCAGCGCGGCCACCTCGGGCTTCACCGGGCCCGTCATCGTCCGCTGGTAGAGGACGAGGACGTAGAGCGCGGCGAGGACGATGCCGAGGGTGGCGACGATCCCGATCACCGGGTAGCGCGTGAACGTGCCGACCAGCACCAGGAACTCGCTGACGAAGGGCGCGAGCCCCGGCAGCGAGAGGGTCGCCAGGCCGCCGATCAGGAAGGTGCCGGCGAGCACCGGGGCGACCTTCTGCACCCCGCCGTAGTCGGCGATGAGCCGCGAGCCGCGCCGCGAGATCAGGAAGCCGGCGATCAGCATCAGCACGGCGGTCGAGATGCCGTGGTTGACCATGTAGAGCGTCGCGCCGGACTGGCCCTGGCTGGTCATCGCGAAGATGCCCATGACGATGAAGCCGAAGTGCGAGATCGACGCGTACGCGATCAGCCGCTTGATGTCGCGCTGGCCGACCGCGAGCAGCGCCCCGTAGATGATGCTGACGACCGCCAGGACGAGGATCACCGGCGTCGCCCACGTGCTGGCCTCCGGGAACAGTCCGAGGCAGAAGCGCAGCATCGCGAAGGTGCCCACCTTGTCGACGACCGCCGTGATGAGCACGGCCACCGGGGCGGTGGACTCCTGCATGGCGTTGGGCAGCCAGGTGTGCAGCGGCCACAGCGGCGCCTTCACCGCGAAGGCGAAGAAGAAGCCGAGGAACAGCCAGCGCTCGGTGCTCTGCGCCATCTCCAGCGAGCCGTCGGCCCGCGCCGCGGCGATCTCGGTGAGCGAGAAGTTGCCGGCCACCACGTACAGCCCGATCACCGCGGCCAGCATCACCAGACCGCCGGCGAGGTTGTAGAGCAGGAACTTCACGGCCGCGTACGACCGCTGGGTGGCCGCCGCCTTCTCGCCGTGCTCGTGGGCCCGGTCCCCGAAGCCCCCGATGAGGAAGTACATCGGGATCAGCATGGCTTCGAAGAAGATGTAGAAGAGGAAGACGTCGGTGGCCTCGAAGGAGAGGATCACCATCGCCTCGACGGCCAGGATCAGGGCGAAGAAGCCCTGCGTCGGCCGCCAGCGCTTGCTGCCCGTTTCCACGGGGTCGGCGTCGTGCCAGCCCGCGAGGACGATGAACGGGATCAGCAGGGCGGTCAGCGCGATCAGCGCCACCGCGATGCCGTCCACGCCCAGTTCGTAGCGCACCCCGAAGTCCGCGATCCAGGCGTGGGACTCGGTGAGCTGGTAGCGGTCGCCGTCCGGGTCGAAGCGCACCAGGACGACGATCGCGAGCACCAGCGTGGCCAGCGAGAAGAGCAGGGCCAGCCACTTGGCGGCCGTGCGCCGGGCGGCCGGTACGGCGGCCGTGGCGATCGCCCCGACGGCCGGGAGCGCCGCCGTGGCTGTCAGCAGGGGAAAGGACATCGGTATCAGACCGCCCTCATCAGCAGGGTCGCGGCGACCAGGACCGCCGCGCCGCCGAACATCGAGACCGCGTAGGACCGCGCGAAGCCGTTCTGCAGCCTGCGCATCCGCCCGGACAGGCCGCCGAACGAGGCCGCCGTCCCGTTGACGACCCCGTCGACCAGGGTGTGGTCGACGTAGACCAGCGAGCGCGTGAGGTGCTCGCCGCCGCGCACCAGGACCACGTGGTTGAAGTCGTCCTGGAGCAGGTCGCGCCGGGCGGCCCGGGTGAGCAGCGACCCGCGCGGGGCGACGGCCGGGACCGGGCGGCGCCCGTACTGGGCCCAGGCGACCGCCACGCCGATCACCATCACCGCGACCGTGGAGAGCGTCACCGTCAGGGCGCTGACCGGCGGGTGGCCGTGTTCGTACCCGGTGACCGGCTCCAGCCAGTTCACGAAGCGGTCCCCGATGCTGAAGAACGCGCCGCCGAACACCGAACCGACCGCCAGCACGATCATCGGGACCGTCATGCTCCCCGGCGACTCGTGCGGGCGCGGCGGGGTGTACGCGCCGCGCGTCTCGGCGGCGGGCTCCACACCGGGCGCGGCCGGGGACGGCGTCGGGGCGTCGCGCCAGCGCTCCTCGCCGAAGAACGTCATCAGCATCACGCGCGTCATGTAGTACGCGGTGACGGCCGCGCCCAGCAGGGCGCAGGCGCCGAGGATCCAGCCCTCGGTGCCCCCCTTGGCGAACGCCGACTCGATGATCTTGTCCTTGGAGAAGAAGCCGGACAGCCCCGGGAAACCGATGATCGCGAGGTAGCCGAGACCGAAGGTGACGAACGTGACCGGCATGTACTTCCTGAGGCCGCCGTAGCGCCGCATGTCGACCTCGTCGTTCATGCCGTGCATGACCGAACCGGCGCCGAGGAACAGCCCGGCCTTGAAGAAGCCGTGCGTCACCAGGTGCATGATCGCGAAGACGTAGCCGATCGGGCCGAGGCCCGCGGCCAGCACCATGTAGCCGATCTGCGACATGGTCGAGCCGGCCAGCGCCTTCTTGATGTCGTCCTTCGCGCAACCGACGATCGCACCGAACAGCAGCGTGACCGCGCCGACGATGGTGACGACGAGCTGGGCGTCCGGGGCGCCGTTGAAGATCGCCCCGGAGCGGACGACGAGGTACACGCCCGCCGTCACCATGGTGGCCGCGTGGATCAGGGCCGAGACCGGGGTCGGGCCCTCCATCGCGTCCCCGAGCCAGGACTGCAGCGGCACCTGGGCGGACTTGCCGCAGGCGGCGAGCAGCAGCAGCAGGGCGATCGCGGTGAGCTTGTCCTCACCGGCGGCCCCCGCGAGACCCGCCTCCCCCTGGGTGCCGAGCACCGGCCCGAAGGCGAAGGTGCCGAACCACAGGAACATCAGCATGATCGCGATCGACAGGCCCATGTCGCCGACCCGGTTGACCAGGAAGGCCTTCTTCGCGGCCGTCGCGGCGCTGGGCTTGTGCTGCCAGAAGCCGATCAGCAGGTAGGAGGCGAGGCCGACGCCCTCCCAGCCGAAGTACAGCAGCAGGTAGTTGTCGGCGAGGACGAGCAGCAGCATCGCCGCGAGGAACAGGTTGAGGTAGCCGAAGAAGCGGCGGCGCCGCTCGTCGTGCTCCATGTACCCGATCGAGTACAGGTGGATCAGCGAGCCGACACCGGTGATCAGCAGGACGAACGTCATCGACAGCTGGTCGAGCCGGAAGGCGACGTCGGCCTGGAACCCCTCCACCGGGATCCAGCTGAACAGGTGCTGCGTGAGGGTGCGGTCCTCGGCGCCCCTGCCCAGCAGGTCGGTGAAGAGCACCAGGCCGAGCGCGAAGGAGACGGCGGCGAGGGCCGTGCCGATCCAGTGGCCGACGGCGTCCAGCCGGCGTCCGCCGCACAACAGGACCACCGCTCCGAGCAGGGGCGCCGCCACCAGCAGCGCGATCAGATTCTCTGCGTTAGTCACGGTTCTAGCGACCTCTCACAGCTTCATCAGGCTGGCGTCGTCGACCGAGGCCGAGTGGCGGGAACGGAACAGGGAGACGATGATCGCCAGCCCCACCACGACCTCCGCGGCGGCGACGACCATCGTGAAGAAGGCGATGATCTGGCCGTCGAGGTTGCCGTGCATCCGGGAGAAGGCGACGAACGCGAGGTTGCAGGCGTTGAGCATGAGCTCGACGCACATGAAGACGACGATCGCGTTGCGCCTGATCAGCACGCCGGTGGCGCCGATGGTGAACAGCAGGGCGGCGAGGTAGAGGTAGTTGACCGGGTTCACTGCGACGCCTCCTCGGACCGCTCGTGCGCCGACTTGAACGCCGGCTCGACCGCCGTGCGCTCCAGCCGCTCCTCGGCGCGCCGCTCCAGCGCCCGCAGGTCGCCCAGGGCCTCCTGCGACACGTCGCGGACCTGCCCGCGCTCCCGCAGCGTCCTGCTGACGGTGAGGTCGGACGGGGTGCCGTCGGGCAGCAGGCCCGCGATGTCGACGGCGTTGTGCCGCGCGTACACACCCGGCGCCGGCAGCGGCGGCAGGTACGTCCCCTCGCGGACCCGCTGCTCGGCCAGCTCGCGCTGGGTCCGGGCGCGCTCGGTGCGCTCGCGGTGGGTGAGCACCATGGCGCCGAGGGCGGCCGTGATGAGCAGGATGCCGGTGATCTCGAAGGCGAAGACGTACCGGGTGAAGATGAGGGCCGCGATGCCCTCCACGTTGCCGTTCGCGTTCGCCAGGCCGATGCCGTTGAACTCGCTGAGCGAGGCGTTGCCGATGCCGCCGATCAGCAGGACGCCGAAGCCGAGCCCGCACAGCAGGGCCAGCCAGCGCTGGCCCTTGATGGTCTCCTTCAGGGAGTCCGCCGCGGTGACGCCGACCAGCATCACCACGAACAGGAACAGCATCATGATCGCGCCGGTGTAGACGACGATCTGCACGATGCCCAGGAAGTAGGCGCCGTTGGCCAGGTAGAACACCGCGAGGACGATCATGGTCCCGGCGAGGCAGAGCGCGCTGTGCACGGCCCGCCGCATGAAGACGGTGCACAGGGCGCCGATCACCGCGATCGTGCCGAGGATCCAGAACTGGACGGCCTCTCCGGTGGAGGTGGTGTAGGCGGCGAGCTGCCCGGTCATCGCCCGATCACCTTCCCGGACGCCGGTTCCTGCGCGCCGAAGGTCGAGTCGGCCTCCTGCACGACCTCGCCCCCGGAGTGGGCGGCCTGCCGCTCCGTGCCCGGCGCGGCCTCGGTCACCAGGCCCCGGTAGTAGTCCTGCTCGTCGGTGCCCGGGTACATGGCGTGCGGGGTGTCGACCATGCCCTCCTCCAGCCCGGCGAGCAACTGCTCCTTGGTGTAGATGAGGTTGGCGCGGCTGGAGTCGGCCAGCTCGAACTCGTTGGTCATGGTGAGCGCGCGCGTGGGGCACGCCTCGATGCACAGGCCGCACAGGATGCAGCGGGCGTAGTTGATCTGGTAGACGCGGCCGTAGCGCTCGCCGGGCGAGTAGCGCTCCTCGTCGGTGTTGTCCGCGCCCTCGACGTAGATCGCGTCGGCCGGGCAGGCCCAGGCGCACAGTTCGCAGCCGACGCACTTCTCCAGGCCGTCCGGATGGCGGTTGAGCTGGTGCCGTCCGTGGAAGCGCGGAGCGGTGGTCTTCTGCTGCTCCGGGTACTGCTCGGTCAGCCGCTTCTTGAACATGGCCTTGAAGGTCACGCCGAAGCCGGCCACGGGGTTCAGGAAACCGGGCTTCGTCTGCCCGGCCTCCTTGGGCTCCTCAGCCATCGGACGCCTCCTTTCCCTCCGTGGATCCGCCCAGAGGTCCGTCACCCTGGGTATCGGGTCCGCCACTGACAATGAGTTCCCGTTCCCGGCTCGGCCGGCGGCGCGGCACCGGCGGCAGTTCCTGCCCCGGCAGCGGCGGTACGGGGAAGCCGCCCGCCATCGGGTCGAAGGCGGCCGGGGCCTCGGCGGACCGCTCGGCCCGCTTCGCCTTGTCGCGGAACACGTCGGCGACGAAGGACAGCAGCAGCAGGGCGAGCACGGCGGCGGCGACGTAGAGCGCGATGTCGGCGAAGTCGTAGCCCTCGTTCCGCAGGGCGCGCACCGTGGCGACGAGCATCAGCCACACCAGCGAGACCGGGATGAGGACCTTCCAGCCGAGCTTCATCAGCTGGTCGTAGCGGACCCGCGGGAGCGTGCCGCGCAGCCAGACGAACATGAACAGCAGCAGCTGGACCTTGACGACGAACCAGAGCAGCGGCCACCAGCCGTGGTTCGCGCCCTCCCAGAAGGTGCTGACCGGCCACGGGGCCCGCCAGCCGCCCAGGAAGAGGGTGACCGCGACGGCCGAGACGGTGACCATGTTGATGTACTCGGCGAGCATGAACATCGCGAACTTGATCGACGAGTACTCGGTGTTGAAGCCGCCGACCAGGTCGCCCTCGGACTCCGGCATGTCGAAGGGGGCGCGGTTGACCTCGCCGACCATCGTCACGATGTAGAGGAGGAAGGAGACCGGCAGCAGCAGGACGTACCAGCGGTCGGTCTGCTGCGCGACGATCTCCGACGTCGACATCGACCCCGAGTAGAGGAAGACCGAGGCGAACGCGGCGCCCATGGCGATCTCGTAGGAGATCATCTGCGCGCAGGAGCGCAGGCCCCCCAGCAGCGGATAGGTGGAACCGGAGCTCCAGCCCGCCAGGACGATGCCGTAGATGCCGATCGAGGCGACCGCCAGGATGTAGAGCAGCGCGATCGGCAGGTCGGTGAGCTGCATCGTGGTGCGCTGGCCGAAGACCGAGATCTCGTTGCCGGCCGGCCCGAAGGGGATCACCGCGATCGCCATGAAGGCCGGGACGGCCGCGACGATCGGCGCGAGGACGTACACCACCTTGTCCGCGCGCTTGACGACGACGTCCTCCTTGAGCATGAGCTTCACGCCGTCGGCGAGCGACTGGAGCATGCCCCAGGGGCCGTGCCGGTTGGGGCCGACGCGCAGCTGCATCCAGGCGACGACCTTGCGTTCCATCACGATGGCGATCAGCACGGTCACCATGAGGAAGGCGAAGCAGAACACCGCCTTGACGACGACCAGCCACCAGGGGTCGCGGCCGAACATCGAGAGGTCTTCCGCGGCGAGGTACGGGCTCATCCCTCCACCTCCTTGGGGGCCCCGTCGACGGGCGTCGCCGGGCCGATGCGGACGAGGGCGCCGGGCTGTTCCCCGGTGTCGGAGGCGACGCCGCCGCCGGCGGAGTTCAGCGGGAGCCAGACCACGCGGTCGGGCATCTCGGTCACCTCCAGGGGCAGTTCGACCGTCCCGGCGGTACCGGTCACCGCCAGCAGGTCGCCGTCCTCGACGCCGACCTCCGCGGCCGTGGCGGCCGAGACGCGGGCGCGGGCGGCGTGCCGGGTGCCGGCGAGCGCCTCGTCGCCCTGCTGCAGGACGCCCCGGTCGAGCAGCAGCCGGTGCCCGGCGAGCACCGCCTCCCCGGCGGCCGGCCGGGGCAGGGCGCCCGCGGTCTCCAGCGGTTCGGTGGCCCGCGGCCCGTCCCAGGCGCCGAGCCGGTCGAGCTCCGCGCGGATCGTGCGCAGGTCCGGCAGTCCCAGGTGGACGTCCATGGCGTCGGCCAGCATCTGCAGCACGCGCGCGTCGGTGGGCGCGACCCGCCGGGTCATCTGGTCGGGCTTGAGTGCCGCCTCGAACATCCGGACCCGGCCTTCCCAGTTGAGGAAGGTGCCGGCCTTCTCGGCGACCGCGGCGACGGGCAGGACGACGTCGGCGAGCTCGGTGACCTCGCTGGGCCGCAGCTCCAGCGAGACCACGAACCCGGCCTCGGCCAGTGCCGCACGCGCGCGGGCCGGGTCGGGCAGGTCGGCGACCTCCACGCCCGCGACCAGCAGCGCCTGGAGCTCACCGCGCACCGCCGCCTCGACGATCTGGCCGGTGTCGCGGCCGTAGCGGTGCGGCAGTTCGGCGACGCCCCAGACGGCGGCGACCTCCTCCCGCGCCCGCGGGTCGGTCGCCGGGCGGCCGCCCGGCAGCAGCGACGGCAGCGCGCCCGCCTCGACGGCGCCCCGCTCCCCGGCCCGGCGCGGGATCCACACCAGCCGGGCACCGGTCGCGGAGGCGAACCGGACCGCCGCGGTCAGGCCGCCCCGCACGCCCGCCAGCCGCTCGCCGACGACGACCACCGCGCCCTCGGCGCGCAGCGCCTCGGCGGCCCGGGCCCCGTCGCCCTCCAGGCCGACGCCGCTCGCGAGCGCGTCCAGCCATTCGGTCTCGGTGCCGGGCGCCGCCGGCAGCAGCGTGCCGCCGGCCTTGCGCAGTCCGGGCGTGGCGTGCGTGGCCAGGGCGAAGGTCCGCTGCCCCCGCTTGCGCCAGGCCTTGCGCAGCCGCAGGAAGACGCCGGGCGCCTCCTCCTCGGACTCGAACCCGACCAGCAGGACGGCGGGCGCCTCCTCCAGCGACGTGTACGTGACGTCCGCGCCTCCCGCGAGGTCGCGTCCGCGGCCCGCGACCCGCGCGGCGAGGAAGTCGGCCTCCTCGGCGCTGTGCACGCGCGCGCGGAAGTCGATGTCGTTGCTGTCGAGCGCCACCCGCGCGAACTTGCTGTAGGCGTAGGCGTCCTCGACGGTGAGCCGGCCGCCGGTGAGGACACCGGTGCGGCCCCGCGAGGCGAGCAGCCCCTGGGCGGCGATCCGCAGCGCGTCGGGCCAGGAGGCGGGCCGCAGCTCGCCCTCGGCGTCGCGCACCAGCGGGGTGTCGAGCCGGTCCCGCAGCTGCGCGTACCGGAACGCGAAGCGTCCCTTGTCGCAGATCCACTCCTCGTTGACCTCGGGGTCCTCGGCGGCGAGCCGCCGCATGACCTTGCCGCGCCGGTGGTCGGTGCGGGTGGCGCAGCCCCCGGAGCAGTGCTCGCACACCGACGGCGAGGAGATCAGGTCGAAGGGGCGGGAGCGGAACCGGTAGGCGGCCGAGGTGAGCGCGCCGACCGGGCAGATCTGGATGGTGTTGCCGGAGAAGTACGACTCGAAGGGGTCGCCCTCGCCGGTGCCGACCTGCTGCAGCGCGCCCCGCTCGACCAGTTCGATCATCGGGTCGCCGGCGACCTGGTGGGAGAACCGGGTGCAGCGGGCGCACAGCACGCACCGCTCGCGGTCGAGCAGCACCTGCGTGGAGATCGGCACGGGCTTCTCGTAGGTGCGCTTCTTGCCCTCGAAGCGGGAGTCGGCGTTGCCGTGCGACATCGCCTGGTTCTGCAGCGGGCACTCGCCGCCCTTGTCGCAGACCGGGCAGTCCAGCGGGTGGTTGATGAGCAGCAGCTCCATCACCCCCTTCTGGGCCTTCTCGGCGACCGGCGAGGTGAGGTGGGTCTTCACCACCATCCCGTCGGTGCAGGTGATGGTGCAGGAGGCCATGGGCTTGCGCTGGCCCTCGACCTCGACGATGCACTGGCGGCAGGCGCCGGCCGGGTCGAGGAGGGGGTGGTCGCAGAACCGGGGGATCTCGATGCCGAGCTGCTCGGCGGCCCGGATGACCAGGGTGCCCTTGGGCACGCTGATCCCGATGCCGTCGATCGTCAGCGTGACGAGGTCCTCGGGCGGGACCGCCGCCCCTCCCCCGCCGGAGGGGGCGTTGGTGGTCACAGTCATGCGTGCACCTCCGTACGGTCGGCCCAGGCCGTCGACTTGGCCGGGTCGAAGGGGCAGCCGCGGCCCGTGATGTGCTGCTCGTACTCCTCGCGGAAGTACTTGAGCGAGGAGAAGATCGGCGAGGCGGCGCCGTCGCCGAGGGCGCAGAAGGACTTGCCGTTGATGTTGTCGGCGATGTCGTTCAGCTTGTCGAGGTCGGACATCCGGCCCTTGCCGGCCTCGATGTCGCGCAGCAGCTGGACGAGCCAGTACGTCCCCTCGCGGCAGGGCGTGCACTTGCCGCAGGACTCGTGGGCGTAGAACTCGGTCCAGCGGGTGACGGCGCGGACGACGCAGGTCGTCTCGTCGAAGCACTGCAGGGCCTTGGTCCCGAGCATGGAGCCCGCGGCGCCCACTCCCTCGTAGTCGAGCGGGACGTCGAGGTGCTCGTCGGTGAACATCGGCGTCGAGGAGCCGCCCGGGGTCCAGAACTTCAGGCGGTGCCCGGGCCGCATGCCGCCGCTCATCTCGAGCAGCTGGCGCAGCGTGATGCCGAGCGGCGCCTCGTACTGGCCGGGGCTGGCGACGTGGCCGCTGAGCGAGTAGAGCGTGAAGCCCGGGGACTTCTCGCTGCCCATCGAGCGGAACCACTCCTTGCCCCGGTTCATGATGGCGGGAACCGACGCGATCGACTCGACGTTGTTCACCACGGTGGGGCAGGCGTAGAGGCCCGCGACGGCGGGGAAGGGGGGACGCAGCCGCGGCTGGCCGCGGCGGCCCTCGAGCGAGTCGAGCAGGGCGGTCTCCTCGCCGCAGATGTACGCGCCCGCGCCCGCGTGCACGGTGAGTTCGAGGTCGAGTCCGCTGCCCAGGATGTCCTTGCCGAGGAAGCCCGCCTCGTACGCCTCGCGCACGGCCGCGTGCAGCCGCCGCAGCACGGGGACGACCTCGCCCCGCAGGTAGACGAAGGCGTGCGACGACCTGATCGCGTAGCAGGCGATCACGATGCCCTCGATGAGGCTGTGCGGGTTCGCGAAGAGGAGCGGGATGTCCTTGCAGGTCCCGGGCTCCGACTCGTCGGCGTTGACCACGAGGTAGTGGGGCTTGCCGTCCCCCTGGGGGATGAACTGCCACTTCATCCCCGTCGGGAAGCCGGCGCCGCCGCGTCCGCGCAGACCGGACTCCTTGACGTACGCGATGACGTCGTCCGGCGACATGGCGAGCGCCTTGCGCAGCCCCTCGTACCCCTCGTGCCCGCGGTAGACGTCCAGCGTCCAGGACCGGTCCTCGTCCCAGAAGGCCGACAGCACGGGTGCGAGCAGCTTCTCCGGGCTCATGTCCTTGAGTTCGGGTGCCAAGGTCATCACTCCCCCTCCTCGGCGGTGGGACCCGCGGGGTGCTCCGGGTCGGAGGCCGACGTCTTCTGCGGCGCGTCGTGCGAGCTGAGGTGCTCGGTGGGCGACGGTTCGTGCGGCGGGGTGTCCCGGGGCGCCTCGCCGCGCGGGTGCACCACGCGCGCGGGCGCGGCCTCCCCCTTGGCCAGCTTCAGGCCGACCAGGGAGGCGGGTCCCGCGCTCCCGGTGGCCTCGACGGCGCCCTCCCGCTCGTCGGGGAAGCCGGCCAGGATCCGCGCGGTCTCCTTGAAGGTGCACAGGGGCGCCCCGCGGGTGGGCGCGACCGGGCGGCCGGCGCGCAGGTCGTCGACCATGCGCTTGGCGCTCTCGGGGGTCTGGTTGTCGAAGAACTCCCAGTTCACCATCACCACGGGCGCGTAGTCGCAGGCCGCGTTGCACTCGATGTGCTCCAGGGTGACCTTGCCGTCGTCGGTGGTCTCCCCGTTGCCGACCCCCAGGTGCTCCTGGAGCTCCTCGAAGATCGCGTCCCCGCCCATGACGGCGCACAGGGTGTTGGTGCACACCCCGACCTGGTAGTCGCCGCTCGGCTTGCGCCGGTACATGGTGTAGAAGGTCGCGACCGCGGTCACCTCGGCCGTGGTCAGGCCGAGCACGTCCGCGCAGAACCGCATCCCGGTGCGCGTGACGTGGCCCTCCTCCGACTGCACCAGGTGCAGCAGCGGCAGGAGGGCGGACCGGGAGTCCGGGTAGCGGGCGACGATCTCGCGCGCGTCGGTCTCCAGCCGGACCCGGACGTCGTCCGGGTAGGCGGGGGCGGGCAGTTCGGGCATGCCCAGGCTGACGCCCCGCTCCGAAGAAGAGGTGGTCACCGGTCGACGCCTCCCATCACGGGGTCGATGGACGCGACGGCGACGATGACGTCGGCGACCTGGCCGCCCTCGCACATCGCCGCCACGGCCTGCAGGTTGGTGAAGGACGGGTCGCGGAAGTGGACCCGGTGGGGGCGGGTGCCGCCGTCGGAGACGACGTGCGCCCCGAGCTCGCCCTTGGGCGACTCGACCGCCACGTACGCCTGTCCCGGCGGGACGCGGAAGCCCTCGGTGACCAGCTTGAAGTGGTGGATCAGGGCCTCCATGGAGGTGCCCATGATCTTCTTGATGTGGTCGAGGGAGTTGCCCAGTCCGTCCGGCCCCAGGGCGAGCTGGGCGGGCCAGGCGATCTTCTTGTCGGCGACCATGACCGGTCCGGGCCGGAGCCGGTCCAGGCACTGCTCGATGATGCGCAGCGACTGGCGCATCTCCTCGAGCCGGATCAGGAAGCGGCCGTAGGAGTCGCAGGTGTCGGCGGTCGGGACCTCGAAGTCGTAGGTCTCGTACCCGCAGTACGGCTGGGCCTTGCGCAGGTCGTGCGGCAGGCCGGTGGAGCGCAGGACCGGGCCGGTGACGCCGAGGGCCATGCAGCCGGCCAGGTCCAGGTAGCCGACGTCCTGCATGCGGGCCTTGAAGATCGGGTTCCCGGTGGCGAGCTTGTCGTACTCCGGGAGGTTCTTCCGCATCGTCTTCACGAACTCGCGGATCTGGTCCACCGCGCCGGGCGGCAGGTCCTGGGCGAGTCCGCCGGGGCGGATGTACGCGTGGTTCATCCTGAGACCGGTGATGAGCTCGTAGATGTCGAGGATGAGCTCGCGGTCGCGGAAGCCGTAGATCATGATCGTGGTGGCGCCGAGCTCCATCCCGCCGGTGGCGATGCACACCAGGTGGGAGGAGAGCCGGTTCAGTTCCATCAGGAGCACGCGGATGACCGAGGCGCGGTCGGGTACCTGGTCCTCGATGCCGAGGAGCTTCTCGACCGCGAGGCAGTACGCCGCCTCGTTGAAGAACGGCGTCAGGTAGTCCATGCGCGTCACGAACGTGGTGCCCTGGGTCCACGTCCGGTACTCGAGGTTCTTCTCGATGCCGGTGTGGAGGTAGCCGATGCCGCAGCGGGCCTCGGTGACGGTCTCGCCGTCGATCTCCAGGATCAGGCGGAGCACGCCGTGGGTGGACGGGTGCTGCGGGCCCATGTTGACGACGATGCGCTCGTCGTCGGTCCGGGCCGCGGACTGGACGACCTCGTCCCAGTCGCCGCCGGTGACGGTGTAGACGGTGCCCTCGGTGGTCTCGCGTGCCGAAGCGGCGGACGCGGACGCGTGCGACGAGCTCATGAGTACGACCTCCGCTGGTCCGGAGCCGGGATCTGGGCGCCCTTGTACTCGACGGGGATGCCGCCGAGGGGGTAGTCCTTGCGCTGCGGGTGGCCCTGCCAGTCGTCCGGCATCATGATCCGCGTCAGGGCCGGGTGGCCGTCGAAGACGATGCCGAAGAAGTCGTACGTCTCGCGCTCGTGCCAGTCGTTCGTCGGGTAGACCGGGAACAGCGACGGGATGTGCGGGTCGCCGTCGGGCGCGCTGACCTCCAGGCGGATCAGCCGGTTGTGGGTGATCGAGCGCAGGTGGTAGACGGCGTGCAGCTCGCGGCCCTTGTCGTGCGGGTAGTGCACGCCGCTGACGCCGGTGCACAGCTCGAAGCGCAGCGCCGGGTCGTCGCGCAGGGTGCGGGCCACCCGGACCAGGTGCTCGCGCTCGATGTGGAAGGTGAGCTCGCCGCGGTCGACGACCGTCTTCTCGATGGCGTTCCCGGGGAGCAGTCCCTGCTCCTCCAGCGCGCCCTCGAGCTCGTCGGCGACCTCGTCGAACCAGCCGCCGTAGGGGCGGGTCGCCGGTCCCGGGAGCCGGACCGAGCGGACCAGGCCGCCGTAGCCGGAGGTGTCGCCGCCGTTGTTCGCGCCGAACATGCCGCGCTGGACGCGGACCTCCTCGCCCCCCTGGCCGCGCTGGCCGGGGAGGTTCTCGGCGGAGAGGTCCTTCTCCGGGTTGACCCCGTTGCCGTGCGCGTCGCTCATCGCAGCAGCCCCTTCATCTCGATCGTGGGCAGTGCCTTGAGCGCCGCCTCCTCCGCCTCGCGGGCCGCCTCCTCGGCGTTCACTCCGAGCTTGGAGTTCTGGATCTTCTGGTGGAGCTTGAGGATGGCGTCCAGCAGCATCTCGGGCCGGGGCGGGCAGCCGGGCAGGTAGATGTCGACCGGCACGACGTGGTCCACGCCCTGGACGATCGCGTAGTTGTTGAACATGCCGCCGGAGGAGGCGCAGACCCCCATGGAGATCACCCATTTGGGGTTCGGCATCTGGTCGTAGACCTGCCGCAGCACCGGCGCCATCTTCTGGCTGACCCGGCCGGCGACGATCATCAGGTCCGCCTGCCGCGGCGAGCCGCGGAAGACCTCCATGCCGAAGCGCGCCAGGTCGTAGCGGCCGGCGCCGGTGGTCATCATCTCGATGGCGCAGCAGGCGAGGCCGAACGTGGCGGGGAAGACGGACGACTTGCGCACCCAGCCCGCGGCCTGCTCGACGGTGGTCAGCAGGAATCCGCTCGGCAGCTTTTCTTCAAGTCCCATGGCTAAAGGCCCCTCAGTCCCATTCCAGGCCGCCGCGCCGCCATACGTACGCGTACGCGACGAAGACGGTGAGCACGAAGAGCAGCATCTCCACGAGCCCGAAAAGCCCCAGGGCGTCGAAGGTGACGGCCCAGGGGTAGAGGAAGACGATCTCGATGTCGAAGACGATGAAGAGCATCGCCGTCAGGTAGTACTTGATGGGGAAGCGCCCGCCGCCGGCCGGCGTGGGGGTCGGCTCGATGCCGCACTCGTAGGCCTCGAGCTTGGCGCGGTTGTACCGCTTCGGACCGATCAGCGTGGCCATGACCACGGAGAAGATCGCAAAGCCTGCCCCGAGGGCTCCCAGTACGAGGATGGGCGCATACGCGTTCACCGCTCCTCGCTCCTCTCAGTCGGCACTGACTGCATGGGCTCCCCCCTGGCCGGGCGGAGCCGAGACCTGGGGAGGTTGTACCGGGGGCTCACTTCCGCCTCGTCAGTCCCACGAACCCCGCCCGCCCCGGCGAAGATCGAGAACATGTGAAGCAGGTCACAAGCCCAACCGCTCCGCATCTTATGCCCGCCGGTCTGTGATCTGCGACACGGGGTATCGCACAACCTTTGTGATCTCTGCCACCTGACGAACGATCATGAAGTCGGATGAGGGTCGATCTTCATACGCGAAGCGTTCGCGTGGTCACCAACCGTGACATTTTGTTTCGTTCACGCAGGTCAGAAAGGTCGTCTCCATATCAAGAGACTTCCCTTGCATGCAAATTCGCGCTGGAACCGATCACTTGATAGAGGGCGCGTTCCCCCTTCGAGGGAGGCGCGGTGCACGCGGTGGACACGTGCACGCGTTCACGAAGTCCCGGCGTCGTGATCCGGCCGTGACCGGGCCCGCCCGACGCGAGGGGGAGGACGATCGTTCCGTGACCTCCGTCACACCCTTGAAAGGGCGTCAACAAGAGGGCTTGGCCAATCGGGTCAAGCGGTGGTAGGTGGAGGGCAATTCGGGCGTAATGATGAAAGACCGTGATCACAGGCCGGTCACGGACAGCCCGCAATGTCCGTTACGGCGTCAATGAGGGGCGACACGCCCGGGATTCGGGGCCCGATTGAACAATTGTGGCGGACCACACGTTGCTTGAAGACATGAAGGAGCCCCTGGTACCGGTTGTTCCCATGTCCCACACCGCTCACATACGCAGCCACCGGAAGCCCCGCCGTACCGCGCAGTCCGCGCTCGCCGTGCGGGCCGGTGTTGCCGGTGGCGTCCTCAGCACCCTGGCGGTCGCCGGGGCGTCGGGTTCGGCGAACGCCGCCGAGCCGGTGACGCAGACCCTCGAACTGCCCACCCTGACGGCCGACCTGGCCACCCAGGTCGCCCAGTCCGCGGAGGCCACCCAGCAGGCCGCCGCGAACTACCAGCTGCAGGCCGAGCGTGACGCGGCCGCCGCCCAGGCCGCCAAGGAGGCCAAGGCGGACCTCGCCGAGGCCAAGAAGAAGGCCGAGGCCAAGAAGAAGGCGGCGGAGGAGGCCCGCAAGGCCGCCGCCGAGCGCGCCCAGCGCGACGCCGAGCGCGCCACCCTCTCCGCCTCCGCCTCCGCCTCCGCTTCCGTCCCCGCCTCCACGACGGCCTCCGCGCCGGCCGGCGGCAGCGTCGCGACCGTCATCGCCTTCCTCAAGGCGCAGGTGGGCGACGCCTACGTCATGGGCGCCACCGGCCCCAACGCCTGGGACTGCTCGAGCCTGGTGCAGGCCGCGTTCAAGCAGGTCGGTGTGGACCTGCCGCGCGTCTCGCAGGCCCAGTCGACGGTCGGCACCGACATCCCGCTGTCCCAGATCCAGGTCGGCGACATCCTGTACTGGGGCGGCAAGGGCTCCGCGTACCACACGGGCGTCTACATCGGCAACGGCCAGTACCTGGACGCCGCCAACCCCTCCAAGGGCGTCGTCATCCAGGACCTCTCCGGCTACCCCGCCTCGGGTGCCGTGCGCGTGCTCTGAGCCGCGCCCCTACGGGCTGAAGGGCCGCTGCCGCTCGGGGGCAGCGGCCCTCCCCGCTTCACGCCCCGGTTCCCCCGGGGCACTTCGGGCAGCCCGTCCGCACGCGGGGTGTTCCCTCCCGGTTTCCGCCACCGGTTTCCGCCCGCGCCGTCCCGTGCCTCGCGCTGCCCGCGCGCGGCCGCCCGCACATCCCGGCCGGGATCGCCCGATGGCCCGGATCGTCCCGTGTGGGGCGCGTGTGGGCGGCCCGGCGTGTCCCGGCGGCACGGCGCGGGGCGCCCGCGACGCCCCCTCACGGCGCCCGGACGGACGCCGACGGCCGGGAAGCCCGCCTCCTGCGGCTCCCGGCCGCCACGGCGCCGTCACGGCCCCCGCCCGTGCGGGACCGCGCGTCACGCCTTCGGCGCCACCTTGCTCAGGCCGTTGATGATGCGGTCCATCGCGTCGCCGCCCGTCGGGTCGGTGAGGTTGGCGAGCAGCTTGAGGGTGAACCTCATCAGCATCGGGTGGGTCAGACCGCGCTGGGCGGCGATCTGCATGATCTTCGGGTTGCCGATGAGCTTCACGAAGGCGCGGCCGAGCGTGTAGTAGCCGCCGTAGGTGTCCTTCAGGACGCGCGGGTAGCGCCTCAGGGCGATCTCCCGCTGGGCGGGCGTGGCCCGCGCGTGCGCCTGCACGATGACGTCGGCGGCGATCTGCCCGGACTCCATGGCGTAGGCGATGCCCTCGCCGTTGAACGGGTTCACCAGGCCGCCCGCGTCGCCGACGAGCAGCAGCCCGCGCGTGTAGTGCGGCTGGCGGTTGAAGGCCATGGGGAGCGCG
Organism: Streptomyces sp. NPDC034670; assembly: GCF_055574875.1. Taxonomy (NCBI): domain Bacteria; kingdom Bacillati; phylum Actinomycetota; class Actinomycetes; order Kitasatosporales; family Streptomycetaceae; genus Streptomyces; species Streptomyces sp. NPDC034670. Next base: position 60,636 of record NZ_JBVITR010000010.1, read on the forward strand.
GCACCGCGGATCGGGCTGGTCATGTTCTCCGGCGTGTAGCCCCAGTCCTCGGGCATGGAGGCGCACCAGGCCTTGAGGACCTCGCGCCAGTCCAGCTCCTTGAAGGACTCCGAGGTGTTGAGCACGCCGAGGCCGACGTTGCTCGTCCCGTCGCCCATGCCGAAGATCCAGCCGTAGCCGGGCAGCAGGCGGTCCTGCGGGCCGCGGCGGTCCCACAGCTCCAGCCAGGACTCCAGGTAGTCGTCGTCGTGGCGCGGCGAGGTGAAGTACGTGCGCACCGCGACGCCCATCGGGCGGTCCTCGCGGCGGTGCAGGCCCATCGCCAGGGACAGGCGGGTGGAGTTGCCGTCGGCGGCCACGACCAGCGGGGCGCGGAAGGTGACTTCCCGCTTCTCCGCGCCCAGCCTGGCCTTCACGCCCGTGATGCGCCCGGTGCGGTCGTCGACGACCGGGGCGCTCACGTTGCAGCGCTCGTACAGCCGCGCGCCCGCCTTCTGGGCCTGCCGGGCGAGCTGCTCGTCGAAGTCGTCGCGCTTGCGGACCAGGCCGTAGTCGGGGAAGGAGGCGAGATCCGGCCAGTCCAGCTGGAGGCGGACGCCGCCGCCGATGATGCGCAGGCCCTTGTTGCGCAGCCAGCCGGCCTCCTCGGAGACGTCGATGCCCATCGACACCAGCTGCTTCACGGCGCGCGGGGTGAGGCCGTCGCCGCAGACCTTCTCCCGCGGGAACTCGGTCTTCTCCAGCAGGAGCACGTCGAGTCCGGCCCTGGCCAGGTGGTACGCGGTGGTGGAGCCGGCTGGCCCCGCGCCCACGACGATCACGTCGGCGGTGTTGTCGGAGAGGGGCTCGGTCACGGCGGGATCTCCCCAGGGTTCGAAATCTGCGTGCCGACCGGCACTGGACACGGGCAGTCTATGCAGCGGCATCGATCACCCGGCTGAAGGGCTGCCCCCGTGAACCGAACGCTCCCCGCCGTACGGCTCCGTGTTCCCACCCACGAGGACGCCGTCACCTGGCACCGGCTCTTCGACGATCCGCAGGTCATGGAGTTCCACGGCGGTACGCCGGCGGGGCTGTCCGTCTACGAGGAGCTCACCGCCCGCCAGCGCCGGCACGACGCCGAGCTGGGCTTCTGCCTGTGGACCGTGCTCGACGCGTCCGGCGGCCCCGTCGGCTTCACGGGCGCCCAGCCCTGGGAGCGGGACTGGGGCCCCACGGGCGAGATCGAGATCGGCTGGCGGCTCGCGCGGGAGCACTGGGGCAGGGGGTACGTCACCGCGGCGGCGCTGCGGACGCTGGAGCGCGTGCGCGCGGCGGGCACGGAGAGCGTGGTGGCGATGGTGGACGCCCGCAACACCCGCTCGATCGCGGTCACCCGGCGGCTGGGGATGCGCCTCGACGGGACCTTCACGACGCCGGACTCGCGGGAGGCCCACTGCTACCGGCTCGACCTCTGAGACGGCCCGGGGCGCCGTCCGGCCGCCGTCGTCGCCCCGGCACCGCCACGGCGCGGGCGCCGTCCCGGCTCCGCCCCCGGGAACCGGCCGCCACGCTGCGTAGTCGATTGTCACGGAACGCCACGAAATGCTTCCGGCGGCCGCCGCGCGGGGCTACCCTGCCGGTACCGCTGGGGGGTGACGTCCGTGCGTATGACACCCAGGACACCCGAGGTGCGCGTGCCGCGCCTGGTCGGCCTGATGGCCGTGGACGCGCGCGAGTCGGCGCGGGCGCGCGGCCTGTTCCTCGTCGCGCCGGACCGGCCGGACTTCCCGCGCACCGTCGTCGACTACGTCGTGCGCCAGTACCCGCAGCCCGGTGCGAAGGTGCCGCGGGACTCCCCGGTCCACGTGTGGTTCGACTTCGGGGAGGGGGAGGGCGGCGGAGGGGTGCGCGAGCCGCGCGGGCCCGTGCCGCCCGCCGGCGGGCTCCGGCGGGAGCTGGAGGAGCCGGACGACCCCCGCGCGGCGGTCCTCAGTCCTTCTTGAAGCCCCGGTGCACGGCGACGATGCCGCCGCTGAGGTTGCGCCAGGCCACCCGGGTCCAGCCGGCCCGCTGCAGCCGTCCGGCCAGGGCCGCCTGGTCGGGCCAGGCGCGGATGGACTCGGCCAGGTAGACGTACGCGTCCGGGTTGGAGGACACCGCGCGGGCGACCGGCGGCAGGGCGCGCATCAGGTACTCGGTGTACACCCGCCGGAACGGCGCCCACGTCGGCTGGGAGAACTCGCAGATGACGACCCGTCCGCCGGGCCGGGTCACCCGGTGCATCTCGCGCAGCGCGGCGTCGAAGTCCTGCACGTTGCGCAGCCCGAAGGAGATGGTGACGGCGTCGAACGCGTCGTCCCTGAACGGCAGCCGCGTCGCGTCGCCGGCCGTGAACGGCAGCCAGGCGCTGCGCTCCTTGCCGACCCGGAGCATGCCGAGGGAGAAGTCGCAGGGGACGACGTACGCGCCGGTGCGGGCGAACGGCATCGACGAGGTGCCCGTGCCCGCCGCCAGGTCCAGGACCTTCTGGGCCGGCCGGGCGTCGACCGCCTTCGCGACCTCCTTGCGCCACAGCCGGGTCTGCCCGAGGGACAGCACGTCGTTGGTGAGGTCGTACCGTTCCGCCACGTCGTCGAACATCGAGGCGACTTCGTGCGGCTGCTTGTCCAGGGATGCGCGGGTCACGGGCCCATTGTTGCAGCCCCCGCCGGACCGTCCCCGGCGGCGCCCCGGCTCCGCCCGCGGACGCGGGCCGGTCAGCGCCGGCGGTGCAGCAGGCGCCCGGCGACGACCGTCGCCACGCAGGTCCCGGCCCCGCGCGCGGCGAGCGCGGCCTCGTCGGGGACGTCGAAGACCGCGAACGTCGCCGCCGCGCCGTCCGCGCCGTCCGGGGGCAGGGGCCGCGAGACCGCCTCCGCCGGGCTCCGCCCCGCCAGGGGGTCGAGCGCCGCCGGGCCGGCGGGGGCGGTGGGGCGCCGTTCCAGGCCCATCCCCGCCCGGCGCACGGCGTCCACGGCGGCGGGCCGCCGCAGGTCGCCCGCCACGGCGACGACCCCGTGCGCCAGCAGCCGCTGCACGCCGCGCCGCGCGCTCGCGCCCCAGCGGGCCCCGGTCAGGTCGAGTCCTTCGAGGGCCGCGCCGGTGAGCGGCTCGGTGCCCAGCTCACCGGCCTCGCGCGGGTCCGGGTGGTAGGTGTGCTCCAGCAGTTCGGGGCCGTACGGGTTGAGCAGCCCCGGCGCGAGCACCCCCGGCCAGCGCCGGACGCGCGCGGCCGGGTGGGCCGCGGCCAGTTCTCCGTACGGGCCGGTCGCCGCCAGCTCCCGGCCGTTCACCAGCACGGCGCCGTCCGGCAGGGCGGGCCGCCGGTCGCCGAAGACCAGCAGGTCCGCCGCGTGGATCGTCAGCACGGGCAGGTCAGTTGGGGGTCAGGAGCTTCAGCTCCGGGTGGGCCGTGCCGCCCTCGATGGCCGTGGAGGAGATGTGGGAGACCACGCGGTCGTCGACGGGGTCGTTCGCCGGGTCGTCGTGCACGACGAGGTGCTCGTACGTCGTCGACCGCTGGGCGGGGACCCGTCCCGCCTTCCTGATCAGGTCGATGATCTCCAGCCGGTTGGAGCGGTGCTTGGCGCCGGCGGAGGAGACCACGTTCTCCTCCAGCATGATCGAGCCGAGGTCGTCCGCGCCGTAGTGCAGGGAGAGCTGGCCGACCTCCTTGCCGGTGGTCAGCCAGGAGCCCTGGATGTGGGCCACGTTGTCGAGGAACAGGCGGGCGACGGCGATCATCCGCAGGTACTCGAAGAGGGTGGCCTGGGTGCGGCCCTTCAGGTGGTTGTTCTCGGGCTGGTAGGTGTACGGGATGAAGGCGCGGAAGCCGCCCGTGCGGTCCTGCACGTCCCGGATCATCCGCAGGTGCTCGATCCGCTCGGCGTTGGTCTCGCCGGTGCCCATGAGCATGGTGGAGGTGGACTCGACACCGAGGTTGTGCGCGATCTCCATGATCTCCAGCCAGCGCTCGCCGGACTCCTTCAGCGGGGCGATGGCCTTGCGGGGCCGCTCCGGGAGCAGTTCGGCGCCGGCGCCGGCGAAGGAGTCGAGCCCGGCCGCGTGGATCCGGGTGATCGCCTCCTCGACGCTCACCCCCGAGATCCGCGCCATGTGCTCGACCTCGCTCGCCCCCAGGCTGTGGATGACGAGTTCGGGGAACTCCTTCTTGATGGCGGCGAAGTGCCTCTCGTAGTACTCGACGCCGTAGTCCGGGTGGTGGCCGCCCTGGAACATGATCTGGGTGCCGCCGAGCTCGACGGTCTCGGCGCAGCGCCGCAGGATGTCGTCGAGGTCGCGGGTCCAGCCCTTGGCGGTGTCCTTGGGCGCGGCGTAGAAGGCGCAGAACCGGCACGCCGTGACGCACACGTTGGTGTAGTTGATGTTCCGTTCGATGATGTACGTCGCGATGTGCTCGGTCCCGGCGTACCTGCGCCTGCGGACGGCGTCGGCGGCGGCGCCCAGCGCGTGCAGCGGGGCGTCGCGGTAGAGGGCGACGGCCTCTTCGGGGGTGATCCGCCCACCGGCGGCGGCACGGTCGAGGATGGGCTGAAGGTCGGCCTTCTCGGTCACCGGCGTCCCTTTCGTAAGGGGTGTGGACAGACCGACCCAGCGTACGCCAGGGCCCTCGCGCGCCCGACGTCAGGCCGCGTGCGCCCCGATCAGCAGCCCGGCGAGGGCGCCGGCGAGCAGGAACGGGCCGAACGGGACGGCCGTCCTGCGCCCCGCCCGCCGGGCGAGGACGAGGGCACCGCCGTACAGCGCCCCGGACAGGAACCCGGCGAAGGTGCCGAGCAGCACGACCGGCCAGCCGTACCAGCCGAGGACGGCGCCCGCGCCCAGGGCGAGCTTCACGTCGCCGAAGCCCATGCCGGCGGGGTTGAGGAGGAACAGCACGAAGTAGCCGGCGCCGAGCGCGAGCGCGCCCAGCAGGGCCGTCGTCCACTCCCCGGCGTGCCCCGGGGCCAGGGCGGCCGGGCCCAGCAGGACGAGGGCGGCCCCGGCGAAGGGCAGGGTGAGCGGGTCGGGCAGCCGCTGCACCCGGAGGTCGACGACCGCGAGCAGCACGCCGACGGGCGCGAGCAGCAGCCACACCGCCAGCTCGGGCCGGAATCCGGTGGCGGCGGCGAGGAGCGCGCAGACGAGGGCGGTCACGAGGACGGGCGCGGTGCCCGAGCCGTAGGACGGGCCGGCGGGGCCGCCGGGGGAGGCCGCCGCGCACCGGCCGCACCGGGCCGGTCCGAGCCAGCCGGCGAGGGCGTGCCCGGCCGGGCACGCCCCGCGCCACTCCTCCCCCGGCGGGACGGAGAACCGGTAGGCCGCACGCGGCAGCACCGCGCCCGCCGCCGCGCCCCACAGCGCGGCGGTGACGACCAGCGAGACGCACGGGGGACCGCTCATCCCGCCACCGAGGCGGTGTCCGGGCCCCCGGTCGGGGCCCCCGGCGGGCCGGACGAACCGGGAGTGCGGCGTCGTGGCATGGCGGGTGTCCTGGGTCGTGGGGAGGGAGAACCGGGTCGGGAGGTCGGGAGGGGGCCGGGAACGCAGCCGAGGAGCGTACTCGGTCCTCGGAGGCCTTGGTCGCCTCGGTGACCCGGGCGGGGCCGTCGAGGGGGCGGAGCCGCCCCTTCGCGCTCGGTCCCTCTCCCGCACGGGAGGGGCCGGGCGGGACGTGACCGCCCCGAAGACCCGCCGGTCAACCGGCGGACGGGTCCTCCGCCCGCGAGGCGTGAACGGCCGCCCTCAGGGCTGCAGCAGGTCCACCCGCACGTCGGCCGCGAACCCCGTCGTCGGACCCACCCGGCGGGCGAACTCCGCGACCGCCTCCAGCTGCGGGGGCCCGAAGCTGAAGTCGAGGGTGGTGAAGTACTGCGCCAGGGTCGCCTCGTCGAACGCCTCCCAGCGGGCCGCCTGCTCGGCGACCTTGTCGACCTCCTCCAGGGACAGGTTGCGGGAGGCGAGGAAGGCCTCGTGCACCTTGCGGGTGATGACCGGCTCGCGCTCCAGGTAGTCCCGGCGGGCCGCCCACACCGCGAACACGAAGGGCAGCCCCGTCCACTCCTTCCACAGGGCGCCCAGGTCGTGCACGTCCAGGCCGTAGCGCGGCGCGTCGAGCATGTTCGCGCGCAGGGCCGCGTCCCCGATGAGGACGGCCGCCTCGGCCTCCTGCATCATCAGGCTCAGGTCGGGCGGGCAGGTGTAGTAGTCGGGCCGCACGCCGTACCGCTCGGCGAGGAGGAGCTGGGCGAGGCGTACGGAGGTGCGCGAGGTCGAGCCGAGGGCGACGCGGGCACCGTCCAGCCGGTCCAGCGGGACCTGCGAGACGATCACGCAGGACATGACATCGCCGTCGCAGCCGACGGCGATGTCGGGAAAGGCGACCAGCCGGTCCGCGTGCTTGAGGAACTCGACGAGGGTGATCGGCCCGATGTCGAGTTCTCCCCGCACGAGCATCTCGCTGAGCTTCTCCGGGGTGTCCTTGGTCAGCTCGAAGTCGAGGAGCGTGCCCGTTCTCGCGAGCCCCCAGTACAGGGGCATGCAGTTCAGGAACTGGATGTGGCCGACGCGCGGCCGGTTGCGAGGATTGTCCACATCGTGAGGCTAGCCCTCGTCCGGAGTACCCGAACGCCCGCCCCTGTGTTCGACCGGGAGCCGTGACGGACGGAACGTTCAAACATTCGGGTGAAGTGATCTTGACCTCTATTGCGTTGAGGCCCGCGCGTGCTAGGCTCGTCGCAAGTTGCAGTTTGGTTTCCCTTGCAGTACAGAGCCTGCGGAGCATGTGACCGCGGGCTCTCGTCGTTCTCAGACATAAGCGATTGTGCGGAACTCGTCTTCACACTTGCTGGTTCTGGAGCAGGGCAACCCTTTGGGCCCAAGGAGGGCTTATGGCTACCGGAACCGTGAAGTGGTTCAACGCCGAAAAGGGCTTTGGTTTCATCGCCCAGGAAGGCGGCGGCCCCGACGTCTTCGTCCACTACTCCGCGATCAACGCGACCGGCTTCCGGTCCCTCGAGGAGAACCAGCAGGTGTCCTTCGACGTCACGCAGGGCCCGAAGGGCCCGCAGGCGGAGAACGTCACCCCGGTCTGATCCTCCGATCCGGGAACGACCAGCAGTACCCAAGGAGCCCCGCGCCGTCCGGCGACGGGGCTCCTGCCCTTCCCCCGGGGAGCCGCGGTGGGAAATCGTGCGCGCCGTGGTGAATTCCCGGCGAATTCCTCCCGTACGCGCCGCGCGCCCGGCGTGAATTCCCTCTCCCCCGCCTCTCCACCGGGCCCCCGGGCGTCACCCGTCCGGCCCTCCCCACGGGGTGCTCCCGCGTTCCGGGAATGCCCGCTCCGAAGCGCACGCGGCCCCTGGTACTTCCGGCTCCGCCCGCCCGTCCGGCGGCATTGCCGGCGTGTCGGCGCACCGTCCGATCCGTCCGATCCGTCGAGGCCGCCGGGGCCGGTCACCCTCGCCGGGGCCGCCGGCCGGGTCGGAGCCCGGGGCGCCCGGGGCACCGGTGGACGTCGGCGGGCGCGGATAAGGTGCCCCACCATGACCGACTCCGACACCAGCACCACCGCGGGCGCCGGCACCGAAGCGGCCCACGTGGCCGCCACCCGCGCCTTCTACGACGCCGTCGCCGAGCAGTACGCCGCCCGGTTCCGCGACGTGCACGCGGCCCAGCCCCTGGACCGGGCGTTACTGGCCGGTTTCGCCGGGCTGACCGGGAAGGACGGCCAGGTGGCCGACCTGGGGTGCGGTCCGGGCGGGGTGACCGCGTACCTCGCCTCCCTCGGCCTCCCCGTCCTCGGCCTCGACCTGTCCGCCGCGATGGTCGGGATCGCCCGCCGCGAGCACCCGGAGCTGCGCTTCGAGCAGGGTTCGATGCTGGAGCTGGACCTCCCGGACGGCGCTCTGGCCGGCATCGTCTCCTGGTACTCGACCGTCCACACCCCGCACGACGGGTTCCCCGCCCTCTTCGCCGAGTTCCGCCGGGTGCTGGCCCCCGGAGGGCATCTGCTGCTCGCCTTCCAGGTCGGCGACGAGCCCCGGCGCTACGAGCGGCCCTTCGGCCACCCGGTCCCCGTCGAGTTCCAGCGCCTCCGGCCGGAGCGGATCGCCGGGCTCCTGGAGGAGGCCGGGTTCACGATCGTGCTGCGCTCCGTGCGGGCGGCGGACGAGGGCCTCGGCGAGTCCGCCCCGCAGGCGCTCCTGATCGCCCGCCGGCCGCCCCGCACCCCCGCTCAGCACCTTTCGTCGGGCTCGGGCCGGGCTCGCGGGGTCCGGCCCGATCCCGACGGAAAGGCCCTGGCCGCGTCGAGTCCTCCGAGGGGGCCGGCCCGCCGCGCCGCCCCCTGGCCCTACCCCCCGTACAGTCCCTCCACCTCCCGCGCGAAGTCCCGCATGATCGCCTCGCGCCGCAGTTTCATCGACGGGGTCAGGTGGCCCGCCTCCTCCGTGAAGTCCACCGGGAGGACCGCGAAGCGGCGGATCGACTCCGGGCGGGAGAGGGTCCTGTTGGCCTCGTCGACCGCGCGCTGGAGGACGGCGCGCAGCTCCTCGTCGTCGGCGGCGCGTTCCGGTGGGACCGGGGGCCTGCCGTTCATCCGGCGCCAGTGGGTGATGCCGTCGGGGTCCAGGGTGATCAGGGCGCAGACGTAGGGGCGGTTCTCGCCGATCACCATGGCCTGGGAGATCAGGGGGTGGGAGCGGAGCCAGTTCTCCAGCGGGGCCGGGGCGATGCTCTTGCCGCCCGCGGTGAGGATGAGCTCCTTCTTGCGGCCCGTGATCGTCAGGTAGCCCTCGTCGTCCAGTTCGCCGAGGTCTCCCGTGGGGAGCCAGCCGTCGGGGGCCGCGGGGACGACGCCGCCCGCCCGGGAGTCCCAGTAGCCGCGGAGCACGTGCTCGCCCGCGACCAGGATCTCGCCGTCCGCCGCTATGCGGATCCGCGTGCCGGGCAGCGGCCAGCCCACCGTGCCCAGGCGGGGCTTGAGCGGGGGCGTCACCGTGGTGGCGCCGGTCGTCTCCGTCAGGCCGTAGCCCTCGAAGACCTCGATGCCGGCGCCGGCGTAGAACGCGGCGAGGCGGCGGTCGAGCGGGGAGCCGCCGCAGATGGCGTAGCGGACCCTGCCGCCCATGGCGTTGCGGATGCGGCGGTAGACCAGGGGGTCGTGGAGGGCGCGGCTCACCCTCAGGGAGCGGGACGGGCCGGAGCCCGTCCCGGCCTGCCGGGCCTCCAGGTCCTCGCCGTAGCGGCGGGCGACCGACGCCGCGCGGTCGAAGACGGACACCCGCCCGCCCGCCTCGGCCTTGGCCCGGGCGGCGTTGAAGACCTTCTCCAGCATGTAGGGGATGGTCAGCAGGCAGGTGGGCCGGAAGCTCGCCAGGTCGGGCAGCAGGTCCTCGGGCTTCAGGCTCGGCGCGTGTCCGAGGCGCACCCGGGCGCGTACGCAGGCGACGGCGACCATGCGGCCGAAGACGTGGGACAGGGGCAGGAAGAGCAGGACGGAGGCGTCTTCGCCCGTCCGCTGCCGGAAGACGGGGTAGAGCAGTTCGACGGCGTTGTCCACCTCGGCGAAGAAGTTGCCGTGGGTGAGGGCGCACCCCTTGGGGCGGCCCGTCGTGCCCGAGGTGTAGACGAGGGTGGCGAGGGTGTCGGGGCCGAGGACGCCGCGGCGTACGTCCACCTCCTGGTCCGGGAGGTGCGCGCCGGCCTCCGCGAGCCGCTCGACGTGGCCCTTCTCGACGACCCACGCGTGCCGCAGGTCGGGCAGGTGGGGGAACTCCGGGCCGAGGGCGGCGGCCTGCGCCGCGGTCTCCGTGACCAGGGCGACCGCGCCCGAGTCGTGCAGGATCCAGCGCGCCTGGAAGACGGAGGAGGTGGGGTAGACGGGGACCGTGACCAGTCCGGCCGCCCACGCGGCGAAGTCGAGGAGCGTCCACTCGTAGACCGTGCGGGCCATGACGGCGATCCGGTCGCCCGGCACCAGGCCCTCGGCGATCAGTCCCTTCGCCACGGCCATGACCTCCGCGGCGAAGGCGGCGGCCGTCACGTCCCGCCAGCCGCCGTCCGGCGCCTTCCGGCCGAGGACCACCGCGTCCGGGTCCGCGCCCGCGTTGTCGAACGGCAGGTCGGCGAGTGATCCGTGCCGCACCGGCCTGGCGAGCGGCGGGACGGAGGCTTCCCGTACGACTCCGTCCCGCCGCAGGAGTCCGGGTTCGACCAGGACGGGTGCCCCGTAGACGGCGTCGTCGAGGGCGGAGGCGGCGAAGGGAGCGGAGGAAGCTGAGGGGACTGAGAGGACTGAGGGAACTGAGAAAGCCGAGGGATCCGGGTGTTCGGCGGAGGGGTGCGCGGGGGACACGGGGCGGCTCCTGGGGCGTGCAGTGGAACTGCTTGCTGCCATGACGTACGGGCCTCGCACGCCGAGGCGCTCATCGGCGGCGCCCGGGCAGGGGGTCGCCGCAGGCCGGACTCGGGATCGTACGGCCCCCGCGTGAGGGGCCCGTGCGGGTTCGGGGAGGGTCCGGAGCCGGGCGTGTGCAGTCTCGGGGGCGACCGCGAGGGCGGCCCGCGGCCGCCCTCGCGTCGTTCACGGGCGTTCGAGGATCGCCGTCACGCCCTGTCCGCCGGCCGCGCAGATCGAGATCAGTCCCCGGCCGGGGGCGTCCCGTTCGGCGAGGAGCTTCGCCAGGGTCGCCACGATGCGGGCGCCGGTGGCGGCGAAGGGGTGGCCGGTCGCCAGGGACGAGCCGGCCACGTTCAGGCGGGCGCGGTCGACGGGGGCCAGCCCCCGCTTCTGCCAGGCCGCCAGCGTCGCCAGCACCTGGGAGGCGAACGCCTCGTGGATCTCGATCAGGTCGAAGTCCTCCATGCCCAGCCCGGCGCGCTCCAGCATGCGCGGGACCGCGTACGCCGGGGCCATCAGCAGGCCGTCCTCGCCGCCCGCCACGTCGCCGTGCACGAAGTCCACGGCGGCCGTCTCGGAGGCGGTCAGGTACGCCAGGGGCTCCAGGCCCCGTGCCGCCGCCCACTCCTCGCTCGCCAGCAGCACCACCGCCGCGCCGTCCGTGAGCGGTGTCGAGTTGCCCGCCGTCATCGTCGGTTCGGGGTGGTCGAGGCCGAACACCGGCTTCAGCGCGGCGAGTTTCTCCGGTGTCGAGTCCGGGCGCAGGTTCTGGTCGCGGACCAGGCCGCGGAAGGGCACCACCAGGTCCGTCAGCAGGCCGCGTTCGTACGCCGCGGCCAGCCGCCGGTGACTGGTCGCCGCGAGGTCGTCCTGGGCCTCGCGGGTGATCCCCCAGGCCCGGGCGGTGACCGCGGCGTGCTCGCCCATGGAGAGGCGGGTGCGCGGTTCGGCGTTGCGCGGGACGTCGGGGAGGAGGTGGCCGGGGCGCACCTTCGCCAGGGCCTTGAGGCGGGCGACGGGCGACGTGGCGCGCCGCGCCTCCAGCAGCACCTTGCGCAGGGCGTCGTTGACGCCGAGGGGCGCGTCGCTCGCGGTGTCCGCGCCGCCCGCGACCGCGGACTCCGTCTGGCCGAGGGCGATCTTGTTGGCGGCGGCGACGACGGCCTGGAGGCCGGTGCCGCAGGCCTGCTGGACGTCGTAGGCGGGGGTGCGGGCGTCCAGGCGCGAGCCGAGGACGGTCTCCCGGGCGAGGTTGAAGTCGCGGCTGTGCTTGAGGACCGCGCCGGCGACGAACTCGCCGACGGCGCCCGGGGCCCGCAGGTCGTACCGCTCGACCAGGCCGTCCAGGGCCGCAGTGAGCATCTCCTGGTTGGAGGCGGTGGCGTACGGGCCGTCGGAGCGGGCGAACGGGACGCGGCTGCCGCCGATGACCGCGACGCGCCGCACGGCGGTCGGCTCCAGGGGACTCATCTCGACCTGCTCCTCACCGGTGACATAGGATTACCTCCGGTAACCTTACTCCGGAGTAAGCGACAGGGTAAGCACCGCGGTGCGTGTCCGGAGCGAGCTCCCCCGTCCCCGTTGGGAGTCCTGCATGGCCGACCGCTATCTGAGCTTCACCGGTACCGCGCCCGGCCGCTTCCTGACGCGCCGCCTCGGCCTGCCCCAGCCCGCGGAGCTGCGGCGCTGGTCCCCCGGGCGGCCGGACCTGGACGGCGGCCTCCTCCACCTCACCGCGGGCGGGTCCGGCCTCGACCTCGCCCCCGTCCTCGCCCGCACCGGGCTCGGCACGGACGACGCCACGGGCCGGCCCGCCGCCGTCGTCCTGGACGCCTGCGGGGTACGGGACGTCGAAGGGCTCGCCGGGGTGCACGCCGCCCTGCACCCCGTGGTCCGGTCGGTCGCCGCGAGCGGCCGGATCGTGGTGCTGGGCGCCCCGCTCGACCCCGCCGACCACCACCAGGCCGCCGCCCAGCAGGCGCTGGAGGGCTTCGTCCGCTCCCTCGGCAAGGAGATCGGCCGGGGCAGGACCGTGAACCTGGTCCGCCTCACCGACGCCGGCGCCGCCGAGTCCACCCTCCGCTTCCTGCTCTCGCCCAAGTCGGCCTACGTCAGCGGCCAGGTGATCGAGGTCGGGGAGCACGGCCCCGTCGGCCCCCACGACGGGGACCGCCCGCTCGCCGGCCGCACCGCCCTGGTCACCGGCGCCGCACGCGGCATCGGCGAGGCGGTCGCCGAGACGCTGGCCCGGGACGGCGCCCGGGTGGTCGTCCTCGACGTCCCGCAGGCCGGGCAGGACGCGCGGCGCGTCGCCGAACGGCTCGGCGGCACCGCGCTCCCGCTCGACATCACCGCCGCCGACGCGGGCGCCCGGATCGCCGACGCCCTCCCCGACGGCCTCGACGTGCTCGTCCACAACGCGGGCATCACCCGCGACCGGCGCCTGGCCAACATGCCCGCCGAGCGCTGGGGCCCGGTGCTGGAGGTGAACCTGGCGAGCGTGCTGCGCACCACCGACGCCCTGCTCGCCGCCGGGGCGCTGAGGCGCGGCGGCCGGATCGTCGCCACGGCCTCCATCGCGGGGATCGCCGGGAACGCCGGGCAGACCAACTACGGGGCGAGCAAGGCGGGCGTCGTCGGCCTGGTCCGGTCCCTCGCGCCGCGCGCGCTCGCCGGGCACGGGGTGACGGTGAACGCGGTCGCGCCCGGGTTCATCGAGACGAGGATGACGGCCGCCGTCCCGCTGTTCATCCGGGAGGCGGGCCGCCGGATGAACTCCCTCGCGCAGGGCGGTCTGCCGGCCGACGTCGCCGAGACCACCGCCTGGCTCGCCCATCCGGCCTCGGGCGCGGTGAACGGGCAGGTCGTGCGGGTCTGCGGCCAGAGCCTGCTGGGAGCGTGACCGCCGTGACCCCCGCGGACCCCACGCCCACCGGTTCCTCCCCGTCCTCCGGACCCTCCCCCTCCTCCGGACCTTCTCCGTCCTCCGGACCCTCCGTCGTGCTCACCGCGCCTCCCGCCCTGGCCCCGCTGCTCGCCCGGGGTGCCCTGGCGTCCCCCTTCCGACGGCCCCGCCCCGACGCCGCCTTCCCGCGCACCCGGCTGGTGCTGCCCGGGCTGCGGATCGACCGCGCGCGCCTGGCCGCGTACGCGCGGGTGTGCGGCTTCCCGGCCGGGGCGGACGCGCTGCCGCCGGCCTATCCGCACGTCCTGGGCTTCCCCCTGGCCATGCGGCTGATGAGCCGCCGGGACTTCCCGCTGCCGCTGCTCGGGCTGGTCCACACGTCGATCGGGATCACCCGCCACCGGCCGCTGCCGGTGGCGGGGACCTACGAGCTGGCGGTGCGCGTCGAGGGCCTGGCGCCGCACCGGCGCGGCACCGAGGCCGCCGTGGTCACCGAGGTGCGGACCGGCGGGGACGTCGTGTGGGAGTCCCGGAGCACGTACCTGGCCCGGCACCGGACCTCCGGGCGGGACGCCGCGCACCCGGCGCACCCGGCGCGGGAGGAGCGCGCGCCGCTGCCCGCCGTGGCCGAGTGGCGGCTGGACGGGGACCTCGGACGGCGGTACGGCGCCGCGTCCGGCGACCGCAACCCCATCCACCTGCACCCGCTCACCGCCCGCCTCCTGGGCTTCCCCCGCGCCCTCGCGCACGGCATGTGGAGCGTGGCCCGCTGCCTCGCCGCGCACGGCACCCCGGACGCGGCGGTGGTGCGGGCGGACTTCAGGGCGCCGGTCCTGCTGCCGGGGACGGTGACGTACGCGGCGGAGGGCGGCCGTTTCGAACTGCGCGGCGACGGCGACCGGCTTCACCTGGCCGGCGAGGTCCGCCCCGCCTGATCCGCCGGGGTGCCGGGGCCGGACCCGGCGGTGCCGTCGGCGTCGTCGGCGTCGTCCGCGCCCCCGGCGGCGCCGGTGCCACCGGTGTCGTCGTCGGGCGGTGACCAGCGGTTTCCCGCCATCAGGTCGCCCAGTCCCGCCCAGGCGAAGTTCATCAGGACGGCGGCCGACTGCCGGGCCGTGACGCCGGGGGTGGCGTTGGCCCAGTCGGCGAGCGACTCGGCGGCACCGACCAGGGCCTCCGCGAGCCCGGAGACCTCGACCTCGGGGAGGTCGGGATCGGCGGGGGTCCCCCCGGCACGTGGGGGTCCCCCCTGCTCGGGCGGGGTCGAGCCCCTGGGGGAACAGCCGAGGGTCCGGGGGAGGGCCTCACGGGCGGCGGCGAGGATGAGCTGGGTCACGAACGCCACGATCTCCGCGCGCATCGCGGCGACCTCGGCGGCGAAGACCTCGCCGTGCGTACGGGCCTGGAGGTGCAGCACGGACCAGCCGTCGGGGTGGAGCGCGGTGTGCGTGAAGAACGCGGTCAGGCCGGACCAGAGCTGGCGGTCCGCGGGCAGGTCCGGACGGGCGCCGGCGCGCACCGCCTCGGTGAGGGCCTTGGCCTCGCGCCGGATGCAGGCGGTGAACAGGTCTTCCTTGGAGTTCAGATAGAGGTAGACCAACGGCTTGGACACGCCCGCCAGTTCGGCGATCTCGTCCATCGACGCCGCCGTGTACCCCCGCTGGCCGAAGGTCCGTACGGCGGCGTCCAGCATCTGCTGTTCGCGGACCGCACGCGGCATCCGCTTGGTCTTCACGGCACCCATGCGCAGTAGCGTACGGGCCCGCGGCCGCCGGTCCGGCCCGCGGCGGCGTTCACCGGACACCCGCGGGGCGCCCCCGCCCACCGCTCGCGGGGACGACGGCGTCCGCCCGCGGCAGCCGTGTTCCGGGCTGCCGCGGGCGGACGTGGGGTCCCTGGGGGGAGGCGGTGGCGGGGACGGCCGGGCCGGTCAGGCCGCCACGGGAACCCGCCGGGGCTCGTCGGCCGGGGCCTCGTCGACCGGGGAGGAGTGGACCGTGTCGTAGGCGTCGCGGTCCAGCAGGCCCTCGCGGGCGGAGACGACGACCGGGACCAGGGCCTGCCCGGCGACGTTGGTGGCGGTGCGGATCATGTCCAGGATCGGGTCGATGGCGAGCAGCAGGCCGACGCCCTCCATCGGCAGGCCGAGCGTGGAGAGGGTGAGGGTCAGCATGACCGTCGCGCCGGTGAGTCCGGCCGTGGCGGCGGAGCCGACCACCGAGACGAACGCGATCAGCAGGTAGTCGCCGACGCCGAGCGGGACGTCGAAGATCTGGGCGACGAAGATCGCGGCGATGGCGGGGTAGACCGCGGCGCAGCCGTCCATCTTCGTGGTCGCCCCGAACGGGACGGCGAAGCTCGCGTACTCCTTCGGCACGCCCAGGCGCTCGGTGACCTTCTGGGTCAGCGGCATGGTGCCGACGGAGGAGCGGGAGACGAAGGCCAGCTGGATCGCGGGCCAGGCGCCCTTGAAGAACTGCAGCGGGTTGACCTTGGCGACGGTCGCGAGCAGGGCCGGGTAGACGCCGAAGAGGACGATCAGGCAGCCGACGTAGATGTCGGCGGTGAAGGTGGCGTACTGGCCGATGAGGTCCCAGCCGTAGGTGGCGATCGCGTTGCCGATGAGGCCGACGGTGCCGAGCGGGGCGAGCCGGATGACCCACCACAGGGCCTTCTGGAGGAGTTCGAGGACGGACTCGCTCAGCGTGAGGATCGGCTGGGCCCGCTCGCCGAGCTGGAGGGCGGCGATGCCGGCGACGGCGGCCATGAAGACGATCTGCAGCACGTTCAGCTCGGTGAACGGCGTGATCACGTCGGTCGGCACGATGCCGGTGAGGAAGTCGATCCAGGAGCCGGTCCGCTCGGGCGCGGCCCCGTCCGCCGGGGTGAGGCCGGTGCCCGCGCCGGGGTTGGTGAGCAGGCCGATGGCGAGACCGATGGCCACCGCGATCAGCGAGGTGATCATGAACCAGAGGAGGGTCCGCGAGGCCAGGCGGGCCGCGTTGTTGACCTTCCGCAGGTTGGTGATGGAGACCAGGATCGCGAAGAAGACGAGCGGGGCGACGGCCAGCTTCAGCAGGCCGATGAAGGTGCCGCCGACCTTCTCCAGGGTGGTGACGAGCCAGGAGACGTCCTGGCTGCGGGCGAGCCAGCCGAGCAGGACGCCCAGGACGAGGCCGGCGAGTATCTGGGCCCAGAAGGGCGCCCGGAAGGGCAGCTTGAACGACTTCGTGTTCGTGGACACGGACATGCTCCGATGAAGAGGACGCGTGAGGGAGGTGACGTGGTGCTCGGGTCGCGGAACGTCAGGGACGACGGTTCACGCAAACCTCAGGGAGGACAGTTCGCGGAGGCGACCCGGCAGAGGTCCACGTGCAGGCGCGCCACGAGCGGAACTCTCCGGGGCGTGGGGAACACGGCTGCTGACATCACCCGAAGACCGTAACACCTGAACTTTGAGAACCTCAAAGCCTTACTTTGACAGGCACGAGGGAATACGTACCCGTACATCACAAAGCGCCCTGGTATCCGGTGGTTTCGGAGACCGGGGCGCTGCGCGGTGCCGCGCGGGTGTGACGGAGCTTACGGGGTCTGGCCCTGCGCCTGCCCCTGCGAGCGGGCGGCGTCGTCGGCGACGTCCTCCTGGTTGCGGTTGGCCTCCAGGCTCGCCTTGGCCCGGTCCACCCGCCGCACGATCTGCTCGGAGGCCCGGTCCCGCTCCTTGCGCAGCGCGACGAAGCTGATCGGGGCCGAGAGCACCAGCGCGAGCAGCACGATCCACAGGCCGTTGGAGTCGCCGAGGCCGCGCGGGGCGAGACCGAAGGAGACGAGACCCCAGACGACCACGAGGCAGCCCACGAAGATCCCGAGGCGCATCAGCGTGTAGCGGAGCATCTCATCCACTCTTCCTACGTCCGGCCGGAACAGGCCCCAGAGCGTCCCAAAGGGACAAAGGGGCACCCCCAGTGAAACACGCCCGGACCACCGGCCCCCCAGGGGGGTGCGGCCCCGGGCCCCTCAGGTCCTCGGGTCCTCGGACCCCTCAGGTCAGCGTCAGCAGCATGGCGATGTCGTCCCGCTCGTCGCCGGGGGCCACCCGGATCGCGCCGGGGACACGGCCGACCTCCTTGTAGCCGCAGGAGGCGTAGAAGTGCTCCAGGCCGAGGCCGCCGCGGCAGCCGAGGCGTACCGCCTCGATGCCGTCGAAGCCGCGGGCGGCGCGCTCGACCGCGGCCAGCAGGTCGCGGCCGTACCCCTTGCCCTGGTGGCGCGGGTGGACCATCACCGTGTAGAGCCAGATCCAGTGGGTCATCAGGCGGTGGGCGTTGAAGGTGAGGAACGCGGTGGCGGCCACCCGTCCCTCCTCGTCGTGGCCGACGAGGAGGCGGGAGCGGCCCTCCGCCATCGACGCGAAGTGCCGCAGCAGCTCGGGGCGGATCTCCTCGCGCGTCACCGGCGGCACGAAGCCGACGGCTCCGCCCGCGTTGACGACGTCGGCCCACAGGTCGAGGACGCCGTCGCGGAGGTCGGGGGTGACGGCGGGATCGAGCGTGAAGGTAAGGGGCATGACGCGATCGTAACCATTACCGAAGCACGCGCGCCCTGCTTTCCGGACCCGCGCCCGGACCGCCCTTTCCCGGACGCCCCCTTCCCGGACCGCCCCCTCCCGGACCGCGTCCGGCCCGTGCCGGAGCGTGCCCGGCCCGCGGCCGGACACCCGCCGCGTCCCCGTCCCGTGCCGGGGAGGACTCACACCCGCATCGGCTGCGGGGAGTCCCGGCGCGCCGGGTCCGGCCCGTCGTACTCGCGGATGACCTCGTACCGCGTGTTGCGCTCCACCGGGCGGAAGCCGGCGTCGCGGATCAGGTCGAGGAGGTCCTCGCGGGCCAGCTTGCTCGGGGTGCCGTAGTTGTCGGCGTCGTGCGTGATCTTGTACTCGACGACCGAGCCGTCCATGTCGTCCGCGCCGTGCTGGAGCGCGAGCTGCGCGGTCTGGACGCCGTGCATCACCCAGAAGACCTTGACGTGCGGGACGTTGTCGAAGAGCAGCCGGGAGACGGCGAAGGTCTTCAGCGCCTCCGCGCCGGTGGCCATCTGCGTCCGCGCCTGGAGGCGGTTGCGGATCTTGCCGTCCTTCATGTCCACGAAGTCGTGCTGGTAGCGCAGCGGGATGAAGACCTGGAAGCCACCGGTCTCGTCCTGCAGCTCACGCAGCCGCAGCACGTGGTCCACGCGGTGGCGGGGTTCCTCGATGTGGCCGTAGAGCATGGTGCACGGGGTCTTCAGCCCCTTCTCGTGCGCCAGGCGGTGGATGCGGGACCAGTCCTCCCAGTGGGTGCGGTGGTCGACGATGTGCTGCCGCACCTCCCAGTCGAAGATCTCCGCGCCGCCGCCGGTGAGGGACTCCAGGCCGGCGTCGATCAGCTCGTCGAGGATCTCGGAGGCGGACAGGCCGGAGATCGTCTCGAAGTGGTGGATCTCGGTGGCGGTGAACGCCTTCAGGGAGACGTCCGGCAGGGCGGCCTTCAGCTCGCGCAGGGAGCGCGGGTAGTAGCGCCAGGGCAGGTTGGGATGGAGCCCGTTGACGATGTGCAGCTCCGTCAGGTTCTCCGACTCCATCTCCTTGGCGAGCTTCACCGCCTCCTCGATGCGCATCGTGTACGCGTCCTTCTCCCCGGGCTTGCGCTGGAAGGAGCAGTACGCGCAGGAGGCGGTGCACACGTTCGTCATGTTGAGGTGGCGGTTGACGTTGAAGTGCACGACGTCGCCGTGGCGCCGCGTGCGCACCTCGTGCGCCAGCCCGCCCAGCCAGGCCAGGTCGTCCGACTCGTACAGCGCGATGCCGTCCTCACGGGTCAGGCGTTCGCCCGCCCTGACCTTCTCCTCCAGCTCGCGCTTGAGCCCGACGTCCATGCCGATCCCTCTTTTCTCCAGGCAGACTCCGTCCACCGTACGCCCCGGCCGGGGCCGCCCCCACCGTGCCCCTACCGGCCCTCCCGCACCTCTTCGGGCAGTTCGCCGACACGGTTCTCCCACTTCGTGGAGAGCACGATGGTGGTGCGGGTCCGGGAGACGCCCTTGGTCCCGGTCAGCCGGCGGATGATCTTCTCCAGCCCGTCCACGTCGCTCGCCCGCGCCTTGAGCATGAAGGAGTCGTCGCCGGCGATGAACCAGCAGTCCTCGATCTCCTTCAGCTCCTTCAGCCGCTGCGCCACGTCCTCGTGGTCGGCGGCGTCCGAGAGCGAGACGCCGATCAGGGCGGTCACCCCGAGGCCGAGCGAGGCGGAGTCCACGGTGGCGCGGTACCCGGTGATGACGCCGGCCGCCTCCAGCCGGTTGATGCGGTCGGTGACGCTGGGTCCCGACAGGCCGACGAGGCGTCCCAGCTCCGCGTAGGAGGCCCGGCCGTTCTCCCTCAGGGCCTGGATGAGCTGCCTGTCCACCGCGTCCATCGATTCGAAGCCTTCCACTGAAGAGGTCTGAGAGTTCCGGAGGTTCTGACGTTTCCAGGGAGCCTGGAAACCGGTTCGGAGGTTCCTGAGGGGCGGGAGGTTCTGGGGGGCGGGTGGCCGGCGGGGGCCCGGCGCGCTCAGTCCGTCCGCGAGCCGCCGAGTTCGCCCTCCCAGCGGTGGTAGAGCCGGTGGGCCACCCCCACCGCGTCGAGCACGCGTCCGGCGACGAAGTCCACCAGGTCCTGGATGTGCGTCGCGCCCGCGTAGAAGGCCGGTGAGGCGGGCACCACGGTCGCGCCCGCGTCGTCGAGGGCGACCATGTGCCGCAGGGTCTGGCCGTTCAGCGGGGTCTCGCGCACGGCCACGACCAGCGGGCGCCCCTCCTTCAGGGTCACGCTCGCCGCCCGCTGCAGCAGGTCCTTGGACAGCCCGAGCGCCACCCCGGCCACACAGGCCGTGGAGGCGGGCACGATCAGCATGCCCTTGCTCGGGTACGACCCCGAGGACGGCCCGGCCGCGAGGTCACCGGCGGCCCAGTGCCGTACGCCGTCGAGGTCCACGGTGAAGGTGTCCGGCTTGCCGTCCGCCCCGCGGGACAGCCATCGGCGCAGGTCGTCCCGCCAGTGGGCGTCCCGGAAGGAGATGCCGGTCTCGTCGAGCAGGGTGAGCCGCGAGGCCCGGCTGACCACCAGGTCGACGCTCTCCCCCGCCTGGAGGAGCGCACGCAGCACGGCTGCCGCATAGGGCGTGCCGGAAGCGCCGGATACCCCTAGGATCCAAGGTGTTCGCGTCGTCTCTCCTGGCTTGAGATGGTTCACGACATCGAGCCTATACGGAATCGTGGGCCGGGAACCGGCTCAGGGGTTGTTCCGTTCTTCAAGCGTCCTCGAGTCCTCGAGTGTCCTCGGGTCCCCGGGTGTTCCCGAGCGGGCGAGCACGTCATGGGGGTCGTCATGTCCGACACCGGTCCGCGGGGGACGGGGCGCGCGCGGGCGAGGACCGCCGCCGTGGTGATGGTGGTCTGGGTGGCCCTGCTGTGGCTGCTGGAAGGGGTCGACGTGCTCTCGGGCCACGCCCTGGACGGCTTCGGCGTCGAGCCGCGCACGACCGGTGAACTGGCCGACGTCGTCCCCTCCGCCTTCGTCCACTTCGGCTTCGCCCACGTCGCGGCGAACAGCGTGCCGCTGCTGGTGCTCGGTTTCCTGGCGGCCCTCGGCGGCCTGCGCCGGTTCGCCGCCGTGTGCGCGCTGATCGTCGTCTGCGACGGCCTGGGGGTGTGGCTGGTCGCCCCGGCGGACACCAACACGGCGGGCGCCTCCGGCCTGATCTTCGGCCTGTTCGGCTTCCTGGTGTGCAGCGGCTTCGTGGAGCGCCGGCCGATGGGCGTGGTCGTCGGTGTGCTGGTCGGCGCGGTGTGGGGCGGCTCGGTCCTCGCCGGTGTCGTCCCCGGCCAGGCCGGTGTCAGCTGGCAGGGCCACCTCATCGGCCTGCTGGCGGGCGTGGCCGCGGCCTTCCTGTTCCGGCGCCGGCCCGGCCGCCGGGGCGTGCCCGCCGGGTGAGGCCGGGACCGGTGCGCGCCCCCCGGTCCGCGGGCGTCCCCGGGCCGGGGAGCACGAGGGGGGACCCGCGGCCCGCCCGCTCCCCGGCGGCCGGGGACCGGACACGGCCGCCGGGGAGGGCTCGGGCGTGCGTGCCGGGCGTCGCCGGGCGGGCGGGCCCTTCGACACAGCCCTACAGGGTCAGGCCCCGCACCAGCAGGTCCAGCAGCGCGCACACGAACAACGCGATGCCGATGAAGCCGTTGACGCTGAAGAACGCCCGGTTCAGGCGGGACAGGTCGTGCGGGCGGACGATGGTGTGCTCGTAGACGAAGGCCGCGGCGACGATCAGCAGGCCCAGCCAGAAGAACACCCCGGCGCCGGTGAGCACCGCGTACCAGACGAACAGGGCCGTCGTCACGGTGTGGCAGGCGCGGGCGCCCCAGATGGCGGCCGGGACGCCGAAGCGCGCCGGGACCGACTTCACGCCGATCTCGCGGTCGGCCTCGACGTCCTGGCAGGCGTAGATCAGGTCGAAGCCGCCGATCCAGACGCCGACCGCCAGGCCGAGCACGACCGCGTCCCAGGACCACGCGCCGGTGATCGCCAGCCAGCCGCCGACCGGGCCCATGGCCTGGGCCAGGCCGAGGATGGCCTGCGGGAAGTTCGTGAACCGCTTGCCGTACGGGTACACCACCATCGGGATCACCGCGACGGGGGCGAGGGCCAGGCAGAGGGGATTGAGCAGGGCCGCCGCGCCGAGGAACACCGCGAGCGCGATCAGCGCGCCGGTCCAGGCGTGCTTCACCGACACCGCGCCGGTGACCAGTTCGCGGTGGGCGGTGCGCGGGTTGCGGGCGTCGATCTCGCGGTCGATGATCCGGTTGGCGGCCATCGCGAAGGTGCGCAGGCCGACCATGGCGAGGGTGACCAGGAGCAGCCGGCCCCAGTGGATGTCGCCGTCCCGCTCGTACATCGCGGTGAGCGCGGCGATGTACGCGAAGGGCAGCGCGAACACCGAGTGCTCGATCATCACCAGGCGCAGGAAGGCCTTCGTGCGCCCCGGCCGCCGCGGCAGCGCGGCGGAGGCCGACGTCACAGTCCGTACTCCTTCCAGCGGCGGTCGACCTTCGCGGCCGTCTCCGGGTCGGACTCGACCATGTCGGGCCAGCCGCCGTCGCGCGTGTACCCCTCCTCGGGCCACTTCTTCGTCGCGTCGATGCCCGCCTTGCCGCCCCAGAACTGCTGGTAGGAGGCGTGGTCCAGGTGGTCGACGGGGCCCTCGACCACGCTGAGGTCACGGGCGTAGTCGGTGTTGCCGAGGGCCCGCCAGGCGACCTCGTGCAGGTCGTGCACGTCGCAGTCGGAGTCGACGACCACGATCAGCTTGGTCAGCGACATCATGTGGGCGCCCCAGATGGCGTGCATGACCTTCTGCGCGTGCTTGGGGTACTTCTTGTCGATCGAGACGATCGCGCAGTTGTGGAAGCCGCCGGCCTCGGGGAGGTGGTAGTCCACGATGTCCGGGACGATGATCTTGAGGAGGGGGAGGAAGAAGCGTTCCGTCGCGCGGCCCAGGGGGCCGTCCTCCGTCGGCGGCCGACCGACCACGATCGACTGGAGCAGCGGGCGCCTGCGCATCGTCACGCAGTCGATCGTCAGCGCCGGGAACGGCTCCTGCGGGGTGTAGAAGCCGGTGTGGTCGCCGAAGGGGCCCTCGGGCAGCATCTCGCCCGGCTCCAGCCAGCCCTCCAGGACGACCTCCGCCTGGGCGGGGACCTGGAGCGGGACCGTCTTGCAGTCGACCATCTCGATCCGCTTGCCCTGGAGGAACCCGGCGAAGAGGTACTCGTCGATGTCGCCGGGGAGCGGGGCGGTGGAGGCGTACGTCACGGCCGGCGGGCAGCCGAAGGCGATGGCGACCGGCAGCCGCTCGCCGCGCCGGGCGGCGACCTGGTAGTGGTTGCGGCTGTCCTTGTGGATCTGCCAGTGCATGCCGATGGTGCGCTTGTCGTGCCGCTGGAGGCGGTACAGGCCGAGGTTGCGCACGCCCGTCTCGGGGTCCTTGGTGTGGGTCAGGCCCAGGTTGAAGAAGGAGCCGCCGTCCTTGGGCCAGGTGAACAGGGCGGGGAGCTGCTCGAGGTCCACGTCGTCGCCCTGCAGGACGACCTCCTGCACGGGTCCGTCCTTCACCTTCTTCGGCGGGACGTGGGTCATCGCGCCGAGCTTCCCGAACGCCTCGCGCACCCCGACGAAGCCGTGCGGCAGCTCGGGCTTGAGCAGGCCGCCGATCTTCTCGCTGATCTCCGTGTACGACTTCAGGCCGAGCGCCTTCAGCAGGCGGCGGTCGGTGCCGTACACGTTCATCGCGAGGGGCATGCTCGAGCCGCGCACGTTCTCGAAGAGCAGGGCGGGACCGCCGGCCTTCTGCACCCGGTCGACGATCTCACCGACCTCCAGGTGCGGGTCGACCTCGGCCTTGATGCGCTTGAGGTCGCCCTCGCGCTCCAGCGCCCTGAGCAGGGAGCGAAGATCGTCGTAAGCCATGGGGTCAAGTATCCCCGAGCGGCTACCCTGACCCTGTACCTGGGGCTGCCTCGACGGCCCCGACGCCCCGACAGTCTGGAGAGGCCACATGCTCCGGGTGCTGATGTTCCTCGTGCCGCTGGCGCTGAGCATCTACGCGTTCATCGACTGCATCAGCACGAAGGACGAGGACATCCGCCACATGCCCAAGCCGCTGTGGGCGATCCTCGTGCTGCTGTTCCCGCTGGTCGGCTCGATCTCCTGGATCATCGCCGGCAAGCGGCGCAGCCCGGCCGCCGACGGCTGGTCCGGTGTGCGCGGCGCGCGCCCGAACCGCCAGTGGGTCGCGCCGGACGACAACCCCGACTTCCTGAAGTCGCTGGACGAGGACCGCAAGGACGACGACCGGCCCGGGGACAAGCCCGGCGACGGCGGACGTGACGGGTCCTGAGGGGTTCTGACGAGTCCTGACGGGGTCCGGGTCCGCAGCGGCCCGCACCGGTCCGGTCCGTCGTGGTTCCCCGTCCCCGTCGTCCTCCGGCGGCCCGGCACCGCTCCGGTCCGGTCCGCCGCCCCGCCGCCCGCTTCTCCCCGTCTCCGGCGGCGGCCCGCCCGTTCCCCCGCGGCGACGGGCGGACGCGCACGCCGGGGGATCAGTCTGGGGCAGTGCGCACCGGGACCGGAAGCGAATTCCGGGAATTCACTCCAGAAAGGCACGGCGGCCCACGCGATGAGTCCTGAGCAGCGCCGCGGCGAAGTCACCGCCGGAGCCCTTCCGGACACGGCCCGGGAGGGGAGCGGGGTCCCGGTCCGGGCGTGCCCGGGCCTCGTGCGGGAGCACCGGGACGCCGCGCCGCTCCCGCGCTCCTCCCGTGCGGGCCGGGTCGGCGTGGAACGGGCCCGGGAGCTGCGTGACGCCCGGAAGGCCGGGGTGCCGGCGTTCGCACGGCGGCCCGCGCTCCGGAGCGCGGCCGGTGGACCGGCCCCGCTTCCCCCGCCCTCGCCGGCATCCCCCGGCCCCGGCCTCGGGGCCGGCCGCCGCCGGCTGACCGTCGGGGACGTCGACCTCGACGAGGCGGCGCGCGTCCTGCCGGACCGCCTCCGGTGCCCGGTCGGCGCCGGGTGATGCCGCCGGCACCGGGAGGGCGCCGGCTGCGCACCGCCGACCTGGCCCGGGCGGCCGGTCTCTCGACGCAGCAGATCCGCAACTACGAGGACGCCCGCGTGCTGCCGCCGGCCGCGCGGACCGCGGCCGGCCACCGGGTCTTCGGGGAGGTGCACCGGCGGGCGCTGCTGGCGTACCGGGCTCTGCTGAAGGGGTACGGGCCGGTGACGGCGACCCCGGTGATGCGGCGCGTGCACGAGGGGGACGTGCCGGGCGCGCTCGCGCTGGTGGACGCCGCGCACGCCGCGCTGCACGAGGAGCGCACCGCGCTGCGGGCCGCGCGGGAGGCGGTGGAGTCCCTGGCCGGGGAGGGGGACGCGCCGCCTCCCTCCCCGGGGCTGCGGATCGGCGAGGTGGCCGCGCTGCTGGGGGTACGGACGTCGGCGCTGCGGGTGTGGGAGGCGGCCGGGCTGCTGGCGCCGCCGCGTGAACGCGGCACCGGGTACCGTCTGTTCGGCCCCGCCGACGTGCGCGACGCCCGCGTCGTCCACACCCTGCGCCGCAGCCACCACCTCTTCGACCGGATCCGCCCGGTGCTGGAGGAGCTGCGCCGGGAGGGCGACGGCGAGGCCCTGCGGGCGGCGCTCGACGCGCGGGACGAGGCGCTCACCGCCCGCACCCGGGCCATGCTGGAGGGCGCGGGCGCCCTGCACGCCTACCTGGAGCACCGGGAGTGCCCCGGCGCGGCCGGGACGACGGCATGAGGACCGCGGCGCGGACCGCGGGCCGGGCCGGGGATCACCGGCGCCGGCGGCGGCCCCGCGGACGAGCGTGGTCCGGGTCGACCGGTGCGGGGGGACGGGGTGCGCACCGGCCGGCGGGTCGTGCGCGGGGACGTCGTGCGCGCGTGGAGCCGGCCGGTGCTCGCCGTTGCGGCTCGCCGGCCCGGCCCGCGACCGGCGGGCCTCCCGCGGCTCCCCCGGTACCGGTGCGGGTCCCGGGGCCGTTTCCCCTCCCCCTGGGACCGAACGCCACCCGCGCGGCGTGATCGGCCGGGGGGCGCGGCGGTCCCGTGGCGCGTCGTGCGGCCCGGTCCGCCCGGCGGCTCCGGGGTGCCGCGCCCCCGGCCCTCAGGCACCGCCCTCCAGCAGGTCGATCAGCCGCTCGAAGCGCAGGCGCCAGCGCTGTTCCGACTCCGCCTCGCCCTGGAACTCGTGGGTGAAGCGCAGGGCGGAGCCCTCGCCGTCGCGTTCCAGGTGGAACCTGACCCGCCCGCCCTCCACCGTGTACTCGGCCACCCGGTCCACGTCCCAGGCGGTGATCCGCCCGCTGCCGAGCCCGCGCAGCGTGACCTCGCCGCCGAGCCGCGGTTCCAGGACCTCCGCGGAGGTGAACCAGCCCGCGAGACCCTCCGGGGTGGCCAGCGCGGGCCACACCCGCGCCATGGGCCGCGGCAGCCGCACCAGGAAGTGCAGGATGTGCGTGTTCCCGTGGGTCTGACTGGTGCCCTGCTCGATGGAACCGGTCATGACACCAGCCTGACCCCGCACGGGGCCTTTCGCACGCGGCCACGGCCGCCGGCGGACCGGAGGGCGCGGGTGCGGACGGAGCCGTGCGGACGCGCCGGAGGGAGCGCCGGACGCGTCGCGGTCCCCCGCGCGGGCGCGTCTTCGCGGGTCCGTGGCCGCGTCCCTCGCCCCCGGACGACGCAGGCCGGCTCCCGTGACCCCGGGTCACGGGAGCCGGCCCCGGAGGCGGCGCGGTCCGTCAGAAACCGGCGGACTGCAGCACGCCCAGGCCGACGTCGGCGTAGGAGTGCTTGCCGGAGACGAAGATGTTCACGCCGTAGTAGTTGAACAGCCAGCAGGCGAAGGCGGCCAGGGCCAGGTAGGCGGCCTTGCGGCCCTTCCAGCCGGCGGTGGCGCGAGCGTGCAGGTAGCCGGCGTAGGCGACCCAGGTGATGAAGGACCAGGTCTCCTTGGGGTCCCAGCCCCAGTAGCGGCCCCAGGCGTCACCGGCCCAGATGGCGCCCGCGATGATCGTGAACGTCCACAGCGGGAAGACGGCCGCGTTGACCCGGTAGGCGAACTTGTCCAGCGAGGCGGCGGCGGGCAGCCGCTCCAGGACCGAGGTCGCGAAGGCGCCGGGCTTGCCGCCGCCCGCCAGCTTGTTCTCGTAGGAGTCCTTGAAGAGGTACATGACCACGCCGAACGCGCCGACGTAGAACACCGCGCCGCACAGGATCGCCGTGGAGACGTGGATGTACAGCCAGTACGAGTGGAGCGCGGGGACCAGCTGGTCGCTCTCGGTGTACAGGACGGTGACGGCGAGGCCGAGGTCGAGCAGGACCGTCGTGGTCAGGAACAGCCCGAGCCAGCGCACGTTCTTCTTCAGCGCCAGCAGCAGGAGGTACACGCCGACCACGGTGGTGGAGATGGTGATGTTGAACTCGTACATGTTGCCCCACGGCGCCCGCTCCACGGACAGCGCGCGGGTGAGCACCCCGCCGAACGCGAGCAGGAACGCGAGCACGGTGAGGGAGACGGCGACCCGCCCGAAGAGGTCGCCCTGCTCGTCCCCGCCGTGCGCGCCGGGCCCGTCGGGCACGTCCCGTGTCCCGCTCGCGGCCCGCACGACGACCTTCGGCCGCTCCAGTACGGCGGTGCCGCCCTCCTGCCGCACGGTGACGGCGGGGGCCTTCTTCGCCTCGGCGCGGGGGGTGAGCGCGGCGGCGGTGCGGGCGACCTTGCTGCGGCTGCCGAAGATCCACTCGGCGATGTACGCGAAGAAGGCCAGGGTGTAGACGGCCATCGCGGAGTAGATGAGCACGTTGCTCATCTCCGCCAGGCTCTCGTTGGACGCGGCGGCCAGGCTCGTCGAGGCGGCCAGCTCGGTTGCGGCGGCGGGAGTCACTGCTTCTCAGCCCCTTCAGCGGGTGTGACGCGGGGGTCGGTGTCGGTGGGGTCGGAGGATGCCTCCGGACCGTCGTCCGGGCCGGAATCCGGATCGGGGCCGCCGCCGGGATCCGGATCGCGATCCGGGCCGGGCGCGGCAAAAGCCTGCTCGTGGAGGATCGCGGCGAGGTCGCCGAGTTCCTCGGGCACCTTGGCGGACTCGCTGCGGCCGAGGCCGGCCATCTCCACCACGGTGACGCCGTCGGGGCCCTCGGTCGCGCGCACCCAGACGCGGCGGCGCTGGATGAACAGGGAGGCGGCCAGTCCGCCGATCGCGGCGACGGCACCGCCCAGGGCCCAGCCGGCGCCCGGCTCCTGGACGACCTGGAACTGGGCCCACTCCTTGATGTCCTTCTCGAAGGTGACCGAGCCGGCGCCGCCCGGGAGCTCCATGGTCTCGCCGGGCATGAGCAGCTTCTTGAACAGCTCGCCGTCGGCGTCCTTGAACTCCTTCATCTTGCTCTTGTCCATCTGGTACACGCTCTGCGGAATGCCGGAGTCGGCCTTCAGGTCGCCGTGGTAGGCGTTCAGCGCGAGCACCGGATAGTCCAGCGCGGGGAACTGGGAGATCATCGTGCCGGCGGCCGAGCCGCCGAAGGTCGGCACGAAGAACGCCTGGAAGCCGAGCTGCTCCCTCTTCCCCTCGGGGTTGCGGTAGCCGTCGAGGACCTTGACCACGCCGGAGGAGGTGACGTTGCCGTCGAGCGGCAGCAGCGGCACCGCGTCCTGGAAGACGATCTCGCCCTCGCCGTCGCGGACGGTGACCACGGGCGCGTAGCCGTGGCTGGTGAGGTAGACCTTGGCGTCGCCCATCTCCAGCGGCTCGTTGACCTTGACGGTGGTCTTCTTCTCCGCGCCGTAGGCGCCCTGGCTGTAGGTGAGGTCGGCCTCGTAGGTGCGCGGCGTCCCCTTGTTGGGGCCGGTGCGCTCGTACGTGCCCCGGAAGTCCTCCAGGTGGAAGCTGAACGGTTCGAGGTCGTCGGCGGAGAAGAGGTTGCCGGACTTGAAGTCGTCGTACTGCGGGAGCGTGTTGGAGAAGCCGCTGCCCTCGACGATCAGCTTGTTGCCCTCGGACTTGAACAGCTGGCCCCAGCCGAAGGCGATCAGCATCACGATCAGCGCGAGGTGGAAGACCAGGTTGCCGGCCTCGCGCAGGTAGCCCTTCTCGGCGGCGACGGCGTCCCCGGCGAGGTGGACGCGGAACCGGCGCTTCTTCAGCAGGGCGAGCGCCGCCCCGCGGATCTCCTCGGGCCCGGCCCCGGTGCGCCAGGTGGTGTGGGCGGGCAGCCGGGTCAGCCGCCGGGGCGCGGCCGGCGGACGGCCGCGCAGCTGGCCCACGAACTGCCAGGTGCGGGGCACGATGCAGCCGATGAGGGAGACGAACAGCAGCAGGTAGATCGCCGAGAACCACACCGAGCTGTAGACGTTGAACAGCCCGAGCTTGTCGTAGATCGGCGCGAGGGTCTCGTGCCGCTCGCGGAAGTCGGCGACCTGCGTCTGGTCGATGCCGGTCTGCGGGATGAGCGAGCCGGGGATCGCGGCGAGCGACAGCAGCAGGAGCAGCAGCAGGGCGACCCGCATGGAGGTGAGCTGCCGCCAGAACCAGCGGGCCCAGCCGATGACGCCCAGGGAGGGCAGGTTCGGCGTCTCCTCCGTGGGGGCGGTGGACAGCCGGGAGCCCGCGGCGCCCAGGTCCTGCTCCTGCTCGGGGGTCCCGGGACCGGCTCCGGTCTCCCCGGGGCCGGTCTTCGAAGTCGTGCTCATCGCGTCAGATCCCCACAGTGAAGCCGTTGGACCAGGTCTGCATCTGCGCCACGAGGCTGTCCCACGCGCCGGTCAGCAGCAGCACACCGGTCACGATCATCATCGTGCCGCCGATGCGCATCACCCAGGTGTAGTGCCGCTTGACCCAGCCGAAGGCACCGAGCGCCTTGCGGAAGGCGACGGCGGCGAGCACGAAGGGCACACCCAGTCCCAGACAGTACGCGACGGTCAGGACGGCCCCGCGTCCGGCGCTCTCCTGCTGGGCGGAGAGGGTCAGGACGGAGGCGAGGGTGGGGCCGATGCAGGGGGTCCAGCCGATCCCGAACAGGGCGCCGAGGAGGGGGGCGCCGGCCAGTCCGGCCGCCGGCCGCCGGTGGAAGCGGAACTCGCGCTGGGTGAGCCAGGGCATCAGGCCCATGAAGAAGGCGCCCATGAGGATCATGAGGACGCCGAGCACCTTGGACAGGACGCCGGACTGTTCCTGCAGCGTCTGCCCGAAGTAGCCGAAGAAGGCGCCGCCGGAGACGAAGACCACGGTGAAGCCGAGGACGAACAGGGAGGCGCCGGTGATCATCCGGCCGCGCCGGGCCTCGGCCAGGTCGGTGCCGGAGACGCCGGTGACGTAGGAGAGGTAGCCGGGGACCAGCGGCAGCACGCAGGGCGAGAAGAAGGAGACGAGCCCGGCGAGCAGGGCGATGGGCAGGGCCACCAGCAGGGCGCCGTTGAGCACCGTGCCGTTGTAGGCCGGTTCGGCGGCGAGCGTGTGCAGGACCGTCACGTCACTTCTCCGCGACGACCGGCTCGAGCATCTTCAGCAGCCGTTCCTCGCTGAGCGCGGACAGCGAGCGGGCCGCGACCCTCCCGTCCCGGTCCAGGATCAGGGTGGAGGGGATCGCCTGCGGGTTGAGCGTGCCCTTCTCGAAGCGGAGCATCAGCTTGCCCGCCGGGTCGTACAGGCTGGGGTAGGTGATGCCGAACTCCTCCTCGAAGGCGAGGGCGGAGCGGGTGTTGGTGTCCCGGGTGTTGATGCCGACGAACTGCACGCCCTTGTCGGCGTAGTCCTCGGACACCTTGGCGAAGTGCTTGGCCTCCGCGCGGCACGGGTTGCACCAGGAGCCCCAGACGTTGAGGACGACGACCTTGCCCCGGTAGTCGGCGACGTCGAGCCGCTCGCCCTCCAGGGTCTTCCCGGACAGGTCGGGCGCGGCGTCGCGCTCGCCCTCGGCCACCGTCGCGATGCCGTCGGTGCCGGTGACGAAGTTGGTGTCGCCGCCCCCGCCGGACGTTCCGCCGGAGCTGCACGCGGAGACGAGGAGTGCGGCCGCGGCGGCACCGGCGGTCAGGACGGCGCGGCGGCGGACGCGGGGAGCGCGGTTCGAGCGCTGGGGGGCACGGCTGGCGGCACTCATGTGAAAAGTTTCGCATGCCCGTTCTGGGGATCTTGCGCACCCCCCGCGCGGGGGAGGAACCCGCTTATCGGGCGGCGTTCCGGTCACCCGCCCCGGTGCCGAGGCCGCCCGTTCCGCCGCCGGCGCCGGGGCCGCCCGTCTCCCGCAGGAAGTCCTTCCAGCCGCCGGCCGGTTCCTGTCCGACCTCCAGGGTGCGGAGCCGGTCGAGCACCTCCGGCCTCTGCACGTCCAGCCAGTCGACGAACTGCCGGAAGGAGACCAGGCGCACGTCGCCGCCCTTCTCCTTCTCGCGCGCCATGTGCCGCAGCGCCTCCTCCACGGCGTCCATGTAGATGCCGCCGTTCCACTGCTCGAAGTGGTTGCCTATGAAGAAGGGTGCCCGGTTCGTCTCGTACGCCCGCTTGAATCCCGATATGTACGCCTGGGCCGCCTGCTCCCGCCAGCGCGGGTGGTGGCGGGCGGGGGCGTTGGTCGAGTTGACCGACTGGTTGGCGAGCAGGTTGTAGTCCATCGACAGGACCTCGAAGGAGCGTCCGGGGAACGGGATCTGCTGGAGCGGAAGGTCCCATATGCCCTGTTTCTTCGTCGGCCAGACCTGGCGCCCGCCCGGCGAGGAAGCGTCGTAGCGCCAGCCGAGGGCACGGGCGGTGGGCAGCAGGTTGTCCTGGCCGAGCAGGCAGGGCGTCCGGCCGCCGACGAGTTCCTTGTCGTAGTCGAAGGGCAGCGGTTCCAGGTCGGTCCAGCCGGAGTTGGTCCGCCACCGCTTCACGAACGACTTGGCCTGCTCGATCTCGCTGCGCCACTGCCGCGGCGTCCAGGTGCCGACGCTGCCGGGGCCGGCGCAGAAGTGGCCGTTGAAGTGGGTGCCGATCTCGTGTCCCTCGAGCCAGGCCCGGCGCAGGTTCCTCAGGGTGTCCTTGATGTGCTCGTCGGTGAGGTAGCCGATGTCGGAGGCGCCGCGCGGGTTGTTCGGCGGGTCGTAGAGCTGCTTCTTCGACTCGGGGAGCAGGTACAGGCCCGAGAGGAAGAAGGTCATGTGCGCGCCGTGCTCCCCGGCGAGGTCCAGGAAGCGCGGGAAGAGCCCGTTGCCGACCTCGCCGGCCCCGTCCCAGGAGAAGACGACGAACTGCGGCGGGGTCTGCCCCGGTTCCAGCGGCACGGGGCCGTCGGGCTGGCGGGGCTGCGCGCCGGTGAAGGAGGTGGAACCGTCACCGATCGGACGGGCCGTCCTGGTCGGCTCCGGCGTCCCGGGCCGGTCGCCGCCTCGGGGGCGGGGACCGCCGCCGGGGGCCGCGCCGCCCGGACCCGTGCGGTCGCCGCAGCCGGTCAGCGAGACGGCGGCGACCGCACCGGCCCCCGCGCCGAGCCCGAGCATTCCCCTGCGGGAGAGAGCGCGCACGGCGTCCCCCTTCGTCACGTCCTCCGGTGGTCACTCGTTCAGAGGACGTGACGGAGCGGGGGGTTCCCGCCGGCCGCGGAGGTTTCGCGACGAAGCCCCGCGCGGGCGTTGCCCGCCGGGCCCCACGGGCGCCGGGCGCGCAGGGCCTTTCCCGGGCCTACGCCCCGTAGGCCTTGCCCTTCCCCTTCACCGGCTTGGCGCCGGCGAGCAGGTGGGCGGGGACGAGGTCGCGGGCCGGCTCGCTGTAGCCGACGGAGACGATCCGGTCGCCCTGGTAGGTGAAGGTGGTCAGCGAGGCGAGCGTGCACTGCCGCCGGCGCGGGTCGTGCCACAGCCGCCGCTTCTCGACGTAGGACCGCACGATCCAGATCGGCAGCTGGTGGCTGACGAGCACCGCCTCGTGACCGCGCGCCGCGTCCTTGGCCGCGTTCAGCGCGCCCGTCATGCGCACGACCTGGTCGATGTACGGCTCGCCCCAGGACGGCCTGAACGGGTTGACGACGTGCTTCCAGTTGGCCGGGCGGCGCAGCGCGCCGTCCCCGATGCCGAAGGTCTTGCCCTGGAAGACGTTCTCGGCCTCGATCAGCCGCTCGTCGGTGGCGATGTCCAGGCCGTGCGCCTTGGCGATGGGCTCGGCCGTCTCCTGCGCCCGCTCCAGCGGGGAGGCGACGACGTGGGTGATGTCGCGGGAGGCGAGGTGCTCGGCGACCCGGTCGGCCATGCGCCGGCCCAGCTCGGAGAGGTGGTAGCCGGGCAGCCGGCCGTAGAGGACGCCCTTGGGGTTCTCGACCTCGCCGTGCCGCATGAGGTGGACGACGGTGACGTCGCCGTCCTTCTTCGGGGTGCTCACGCCGTCGCCTCCGCCGCCGCCCGGGCCGCCGCCGGCAGGGCGTCGGCGATCCGCTGCACCGCCCGCTCGTCGTGCGCGGTGGACACGAACCAGGACTCGAAGGAGGACGGCGGCAGGTAGACGCCGTCCGCCAGGAGGGAGTGGAAGAAGGCGGTGAAGCGGAACGACTCCTGCGCCTTGGCGTCCTCGTAGTCGCGCACCGGGCGGTCGGTGAAGAACACGGAGAACATGTTGGAGGCGTTCTGCAGCGTGTGCGCCACGCCCTCCTTGGTCAGCGCCTCGGTGACCAGGGACTGGATCTGCGCGGAGACGGCGTTCACCTTCTCGTACGCGGCGTCGTCGAGCAGCCGCAGCTGCGCGAGGCCCGCGGCGGTGGCGACCGGGTTCCCGGAGAGGGTGCCGGCCTGGTAGACGGGGCCGGCGGGGGCGAGGTGCGCCATGACGTCGGCCCGGCCGCCGAAGGCCGCGGCCGGGAAGCCGCCGCCCATCACCTTGCCGAAGGTCATCAGGTCCGGCCGGACCCCGTCCACGCCGAACCATCCGGCGCGGCTGGTGCGGAACCCAGTCATCACCTCGTCCGAGATGTACAGCGCGCCGTTCGCGGCGCACGCGTCCTTCAGGCCCTGGTTGAACCCGGGCAGCGGCGGGACGACGCCCATGTTGCCCGGCGACGCCTCGGTGATCACGCAGGCGATCTCGCCGGGGTGCGCGGCGAAGGCGGCGTGCACGGCGTCGAGGTCGTTGTACGGCAGGACGATGGTGTCGCCGGCCTGGGCGCCGGTGACGCCCGGGGTGTCCGGCAGCGCGAACGTGGCCACCCCCGACCCGGCGGAGGCGAGCAGCGAGTCGACGTGGCCGTGGTAGCAGCCGGCGAACTTGACCACCTTGGAGCGCCGCGTGAAGCCGCGGGCGAGCCGGATCGCCGACATGGTGGCCTCGGTGCCGCTGGAGACGAGCCGCACCTGTTCCAGGGGCTCGATCCGGGCGACCATCTCCTCGGCGAGCGCGACCTCGCCCTCACCGGGCGTGCCGAAGGACGTGCCGCGGGCGACGGCCTCCTGCACGGCGGCGATCACCTCGGGGTGCGCGTGCCCGAGGATCATCGGGCCCCAGGAGCACACGAGGTCGACGTACTCCCGCCCGTCGGCGTCGGTCAGGTACGGCCCGCTGCCGGACACCATGAACCGGGGCGTGCCGCCGACGGCGCGGAAGGCGCGCACCGGCGAGTTCACGCCACCGGGGGTGACGGCCGCGGCACGGTCGAACAGCGCCTGCGAGGCTTGGGCTTCGTAAGGGTATGGCAGTTCGCTCATGACCTGCGACTTCTCCGACCTTCTCCGACTTCTCGGGCTTCCCGGGCTCCGGGCGCGCGTGACTTGTTCAGGGTAGGCCAGGGGCGGGCGGGGCGGCCGGGGGGCGGGATCCGGGGCGCCCGGGGGCGGGGGGGGGGGGGGGGGGGGGGGGGGGGGGGGGGGAGAGGGGGGGGGGGGGGGGGGGGGGGGTTCCCCCTCCCCCCCCCCCCCCCCCCCCCCCCCCCCCCCCCCCCCCCCCCCCCCCACCCCCCCACCCCCCCCCCCCCCCCCCCCCCCCCCCCCCCCCCCCCCCCCCCGGGGTCCCGGGGGCGGTTGCCCGCCCGTCCTCACACGCCCGCGGCGCCGGGGGTGTCGGTTCCGCCGAGCAGCGCCGACGCGGCCCGGAGCGGATCGGAGACGCCCCCGGACGCGGCCTCGGGGCGGGGGTGGCAGGTGAAACCGAGGCGCTTCATGGCCCGGGTCACCTCGCCGGCGGTGAAGTCACGGGGATCCTGCCGCGTGATGATCCGGCCCACCTGCTTGACGGGGTAGCGGCGGCGGCCGATGGTCACGGACTCGCCCGTGACGGGTTCGGGCTTGACGCCCTCCATCGAGGCCAGCACCCCGCTCCTGGTCAGGTCGAACGGGTACTGGGCGATGACACAGCGCATGATGCCTCACAAGGGAGAACTCACAGGGAGAAGGGGAACGGGCCGATCCGGCGAGCCGGGTCAGCGGGAGAGGGCGGGCGCGCCCCGGGCGCGGCCGTCCCCACCGGCGCCGCCGGACGGGGCGCCGGGCGAGGGGGGCGGTCCGTCCAGGACGTCCCGCAGGCGGATCCGGTCCGTGTACGCGGGACTGCCGCGGAGGGCGGCGAGCCGGGCCAGGGTGACCGAGCCCGTGCTCTCGTCGTCCCCGTCGCACACGGTCAGGTGCTCGACGCGGGCGCCCGCCATGACGGCCAGGGCCACCTCGACGGTCATGTCGTCACAGACCCGGGGCCCGCGCGCCTCGGTGCCGCCGGCCGTGGTCGTGACCGGGTGAGCGGGGTCCGTCGAGCGGTACTGCGTCCGTGCCGGCATCCGAGGTGCCTCCTGTGGTGGGGGTGGGTCGTCCTGGTGACCGCTGCGGTCCGGGGAGACCGCCGCGGACCCTAGGCGGCCGAGTCGAAGCCGGACCGTCCCTGCGCCCCGCGGCGCACCGCCGTGCCGGCGGGCCGGCCCCGGCCGCTGCGGCCCCGGCGGTTCCGGGACGTCGAGGACGTGCGGCGGGGGCGTTCCGCGGGCGGCGCGGTGGCGATGACGACCGGGACGCCGGACGGGGTCCGGGCGCCGGTGACGCGGCTCAGCTCCGCATCGCCCGGCCGGACCGGGGTGACGTGCGGGGTGATGCCCGCCGCGGCCATCAGCCGGCTCATGTCGCGGCGCTGGTCGGGGGTCACGAGGGTGACGACCCTGCCGGACTCGCCGGCGCGGGCCGTGCGGCCGCCGCGGTGCAGGTAGTCCTTGTGGTCGCCGGGCGGGTCGACGTTGACGACCAGGTCGAGGCTGTCGACGTGGATGCCGCGGGCCGCGACGTTGGTGGCCACCAGGACCGTGACGTGGCCGTCCTTGAACTGCGCCAGCGTCCGGGTGCGCTGCGACTGGGACCTGCCGCCGTGCAGGGCGGCGGCGCGGACACCGCTGCCGAGCAGGCGCTTGGTCAGCCGGTCCACCGCGTGCTTGGTGTCCAGGAACATGATGACCCGGCCGTCCCGCGCCGCGATCTCGGTCGTCGTCCGGTGCTTGTCCGCGTCGTCGACGTGGAGCACGTGGTGCTCCATCGTGGTGACCGCACCGGCCGACGGGTCGACGGAGTGGACCACCGGGTCGGTCAGGTAGCGCCGCACCAGCCGGTCGACGTTGCGGTCCAGGGTGGCCGAGAAGAGCATCCGCTGCCCGCCGGGGAGCACCTGGTCGAGCAGGGCGGTGACCTGGGGCATGAACCCCATGTCGGTCATCTGGTCGGCCTCGTCCAGGACGGTGACGGCGACGTCCCCCAGCCGGCAGTCGCCCCGGTCGATGAGGTCCTTGAGCCGCCCCGGTGTGGCGACGACGACCTCGGCCCCGGCCCGCAGCGCGCCCGCCTGCCTGCCGATCGACATGCCGCCGACCACGGTGGCGAGCCGCAGCCGTACGGCGCGGGCGTACGGGGTGAGCGCGTCGGTGACCTGCTGGGCGAGCTCGCGGGTGGGGACGAGGACGAGGGCCAGCGGCTGCCGCGGTTCGGCCCGCCGGCCCGCCGTACGGGCCAGCACGGCGAGACCGAAGGCGAGGGTCTTGCCCGACCCGGTGCGGCCGCGGCCGAGCACGTCACGGCCGGCCAGGGAGTTCGGCAGGGTCGCCGCCTGGATGGGGAACGGTGCGGTCACGCCCTCCTGGGCGAGGACGGCCGGGAACTGCTCCGGAAGGGCGAGTTCGGCGAACGACTCGACGGGCGGCAGCGCGGGCGTGAGCGTCTTCGGCGGCGCGAAGTCGGTCTGCGCGGCCGGCCGTCTCCCCTGACCCTGGGAACGGCTCCCCTGGCCCTGGGAACGGCGCGGAGCGCCGGAACGGCCGGTGGCGGCGCTCCCTCCGGAGCGGCCGTGGGTTCGGTTCGTGCGGGCACGATTCATGCGGGACCTTCCTTGACGAGGGCACGTATCAAGGAATTCCCGCAGCGGAGTGAACAGCGCAGAGAATTGCGAGAACGAGCCGGAAACAGCGAGGGCGAATCGCCCCGGAAAAGTATCTGGAAAACAAGCGAGCCGGAGCCCGCACCCGAAGGTGCGGGCCCCAGCTGCGAAGTGTGCGTCAGCGCCGGTGTCAGGCGGGAACGATGTTCTCGGCCGTCAGGCCCTTCTGGCCCTGCGCGACGTCGAACGACACCTTCTGGCCCTCCAGCAGCTCGCGGAAGCCCTGGGTGGCGATGTTCGAGTAGTGGGCGAAGACGTCGGCGCCGCCGCCGTCCTGCTCGATGAAGCCGAAGCCCTTTTCCGCGTTGAACCACTTGACGGTACCGGTAGCCATGTTTTTCTCCTTCGGAGGCGGTGTCGGGAATCCACCCTGTGCGGATTCCGTGTCGCCGTGATGATCAGCCGTCGGAAAAAACCTTCTGGCAACCACACCTGCAACTGACGTCGACAGTAGCACGTCGCGCTCGGACCGGTACGGTGAATAATCCCGGACCGCCCGCCGCCCCGGGAATATTCCCCGTGCGCCGTGTCGATTTCTCATCCCGCAAAAACAGATATTGCTCCCCCGGGCCGGGGTGTTCCCGCCGGACCTTTCCGGCCGCCGCCCCCCGTGACCTCCGTCGACGGCCGGCGCGCGGCTGTCCGCGGCCGGCCGCCGCCCCCGGCGGACGGGAGGCCGCCGGGGGCGCCGGGATCCGGCGGTGAGACGAATGCCACAGTGCGGTCCCGGCGGGACGGCCCCGCCCCCGGGTGCTCAGCCGGGCACTCAGCCGGGAACGACGGAACCCCCCTCGTTCCGCCCCCACTCGGAGGAACCGAGCGGATGGGCGTACGCGGGCCGTCCCGCGTTCCCGCTTGTCCGGAAGGGCCTGCCGTGGTCGTCGACGCGCACGGTGCCCCGCCGGTGACCGCTGGACCAGGTCAGCTCCAGGTACCAGCTCACGTGGTGCGCCCGCGCGTCCGCGAAGACGTAGAGGACTTCGGGATCGGACTCGCTCACCTTGAGCGGGAAGTCGCGCTGACCGGCCCTGGGGGAGAGCACGGGCCGCCCGGCGTCGAGGTCCACCCCGAAGGCCGTCGTCCCCACGTCACCGCCGCACCCGACGCCCATCACGAAGTCGTTCCAGGCGAGGGGCGCGCTCTTCTCCACCACCCGCACGTGCAGTTCCTCCAGGACGACGGTGGCCCTCCCGGTGCCCTGCACGGTCAGCGCGAGCATCTGCCGCCCGCCGGCGACCCCGCCCAGCGCAGTGACCCACCCGCGCGCGTCCGGCTCGCCCGGCGGCGGAGGCACGTGCTCGGGTTTCCGGTCGATCAGGTAGTGCTGGCTGCACGGCCCCTCCCACTTGTACGGGTTGACGGCGACGGCGGGCGCGGTGGCCCCGTCCTCGGGAGCGTCGCCCCGGGCCGTTCCGGCCGCACCGCCCGGGGCGGCGGAGGCGGAGGCCGTGGGACCGCCGCGCGAGGCGGACGGCGAGGCCGGCCGGTCCTCCGCGGCGGCCGACCCGGACGCACCGGGGCTCTCGCCGGCGGAGCCGGGGGAACCGGCGGAGGGGGAGGCGGAACCGACGGAGCCGGCGGAGGGGGAGACGGCCCCCACCGGCTGCCGCCCGCCCGGGGCGTCGTCGCCCGTGCCGAACACGAGGTGCGCCGCGAGCGCGACCGACACGAGGGCGGCGGCACCGGCGAGGACGGCGGTGCGCCGCCGCACCGCGGGAGCCACCGCCGGGGACCGCCGTCCACCCTCGGAACCGGCCTGGTGCGCCCTTCCGGCCTGGTGCGCCCTTCCGGCCTCGTTCGCCTCTCCGGCCTCCGACGTTCCTTCGGGCTCGGTTGTCTCTTCGGCCTGGGTTGTCCCTTCGGCTTGGACTGGCCCTTCGTCCCGGGCTGTCCCTTCGGGCTCGGTTGTCCCTTCGGCCCGGGCTGTCCCTTCGGGCTCGGTTGTCCCTTCGGCCCGGGCTGTCCCTTCGGCCCGGGCTGCTCCCTCGGCCTCCGCCGTTCCCGTCCCGGTCCTCCCCGCCCCGGCCTCCGCCGTTCCGGTCCCGGTTTCCTCCGCCGTCCGCGCCCGGGGACCCTCCTCCGCAGGGGCCCCGCCCGCCTTCCGTCTCCGCCGGGCATCCGCGAGCACCCACCGCCGGTGCAGTTCCACCAGTTCCTCGGGCGTCGCCCTGCACACCCGCGCGAACCGCTCCACGGGTGCGTAGTCCGTCGGCACGGCGTCCCCGTTGACGTACCGGTGGAGCGTGGACGCACTCGTGTGCAGCCGCTTCCCGAGCACCCCGTAACTGAGCCCGGACCGCTCCTTCAAGCAGCCCAACAGCTCGGAGAATTCGTCTCCCGCCACTGTTCCGTTCCCTCCCCACGTCCCGGAACCGCATTCCAGGGGATGGTCATTCCCCCAGGTCGGTGCCCTTGCGAGCGTTCCAGCGTCCCGGATGTCCCGGCAACCGTGGCGGCCGGGACGGATCACCGCACAAGCTCGGGTCATCCAAGCACGCCGCTCCCGGCATCCGGGTGATCGGCCCCTGCGACCACACGTACCGACCAAGGGGGATCACATGTCCACACGCACCCACCGCACCCGCCGCACCCGCGTCCGCATGTTCGCCGCTGCCGCGTTCGCGGCCACCGCGCTGACGCTGACGGCGTGCGGCGGGGGAGAGGGCGTCCGCGACGAGGGGGCGGCGGCGGGATCCACCGCCGTGTCGGAGCCCGCGTCCTCGCCCGGGGCGAACGGGGGAGCCTCCACCGGGGCGGAACAGGCCGACCCGGCGGGCTGGTCCTCCGGAGACTCGGCGGGCGGCGCGACCGGCGCGGCCGGCTCGAGCGGCACCACGGGATCCACGGGTTCCAAGGGCACCACGGGATCCACGGGTTCCAAGGGCACCACGGGCTCCTCGGGCGCCACGGGCGCCAAGGACTCGTCGGGCGCCAGGAACTCCAAGGACCCGGCGTCGGCCTCGACCCCCTGCTCCACCGCCTCCACCCGGACGGCCGCCACGGAGATCTCCCGCCCCCTGAACCACCTTCTCCTCACGGTCACCAACACCGGCTCGAAGAACTGCGACCTGATCGGCTACCCGGCGGTCCGGTTCGGCGAGGCCCAGTCCGTCCCGCCGGCCTTCGAGGACTCCAAGCCGCAGGCGGTGGTCACGCTGGCCCCCGGCGAGTCGGGCTACGCGAGCGTCCTCCTCTCGGCCGCGGACGGCAGCGGCTCCCACGGCTACACGGCCAAGTCCCTCGCGGTCTTCTTCAACGACGGCGCGGGCGTCGCCCACCCGTCGCTCCCCGCGAAGGGCGTGTACGTGGACGACTCGATCGGCGTCTCGTACTGGCAGTCGACCATGGCCGACGCCCTGGCCTGGTGACGCACCGGTCCACCGGCGCCACGGTTCGGAAGGCCGGGACCACGGCCGCGACGGAGGTCTCCGCCGAGCCTCCCGGCGCGGATCCGGCACACGACCACTGATCACAGCAGACGGCAGGAAGGCCCGGGTCACGCGACCCGGGCCTTCCGCGTGGAGCGGGTGCCGGGAGCCGAGGGTGACGCACGCGACGACGGGTCCGCCACAACCCGGGCCGTGCTTCGTCCGTCACAGCAAGACGAACAACTCCTCGTAAGAGAAAGCGGTTCCGAACGGAAGGCGACGGGCGAGAACCGTCTCGTCATGAACAGAAACTGACGAAGCAGTCGGAATTGAGACACATACCACCGCGGGACGTTCCGCGAACAAGCCGGAGAACCGCGCTCTGTGCGGGACGTCGGTCACGGGCGGGTCTCTGGGCCGCGGCGGGCGCCGTGACGCTCGGGCTCCTCGTCGCGCTGGAGCTCGCCGCGCGTCGCCACGGCCTGCCGGGGCCGATCACCCACCAGCTGCGCGAGATGGTGCACGCCCCCAGGTCGGGCGGCCTGCTGTACGCCGCCCTGGCGCTGACGACGGTGGTCCTCACCTGGCGGCAACGGTTCGTCGCGGTGGGCGCGGCGATCGGCATCGACGTCGTCCTCGCGCTGGTCCGGTGGGCGGTGGACGCCGGGACGGCCGGCGGCCACCCCTTCGGCAACGGCGCGCTGTGGGTGATCCTCGGCCTCGCGGTCGTCGCGGTCACCCGCCGCACCGGCCGGGAGCGCGTCCTGCTGCTGAAGGGCGTCGGACTGGGCCTGCTGCTGGTGGCCGGCCGCAAGACCGGCGACACGTGGCTGCTCCTCACCTCGAAGACCCGCCCGACGGTGCTCGACCCGTACGTGGCGACGGCCGACCACGCGCTGGGCGACCCGTCGTGGCTGGTGGGCCGGTTCGTCACGGCCACCGGCTCCGTCGGCTTCAACCTCCTCGACGTCGTCTACGGCCAGCTCGCGGTGGCCGCGGTCGTCGTCGCGCTGTACCAACTGCGCGGCGTGGCGGCCGAGCGCCGCTTCCCGCGCCATCACCTGGTGCGCACCTTCCTGGCGATCGGCCTCCTCGGGCCGGCCTGCTACATGGTCTTCCCGGTGGTCGGACCGCTCTTCGCCTACGGCGCCGGCACCGACCACTGGGCGGCGGTCAGCCTGTGGGCGCCGGACATCCCGTCCAGCGCGCACTGGGCGGTGGCCGACCTGTGGCCGCACACGCCACCGCCGTCCGGCACCCCGCACCCCGTGCCGTTCGACGGGATCACTCCGCGGAACTGCATGCCCAGCCTGCACACGGCGTGGGCCGTCGCGCTCTTCGTCCACTCCCGGAAGGGCCCGCGCGTCCTGCGGTACGCGGGAACGTCCTGGCTGGTCGCCACCCTCGTCGCGACGCTGGGCTTCGGCTACCACTACGGCGTGGACCTCATCGCCGGCGTGGTGTTCGTGCTCACGGTCGAGGCGGCCCTGCGGTCGTACGACCGCGGCTGGGACCGGTCGGGGGTCCGCCTGGTCGCCCACGGCGCGACGGTCTTCGTCGCGCTGCTGCTGTCCTACCGCTTCCTGCCGCTGGAGATGGCCGCGTACCCGTGGGCGGCCGGGCCCCTGCTCCTGCTGGCGACGGCCTCGGTGGTCCACGGCTACGTGCGGACCACCGCGGCGTGGGAGCCGGGGGCCGCACCGGCGCACCGGCCGGAACCGCACCCTCGGCCGGAGCCACAACCGGATCCGGCCTGAACCGGCCTGAACCGGCCTGAACCGGCCTGAACCGTTCGCGCCGGAGACCGACGGGCGCCGGATCCCGGGCAACCGAATCCGCCGGAACGGTGGTCTGGGGGGCGAGGGAGGGTGCTTGATGCAGGCCAGACAAGAGGCCGAGTTCCAGGAATTCGTCAGAGCGCGGTGGTCCCACCTCGTGCGGACCGCTTACCTGCTCACGGGCGACGTGCACCACGCCGAGGACCTGACCCAGACGGCGCTGGCCAAGGCGTACCGCTCATGGCGGCGCGTCTCGCGCAGCGACCGTCCGGAGGCGTACGTCCGGCGGATGCTGGTCAGCTGCAACAGCGACCGGTTCCGCAAGCGGCGGGTGACGGAGGCCCTGACCGCGGCGCCGCCGGAGGCGGCCGGGCCCGACGAGGCCTTCTCGTGGGCCGACGAGCGCAGCGCCCTGCTCGCGGCGCTGGCCGGGCTGCCGCCGAAGCAGCGGGCGGTGGTCGTCATGCGCTACTGGGAGGACCTGCCCGAGGCCGAGGTGGCCGAGATGCTCGGCTGCTCGCCCGGCACGGTCAAGAGCCAGGCGTCCAAGGCGCTGGCGAAGTTGCGTACGCATCCGGGGCTCGCACAGGTCGTGGACGGACCGGTCCGCGGCCGAGTGCCGTCCGGGCAGGGAGGCAGCAGGTGAACGAGGAGCGGGAACAGCGGAAACAGCGGGAACGGCGGGGGACGGGCGGCGGCTTCGAGGAGCGGCTGCGCGAGCTGCTCGCCGAGGACGCGCACACGGTCCGGCCCGCGCCGGTGCCGTACCCGGCGATCCGCCGCCGGGGCGCGCTCGAGCGGCGCCGCCGGGTGGCTGCGGCCGGGGCGGCCCTGGTGACGCTGGCGGCGGTGCCCGCGGGGGCGTACGCGCTGGCCGGCGGGGACGCCGGCGGGAACACGGTGGCGTCGACACCGCCGGCCGGCGCCGCACCGCGGACAGCGGCGCCGCCGTCCGCGTCGCCGGCGGGGCCCGCGCGGCCGGC
Source organism: Streptomyces sp. NPDC034670 (assembly GCF_055574875.1). Classification (NCBI taxonomy): domain Bacteria; kingdom Bacillati; phylum Actinomycetota; class Actinomycetes; order Kitasatosporales; family Streptomycetaceae; genus Streptomyces; species Streptomyces sp. NPDC034670. Next base: position 104,095 of record NZ_JBVITR010000010.1, read on the forward strand.
CACGCGGGACCAGCTCCTCGACGGGATCACCTTCGGGCAGGCCGCCGACGGGCTGGAGAAGTGCCTCGCGCTCGACCGGTCGCACACCCGCGGTCCGTCCGGTGACGGCACGGACCTGGGCGCGGCCGGGGAGTACCGGATCATCCTGGCGATGAACAGCACCGGCGACTCCAACGCGCCCGGCGACGGCATGCACGTCGTCGCGGTGAAGGAGCGGCCGAAGCAGACCCGGCTGATCTGCACCGTGAGGAACGGCGGGGCGAGCGGCCTCAACGTCAGCGTGGGCTCCGACGACGTGCCCGGTTCCGGCCCCGTGACGGCCGACGTCAACAGCGGCAAGCTCTACCAGCAGTCCGTCCTCGACCGCGGCAACTGGAAGCTGCCGTTCCGGTGGGGTCTCGTCGGCACCGTCGAACCGTCCGTGGCCCGGGTGACCGTCTCCTACGGCGGCGCCACCAGCCGGGCTGCCCTGGACCACGGCTGGTTCGCCGCCTCCGGCGTCCTGGACCGGCAGGTCACCGCGGCCCCGCGCATCAAGGGCTACGACGCCGACGACAGGCTGGTCTACGACTCCGACGAGGACGAGACCTACGCGAAGCAACTGCCGTAGCGCCACCCGGCCGGGGGCGCCGCACAGGGGACGGCGCCCCCGGATCCCGGTCGGCGGTGCGGCACGGGGGCCTTCCCGGCCACCGCCGCGAAGGAGGCGGACCGCACCGCGCCGGAAGGCCCTCACCCGCGTCCGCGGACGGCCCGTCCGGACGGCTGCGCTCCGCTCGGCCGGTTCCCGCACCGCACCGCGGCGGCCGGCGGCGGGGACGCCACCGCCCTTCACGACGGCGCCGCGGGCGGCCGCTCCGCCGGTGCCTCAGGCGGACGGCTCGGGCCAGGCGGCCATGGCGTACTCGGCCGTGCGCCGCAGTTCCGCCGTGGTCGCCCCGTCCCGCGCCTGCTGTGACATCCCCTGGACGACCGCGGCGAAGTAGACCGCCAGGGCCCGGGTGTCGGTCCCCTCGGGGAGCGATCCGCGGGCCTCGGCGTCCTTCAGCCTCGCCTCGAAGGACCGTACGTTCGCCACCCTGCGCGCGCGCAGGTCCTGCCCGACGTCGGCCGTCTGCGGGGAGCAGTTGGCCGCCGCGGTGACGACCAGGCAGCCCGCCGGGTGATCCGGAGCGGTGTAGGACACCGCCGCTTCGTCCAGCATCCTCGCGAAGCCCGCGCGCGGGTCGCTCTCCCGGTCCAGCGCGTTCTCCATGAACGCGCCGAACGTGCCGCCGTAGCGGTCGACGACCTCGGCGAAGAGCGCGCGCTTGTCGCCGAAGGCCGCGTACAGGCTCGGCGGCGAGATCCCCATGGCGGCGGTCAGGTCGGAGACGGACGTGCCCTCGTAACCGTGCTGCCAGAACAGGAGGGTGGCCTGCGTGAGCGCCGCCTCCCGGTCGAAGCTCCGCGGCCTGCCGCGTTTCGTCCTCGTGCCCATGGACGAATTTTACAGCGATCGCTAGGAAATTCGTGCGGGACTATTGCATAGTCATCGCTACAGAATTGCGACGCGCGAAGGGAGAGGCCATGGGAGCGCTTGCGGGCAGGACGGCGCTGGTGACGGGGGGCGGCCGCGGGATCGGGCGTGCGATCGCCGAGCGGCTCGGCGGCGCCGGGGCGGCGGTGGCCGTGCACTACGGGCGCGACGCCGCAGCCGCCGACGAGGTCGTCGGCGCCGTCCGCGCCGGGGGCGGCACCGCGTTCGCGGTCCGCGCCGAACTGGGCCGGCCCGGTGACGTGGAGACCCTCTGGGAGGGCTACGACCGCCAGGCCCTGGAGCACACCGGCGGCACCGGCCTCGACATCCTGGTCAACAACGCCGGCGTCACGCCGCGCGGCGAGATCGGGGAGACCACGGCCGAGGCGTTCGACGAGGCCGTCGCCGTCAACATGCGTGCGCCGTTCTTCCTCACGCAGCAGGGACTCGAGCGCCTGCGGGACGGCGGGCGGATCATCAACGTCTCCTCCGGGGCGACCCGGATCGCGCTCACCGACATCATCGCGTACGCCATGACCAAGGGGGCCGTCGACGCCTTCACCCGCACCCTCGCCAAGGCGCTCGGCGCCCGCGGCATCACGGTCAACGCGGTGGCGCCCGGCATCATCGACACGGACATGAACGCCGCCTGGCTGCGCGGCGACGAGGCGGCCGAGAAGTCCGCGGCCGACCTGTCGGCCCTCGGCCGGGTCGGCCGTCCCGAGGACGTGGCCGACGTGGTCGCCTTCCTCGCCTCCGACGACGCCCGCTGGGTGACGGGGCAGGTCATCGACGCCACCGGCGGCTCCCGGCTCTGACCGGTGACGCCCACCCGGGCCGGACCCGCGCCCACGCGGGGGCGCCGACGGCGACACGGCCGCCCGGCGCGCCCGGCGCGGTCGGCGGGCCCGGCGCGCAGGCGGGCGGCCGGCCGTCTCCGCACGCCTCGCGCCGCTTCCGTGACTCCTCCTACACTCACCGTCACACGACGCACCGACGCGAGGGGGCCGGATGGTGCCGGACGGAACGGCCGGGCAGGGGGACGCCGCGGCGGGGCCGACGCTGGAAAGACTGCTGTCGGTCATGGGGGCCGGTGCGCTGGAGCCGTGCGTGGCTCCCCGCGGCCTGGGGGGCGTGGTCGAGGGGATCACGGTGCTGGACCCGCTGGAGCCGGGACTGCCGCGGGGGCAGGTGCTGCTGGCCGTGGGCGTCGATCCGCAGTCGGCCGCCGCCGTCGACGTCGTGCGCGACGCCGCCGGCTCGGGGGCGACCGCGGTGGTCTTCGGCCCGGGCAGGTCGGGACGGCTCCCGGACGCGCTGCGGGCGGCCGCCGAGGACGCCGGTACGGCGGTGCTCTTCCGGACGCCGTGGTGCGGCTGGACCGAGCTGGTCGGCGCACTGCGGGCCGGCCTGGTCCTGTCCGGGGTCCCCGCCGATCCGGCCGTGGCGGCCGTGGCACCGGGCGACCTGAACGGGCTGGCCGACGCGGTGGCGGTCCTGGTCGGCGGCGCGGTGACGATCGAGGACGTGGAGTCCCGGGTGCTGGCGTACTCGTCCACGCAGGAGGACGTGGACGAGTTGCGCCGGCTGACGATCCTCGGCCGCCGGGTGCCGGAGTGGCGCGTGGCCGCCATGCGGGAGGCCGGGTTCTTCCGGGCACTGTGGGGCTCGGGGGACGTCATCCACCGGCCGGCGCACGGGGAGAACCCCGAGCGCCTGGTGGTGGCCGTCCGGGCGGGCGGGGAGATCCTGGGGTCGATCTGGGTGGCGGCCGCGGGCGGCGACCTCCTGCCCCACGCCTCCGACACGCTGCGGTCGGCGGCGCGGGTGGCCGCCGCACACCTGCTGCAGCACCGGTCGCACCGCACGCACGCCCGGCTGGTCGAGGACGCGGCCCGTGCGCTGCTCGACGGACGGGGATCCGCCGGCGTACTGACCGAACGCGCCGGGATCCCGGCACACGGGCACTGCGCCGTCCTGGCGGTGTGCCCCGGAGTCCCCTGCACGGGGGAGGAGGCCGGGAGGCTGTGCGCCCTGCTGGCGGTGTACTGCGGCGCGAACGACCTCACGCCGGTGGCGGTGCCGGTGGGCCGGGGCGCCCTGGTCCTGGTGGGCGGGCTGCACCAGGACGCGCAGCGGGCCGTCGAGCAGGTCGCACGCCTGGGCAGGGCACTGGTCCGGCAGGTGGCCGACGCGTTCGGGCCGGGGGCGAGGATCGGCCTGGGCACGGTGGTCGGGACCCCGGCGGAACTGCCCGAGTCCCGCCGGTCGGCGGACCTGGCCCTGCGGGCCCTGCTCTCGGAGGGGGAGCACCGCACCGTCGCCTCCGCGAGCGAGGTGGCCGAGACGATCGCCCTGAACCAGATGCTGGACACGCTGACGGGACCGGCCCCGGCACCGGAGACACCGGTGGCCCGCCTGGTGGCGTTCGACGCCGGGAACGGCGGAGGCACCATGGTGCGGACCCTGCGGGCCTACCTCGACCACTTCGGTCACGTGCCGGACGCCGCCCGGGCGCTGGGCGTGCACGCGAACAGCCTGCGGCACCGCATCAGCCGGCTCACCGAGGTGTCCGGGCTCGACCTGCGCAGTCCGGACGCCCGGCTCCTCGCCCACCTGCAACTGCGCCTCCTCGAACGCGGCGGCCGGGAGGAGTGAGCCTTCGGGCGCCGCCACGAAGGAAGGGCCGCCTCCCCGTGCCCGGGCACAACGGCGGCCGCGCCGCGTCCGCGGTTCCGCCCCGCGGTGAGAACCGCGCGGCAAAACACCGGCGCTCCCGACGAAGACGCCCGCACCGCTCCGACGGGAGCCTGGTGCCCCGCCCGCGGCAGCCGTGGGCGGTGGGACCCCGGCTCAGGGAGGGTGCACGATGAGTGGTTGCGACAAGGCCGACCGGCGCGAACGGATTCTGCGGGCAGCGGTACGGCAAGGACTCCTGGACCCCGAGACGGCCGTACTGGCCGGGTTCGTCGACCTCGACGGCGTCGACGGGACCGTCACGTCCCTGCGGAACGCGTTCCCCGACTCCCTCCGGGTCCTGCACGCGTTCGCGGCCAAGGCGAACTGCCTGGTCCCCGTGCTCGAGGAACTGCGCCTGAGCGGCATGGGCTGCGAGGTCGCCAGTGCCGGCGAACTCGCCCAGGCGCTGGAGGCGGGCTTCGAACCCGCGCACATCGTGTTCGACTCCCCCGCCAAGACGCGGGCCGAACTGGCCCGGGCGCTGGACCTGGGGATCACGGTGAACGCGGACAACTTCCAGGAACTCTCGCGGCTGGACGAGATCCTGGCGACCCGCCCCTCCGGCTCGCGGATCGGCGTGCGCGTCAACCCCCAGGTCGGCGCCGGCTCGATCTCCGCCATGAGCACGGCCACCGCGACCTCGAAGTTCGGCATCCCCCTGGAGGACGAGGGCAACCGGCGACGCCTGCTCCAGGCGTACCGGGACCGTCCCTGGCTCACCCTGGTGCACACCCACGTCGGCTCGCAGGGCTGCCCCCTGGACCTGATCGCCCGGGGCATCGCGAAGGCGGTGGAGTTCGCCGGGGAGGTCAACGCCCACCTCGGCCGCCGGCAGGTCACCGGCATCGACATCGGGGGAGGACTGCCGGTCAATTTCGACAGCGACGAGACGACGCCCGGCTTCGACACCTACGTGGACCACCTGCGCGAGCACGCACCGGCCCTCTTCTCGGGCGAGTACGAGATCATCACCGAGTTCGGCCGTTCCGTGCTGGCCAAGAACGGGTTCACCGCCGCGTACGTCGAGTACACCAAGACCGTCGGCGGACGTCCCATCGCGATCACCCACGCCGGCGCGCAGGTGGCCACCCGGACGGTGTTCGCCCCCGACGCGTGGCCCCTGCGGATCGAGGCCCACGACCCCCGCGGCCGGGCCAAGCACGGCCGGCCCGTGCCGCAGGACATCGCGGGCCCGTGCTGCTTCGCCGGTGACCTGCTGGCACGCGACCGCGCGCTGCCCCTCCTCGACGCCGGCGACCTCGTCGTCGTCCCGGACACCGGCGCCTACTACTTCTCCACGCCGTTCCACTACAACAGCCTGCCCGAACCCGCCGTGCACGGCGCCCGCGTCGATGCCGACGGCCGGGTCACCTTCCGGCAGCTCCGCCCCGCACAGGCCGCCCACCCGATGCCGGCCCTCACCGGACGGTGACCCCCGCTCTCCCGCCCGACCCCACCGGAACGCCGCTCACCGCCACCCGGGCCGGCGCGCCCCGCGCGGGCACGCCCGGCCGCCCGGAGGAAACCACAACGCCGAGAAAGGCAGGTGTAACCGCCATGAAAGTACGGTGCGCCCGGTCAGGGGGCCCCACGGAGAAAGCGGCACCCCCGGACCGACGGAGGGCCGTCGGCCGACGGCTGTCCGCCACGGGACTGCGCTGCCGCCGAGTGACGGGTGACGCCGTGCGGTGGATCTCACGGCGCCGGCGCGTCGCGGCCGACCAGTTCCTCCGGGGCGCGTGCTACGGCGCGGGCACGGCCGTCGTGGGCCTGCTGGCGCTGTGGGCACGAACCCGCTGACGACGGGGAGGGCCCGGCCCACCGGCCCGGGCCCTCCCCCGGGCCCTCGCGAGTGCGCACGGCACCTTGTCCAGGGCACGTCCGTCACGTCTGATGCCATGTCCGCGCGCCCCGGGTCGACCCGGGACGGCCATGTACGCGGCCCGAACAGGTCCGCGCCGACGAAGCCCACGGCTCCCGCGCGAACCGCGAACACCTGCGGCGACGCGGTATCCGGTGCGCCGTCCCGGAGAAGCGCGACCGGATCGCCCACCACAAGAAGCACGACTCCCACGGGGCCGGCCGACGGAGTCGGAGCCCGCGTCCACCGGCTTCCGGGACACGCCCCGGCCACGTACTCGCCGCGCCTGCCGCGGCCCGAGCCCAGGGCCGGGGCCCGCCCCGCCGACCCGGCTCGTCGTCAGGAACTCACACACGACAACGTGACGGCGCCCTCTCCCCGCGGTCCCGTCCTCTCAGCTTTCCGTAAGCGTGACGTCGGGGCAGGAATACAGATCGGCGGCGGAGGCGAGGAAGGCGGCGAACGTGTTCCCTCGCACCTTCGAGACCCGGTCATGCCTGTCCGAAAGGGCGCCGGTGTACTCGCTGTTCCAGTGAAGGGCGAAGTACACGTCGCCATCGGCGCAGTGCAGAACGGCTTGGTCGAAGGAAGCGACACCGTGACCGTCCGGCAGTTCGCGGAAACCACGAGTGTCCTGAAGGGCCGCATCGACCATGTCCCGGTCCGAGGTCGCGGCGAAGGAGACGGCGGCCCCGGCGCTGCCGGCCAGGGCCAGATCGCACGCCCACACGTCCTTCGCGTCCTTGCTGACCTGCTCCTGACCGGGTTCGGCGACACCGGTGATCACGGCGTCGCCGGGCAAGGAGAAGCCCGGCAGCCCGCACACCTTCCCGACGTCCGTCGTGCGCACGTCGTCAGGTGCGGCGAGTTCCGGTGACTCCTCCAGCGCAGGGGTGGCGCATCCGGCGTCCGCGGCGACCTCCCGCGCTGCACGGGTCAGGAGCCGGGCCAGCCCTTCCGGGTCGGCCCGGCCCTTCGTCACGGTGGCCTCGACGGCGGACACGCCGTCGTCGCCGGGCGGGACGATGCGGGCTCCCTGTATGCCGCCCACCTTGCTCCAGCACGACTTCGGCAGGACGACGTAACCCCCGGTGGGCGTCACGGCGCCGTTCGTCCCGCCCTTGAAGTAGGAACGTGCGCCGGGGTTCTTCCACACCTGAGTGGTGTACGGGAAGGGCCCGTGCTCGCTCGCGGTCCTCAAAGTGACCTGCTGGTCCTCGTGCCCGGGGAGGCGACTGGTGCGCTCGATCACGCAGGTGAACTCCGGCTTGCCGGAGGAGCTTTGCAGGCGCCCTTCCAAGACCCGGCCCGAGGAATCCAGGGCAGCCTGCGCGTCCGCGGCACCCACCCGCTGGCCGCAGAACGATGCCGACCCCATCACATTCGTGTTCTGCCACACGTGGGCCGAGACAAGGGCACCGACGGAAACCAGTGTTCCCGCAGTGATGAGAAGTGCTTTCTTCCTGCGCGGGCTGGGGGTCATGTGTGTATCGGTTCCTTGTCTCGGACGTGGATTCAGCGGGACCGCAAAGCTTCGTACGCGGTCTGCCGCCCGGAAATATAGCTCTGCTGGGCCTCGCCGGCGGCGTCCTCGGCGATCTCCGGGGCCAGGCTTCGTTCCTCGCCCCACTTGTCGAAGTAGCGGTCGATGCTGTCCTGCGCCACGTCGTTGCTCCGGTTCAACTCCTCCTTTGCCAGGGAACCCTCTTCTGCCTGCACTCCCGCCAGCCAGTTGTTGAGGGAGATGTCCACCAGGCGTTGGGACATGTCCCCCACCATCGGAATATTGGTGATCAGGCCACCGCCGATGTGGTAGCCGTAGAACCGCGTATCGGTCGCTTCGGAAATCCTGTCGTCGTGTACGTCCATCTTCACGTCACCGCCCACGGCATTGAGGGCGCCGGTGACTTCGCCGTATTTGCGGGCCTCGTTCAGGGCGGCGGTGGCGTTCGGAAAGTCCTTGCTCATCAGTTGCTCGGACATGTAACCCTGCTGCGCATGATAAATGCGCTCGAAGTTCTGGATGTCGTCTGCTTCCGATACGCCACGCATCATGCGTATCAGGCTGCTGCGGCTGTTCTGGATCCGGGAATCGTCGCCGTTCTCGTAGGCGTCCGCCTTGCCGGCGCGACCACCCGGGGCGTCGCCGTTGATGGTCTCCACGACATCCGGTGAGTAGTCGGCGAGCGCCTGGGAGAGGGGCGCGCGCAAGGCGGCGTACTCGTCACCGGCCAGCAGTTCGTCGGCCTTCCCGGTGCGCGGCTCCTTCTTGTCCTCACCGAACGTGCCGTCGATGTGTCCGTAGTCCAGGAGGTTGACCGTGCCGTGCATGACGCGGGCCTGTGCGGCCGTGTGGCGGCCGAGCTCGGTGCCGTCGGCTCCCGCCACGTTGCCCGTGGCGCCTGCAGCCAGCGCGAGCCCCAGTCCTGCCCGTACGTCCTGGTCGAAGGTGTCCTCACCCGTCACCTGGACCTTGCCCTGCCAGCGGGTGGTGTCGACATGGTTCCAGTCCCGCTCCGTGAGCAGGTACGTGAGGTTGTCGTTCTTTCCGTCGGGGCCCGGGTCGAGGTAACCGGTGGCCGTAGCGGGGTCCTTGGCCATGATGCCCAGCACACCGTCGAGCGGGTCATTGGCGAACCAGCCGTCGTCTCCGTCGAAGCGGCCACTGAGGTCCCATACGTCGGGGTCCCCGCCCTGCTTCTCGTCCTCGACGGCTCGGATGTCGGTGGCCAGGTCCTCGAGGAACTGCCCGGAGTACCCGTCGCCCTCCTGCATCAGAGTGACCAGGCTCTGGTAGCCGCGCACTTGCTGGCCGTGTCCGACACCGACCGGGATCTTCTCGGCGGCGACGTCGAGGTCGAACCTCTGGACACCGACTCTCCGCATGTCGGTGAGGAACTTCTTGTAGAAAGCGGAGCCGGGATCCTTCGTCGCTGTCGCCAGGGAGTTGGCCAAGCCCTCCTGAAGGCCCGCGAACGTTTTCCCGTCCTTGCCGCCGTGGCTGAGTGTGCTGAGCCGGTTGGTGAGCTCGATGGTCCTCGAAGCGCCCAGGCCGCTGAGGAGGGTCTGCGTGAATTCTTTGCTCTTGCCATTGTCCCGGAAGGCGCGGTCGAGTTCGGCGAGTTCGGCGGCGGACACCTTCTCGCCTCCCGCGAGGCGGGTGGCGATGTCCTCGGCGTTCTCGGCCTCGTACTTCTCGATGTCGCCCTGTGCCCGGCCGTTGAAGCCGTTGGCGGTGCCGTCGGTGAGGTCGGAGTCGACAACGACGGCCCGGAAGGCGATCTCGACGCCCTTGTCGGCGTCGGTGACGTCCTCGACGAGCCGGTCGATGCGGTCCTGCCAGGAGCGGACGCTCTTGCGGACGCTCTCCTGGAAGTCGGGGTCGTGGCGGTAGGCGGTGCGGGTGCCCTCGTCGAGCCGGGCGGTGTCGTAGGCGACGACGCCCTGGTCGGACACCCTCATGCCGGCGTCGACGGCGTCCTGGCGGGCGGCCCCGAGCCTGCCGCGCAGGTCGGCGAACTGGGTGTGGGCGTCCCGCAGCAGGGAGGCGATGGCCTTCGCCTCGGTCTGGGCGTTCCGGTACTCCTTGAGGGTGGTGTCGAAGCGGCGGTTGGCGGCGTCCGCGCTCAGGCCCAGCCAGGTCCGGCCCATGGATATGCCGTGCACGTCCCGCCTATAGGCCTTCTCCTGCTTGCTGAACTCCTTGGCCATGTCGTCCCAGGCGTCGGCCGCCGTGGTGAGCGTGGCCAGGTCGGTCGTCATGATCTCGTGGTACGTCGGCATGCGTCCCCCGTGGTGCGCGTCGGCGTGAAAAGTCGGCGGCGGGCGGCTCAGTAGCCGTCCAGGCTGGACGACCGGCGGATCCCCTGCCCGACACCGAAGTCGGTGCCCTGGAACAGGAGGCCGGTGCTGCGCAGGGCCTCCTTCTCGGAGCCCAGGCGGTTCATCAGGTGCCGCACCTGCTCGCCCCAGGTCTGGTGCGCCTTCTGCAGCGCCGCGGAGGTGACCCACCCGTGGCCGTCCTTGGCGGCGAAGGCCCTGACCGCGGCGCCGGTCTCCTCGTCGGCCCGGTCGCCGGCCTTGCGGGTGTCGGGCTCGAGGTGCTCCTCGATGGCCCTGGCCGCGGCCTTCTTCTGCGCGGGGGTGGACGCCAGGTCCCTTCGGCCGCCGGTCACGGGACCGGGCGCGCCTCCCGGGTCCGCCGGGTACTGATTCAGCCGCATCCCGGCCGGCTGCCCGGCCCCGCCGTCGTTCCCGTACCGCTCCGCGACAGGCTCCGTCATGCCTTCTCGCCCCCCGTTCACTCGATCGCCGTGCGCCCGACAGGCTAACAATCAGGCCGACTTGTGGATCACCAGAGCGTTCGTCCGCCGCGACCGCTGCCTGCCGTCACCGACCAGGGCGCCACCAGGGCAACCCGTTCGTCACGCACTTCGGGAGGCCCGAAGACGCCCGCGACGTCCGCGGAGCGCATGGTCGGCAGTGCGATGTCCGCGTACGGCGCGCGAGCGGTCCCGTGGCCGCGGACGGCCGCCACCCACGTCAGGGCGTTCGAGGCGAACTGCATCGGTCGCGGGATCGTCGATGCAGGCGTCCGAGCCCGGGCGCGACGCGGGGAACAGCGAGCACGCCCCGTCCAGCCCGGGTTTCCACGACATCGGCTCCGCGCAGTCGTCCTCCACGGCCCCGGCCCCTTCGGGGGAGGCGACCCGTGCGGCATCACGGGTGAGTCCTCCGAGCGGCCCGACACCGCGTGCGCGCAGTCCCTCCGGCAGGGCACCACCTGTGTTTCCGGTGGCTCCGACCGGTCCGCCGAGAAGGCGATGGTGATCCACCGGCTCTCCGACGAGGAGCGGCGGGGAGGCCGCCGCCGGGCTGGACGATCCCGTAGGCGTCAGCGAGCGAAGCACCACACCGACGACCGTGCGCACCACAAGAGTGACTCGGGAAGGGTCATTACAACCGCACAGGGTGGGTGCTCGGCTGCCATGCGATGCGGGGCGGTCTCCGGACACGAGTCCGTCAGCAGGTACCGGCGGCGCGGCCGGCTCGGAGCCGTCCCGGGAAGTTGCTGCCGGGCCGAGGCTGGAACCGTTCGCGGGGTGTGGCGGATGCGGTGAGACAGTCTGCCCTCGTGCCGCGCCGTCTGGGGCACCGGTCTCTTCAGCACAGCTCGTGTTAACGCTTGCATTAACATAGGGGTCGTGGCTCAATGAGAAGTGGTCCTCGTCGCCGAGGTCGCGGCATGGTTCGAAGCGCTGGCGGAGGAGGACTGGGACAGCGCCGAGCAGGTGGAAGACGCCGTCGACATGCTGGCGGTCACAGGTCCGACGCTGGGTCGTCCGCTGGTCGACCGGATCAAGGGTGCCGACAGCCATCACTTGAAGGAGCTGAGGCCGGGCTCGTCCGGGAGCAGTGAGATCCGGATCCTCTTCGCTTTCGATCCAGTGCGACGGGCCGTGTTGCTGGTGGCTGGCGACAAGGCCGGAAACTGGCGTCGTTGGTACGACGTCAACATCCCGATCGCCGAGGAGCGCTACCAGGTGCATGTGACCGATCTTGAGACCAGGGAGTACGAATGAGCACAGTCAGCTGGGAGGAGACCAAGCGCAAGGCGCGTGAGCGGCGCGAGGCCGCTGGACTGCCGGTGCGTTCGGCTCAGGAAAAACAGGCGTCCATGGACAGGCTGACCGCCGAGGTGCGCGCCCACAGGCTGGCAGAGGTCCGGCGTGAACAGGCGTTGACCCAGCGCCAGGTCGCCGCGTCCATGGGAGTCTCTGCTCCTCGCGTCTCCGCGATCGAGCACGGCGAGCTGGACCGGGCCGAGGTGGCGACGCTCCGGGCTTATGTGGAAGCACTTGGTGGCCGGCTGCGCGTGATCGCAGATTTCGGCGATGCGGAGTACACCGTCGCTTGAGGCGACTGTCATTTACGACGCTCACGTACCTGTTGAGGACCTGGCCGACAACCCTCCGGATCGGCTCTCCCGTCCTTGGCCCTTCGGGGATGAGGGCTGACGGATCCCGGTGGCCGAAGCCTTACTGTTCCCAAGCCTCCTTGGGGGCCGTGGGCTCGGGGACGCGGCAGACGATTCGGAGGGAGGCTTCTCGCTTGCCCCTGGTTCCGGGGCTGGTGTCGTTCTCCGGCACTCTGCCGCATGCCTCTGACATCAGGTCTCCGGACGGTGAAGAGCGAAAGAAGGAGCACCATCGGCCTTGACGTCACCGTCCGGAAGGCCCAGGAAGGTGGCCCGGATGACCGTCAGGAAGCGGTCTGGCGCGAATCTGGCACGCGGCGAGTGATCACCATGAACAGCAGAAAGGCCCAGGTCTCTGACCTGGGCCTTCTTGGTGGAGCGGGTGACGAGAATCGAACTCGCGCTCTCAGCTTGGGAAGCTGCGGTCATTTGCGGCTGACTCGACCGCTGACCTGGGCGAACGGCTAAGGCGCGGCCACTCCGGACTGGGTCTCCTTCACCGTGGTTCCCCGCTGCTCCCCGCCGTATCTGGTGCGGTAGTGGTGCACGTCGCGACGTCGTCGGCACCTACTCGTCATCGGTGTCAGGGGCGGGAAGGATGGCCGCCAGCTCCTCCGAAAGCTCAAGCTTGTAGCGGGCAGCGATGACACCAAGCTGAATACCGAAAACCGCGCGTAGCTCACCAAGCGCCGCACCGAACGTGGCGCTCTGGAAGCGTCCGCGAACATGCCCCGAGTGGTTGGGACCTACGGCGTCTAGGAACCGCCGGCAAGCGGCTCGCATCGCCTTGAGGTTCTCTGCGAGGTCGTCTCCGGTGTCAGGCTCCATCAGGATCTGGGTCAACGTCTCCCTGATCTGCAGCACCGATGCGACGCAGTGGTCTGGCTCCTCGACTGCGTGCATAACGGCACGCGACATCGTGAGGACTCTGCGGTCCTCCAGGTAGACGACGACCTTCTCGGCGACGTCCCGCTGGGGGAGCGGCAGGTCCCAGTCCACACCGCCGAGCGGCGTGCTGAAGCCTTTGATCCGTCGCATGATCTCCAGAACCTTCACGCTCGGCATCCTAGGTAGGCCCGTGAGCGGTTGGGCTCGAAACAGGTGGCATGGCTTGAATCAGTACGCGCACTCTTTCCAACTGTGTTGGTGGGCTCGGGGCCCGCGTCAGGGGCGTTCACCTGCGTTCATGGGAGGCCAGCTCGTTGGCTGCACCTGGCTCCTGGTCCCGTTTGAACCGCCGTGAACGGGACTGAATGAGACGGAAACTGAGACGGACGGCCATCATGAGTTACCTGGTCACGCACTCAGGAGCGTCTTCACACTCACCGGGCTTGCCACGGTTCCACATGGCGGATGCATAGGCCCTCGGCGCATCTTGACTGGGGCGAACCGTCGTTGACCGCGGTTGACCGCGCTATGTGGCACGGCTGTGGCGCGCGCCGTCACACGCATCCTTCTCTTGATCAGCACGTGAACTATAGCGCGCTCCGTTGGTTAGCTTGTGGATCGCCGGACCACGCGAACTCGCAGGCCGGTCCCGTCGTTCCCGACCGAGACCGCATGATGTGCGATGTGATTCCCGGCCGCTCCATCCGGGACGACTTGCCAAGAGTCGCGTAGTCGATCAGCTCGTCTCAGGTAGGAACTGATTTTTCCCTCACGAAGACTTTCATACATCCCCTTCTCGACACCTCTAAATATTTCAAGAGATGCACCATCGGGGAGTGGCATCGAATACTCAACACCGATGAACTTATGCGAGCGAATTCTGGATTCGGAACTTACCGTGAAGTCTTGCCAGTCGGGAGTCAAACCATCTATCGGGAGGCGTTCGTACTCACTGGCTCTCGTGATAGCGAACTGCGAAGCCGAGCTGTTATCTCCAGCGAATCTCAGGATGGAATGAGCGGCATTCCTCGCAAGGATGCGGAACAGCCATTTTTTGCCGTCCTCTGGTATCCGGAAAACGACTGGCAGATCATTCACGTTTGCTTCATAATCAGCACGGGCGGATCGTAACTCCTCCTCGTCAGGCTCGCCCTCTATGCCGGAGAGCTCTCTTCGTCGTGCCATAAATTGCTCAAAGGTTGGCTTGCCGGATGTCCACTGCTGTGGCCCTGGATCCTGTGATACCAGCTCATCGAATTGCCCATACTCGCCAGCCCATAGATCGTCATCGCCAGGCGGATCAAACACGTTTACCGATATTCCCGCCATAGAGAGACGGGAGGCCACTATAAGACTCGGCAAAGTTCGCGAGCCCAATTCGATAGAACCTACCTGCAAAGAGGCGGTGGCCAGTTGCTGTCTGGCGTGATACGCGCTTCCGTGAGTCCCTTTACATTCTAGTGCATATACTTTACAGCCCGAGGTTCCACCTCCAGCGCGCTGCCCGACCAAGAAGTAGTCCGGGCGCATTGTTGCCTTATTCTTCTGCCGGACCGGCCCTACTCCGTCAATGAAACCCGCATGCAGGGCCACATCTACGTCTACGCTGGAGAATAGCCAACCGGGATATTTTCGCTCAAGTATCCGCTTGGCGACCACTAGGGCCAAACCGATGCCCAATTGCTCAGATTGAGCTACCTTGTGATGGTGAACGACATCAGAGCCGCTCTTAGTTAGAGCCAGGATTCTTTTTTGATTACTAGCCAGGGTTGCACAGTAACGCACGTGAGCCCAGTGGCGGGCTATATCTGCAAACGGCGAAGCTGTAACGAAGGTGGTCGCCAACCCCAATTCGCGTAGCACTTCTGCCGGACTGGATACGATCCCGTTAAACAGGGAGGGTTCTATTGGGTACACCGGCTTCCGGTACAAATAGGAAGCTCCGCGTTTGGGGCCAATTCTCTCGCGGGCTTCCCTTTCGACTTCTTCCGCGAGTTCTGGCTCAGAGTTCACAATGAGGTTGGCAGGAGTTCCCAACTCTCGCACTAATGAACTGAAGTCCACGTGCACTCTCCCCCAATGAAGTTGCGCCCTCCAGGGGTCCCGACGGTAGGTTCTTAGGCTCAGGGGCGCAAGACCACCTCCCCGGCGCACAGTTGCAGGGACGCTGCTTGGTTAGCGCCTCCTGCCGCCCGCTCGGGCAACAAGGGAGTAGTGCGGCCGGTCCGCCGGCCCCGCCAAGCTCCAGCTTGAGCCGTACGGCTGGTAGGGCTTCAGGCATGGCTTCTCTGACCGGGCCTCCGTCCTCACAGCTTCATACCGCAGCCGTCAGTAGCTTGTGCAGCATGGTGGCGCTAGCAGCCACAAGTGATCGGCGGGATCTCTGACCTGCGGCCGTGCAATCGATCAACGCTGCGACCTGCGACTTAGCTGTCGGTGATTGTCAGGATTGGTCATTATTGAGCGCCCTTCCACGGCCCGGGGACGGCCCGGGAGGGCACTCACACGTCCCTGTCCTACCCAGGCGCCTACGCTGGCTCGTCACTGTGAAAGAGCTGACACTTCCTTCTTGAATTGACGGCTGATGTGACTAATCCTTGAATTCATCTCAACCGCTCGCCGTTGAACCTCCTGACCAACTCCCAACTCTGACATCAGAACTAGACAGAGCAAGGCGTAGGTGACTTCCATAAGCAGGAAAGCCTGGGAGATTTCGTCACTTTCAGAGGATCTTTCATTCGCGTGCGCTAGATCGTTCCTGGCTTTCTTTAGCGCCTTGGCCCACTGCTCACGATTCCCTAGAAGAGCATCGACCGCTTTATCGTCAGGTATTGAAGCGAGCTCGAGCATACGCTCATTGTACGTAGGGTTGTTATGTAGGCCCTTATTGACGAAGTCAACCAGATGCTTGGGCTCGTCGGATATGGCTGCAAGAAGCTTATCCTTGAGTTGCCTATATTGCTGTTTAGTGAGAGGGGTGCTGGCCGAACGGAGAGCCGCGTGAATACTCTCTGCTGCTGTAGCGACCCCTAGGAGGCGAGTTCCGACGTACCCTTTCTCGATATACCTGAGACCGAACAAGATATTGCACCCCGTGCGGGCCTTCTGCTTCAAGTTGAGCCATGCGGGAATGATTTCTGCGAAATTAACGTCAGCGAGACTGAACAGAATTTCGGTGTCTCTATTTCGCTTTTTTTGGCTCGGTGTCCGATAGATCTGGCGGCCGATTACCTCGACTTCTTTAGGTTCGCCGTCAGATCTCATATAAGTGAGCGTTCTGCTTAGTGCGCCGCAAGGTTCGTAGGCGCTGAGGGTGAGCAGGTCCTGCATGTCCTTCTCGACCTCATCGAAGTATTTACAGGAGACGAGACGTGGTGGTGTGAAGGTAAGTACTGCCGACTCCCTCCCTGAAATGGATCTTTCATTCGACACTATCTGATCTTCATATTGAAAATCCCTTGTAAGTAGGCGCAGTGACACTTCAAGGTCGTTGTGCCTCACCGTTACGGGTTCTACTTCCACCCTTTCCACTCGCTTCGATCGAGGAAGTTCCCCTTCCCTCATTTCCATGGAAAGCCGGAAGGCGGACTGACTCGACCAATGCAGTAGCCGCTCAAGCCTAAGATGAGCGCGAACAAATATTGGAGCGTCGAGACTCTCTAGGTGCACTCCGCGTAGGGTGCGAATGGAGGTCCAATCCTGCTTGGTAATGTCACCATCGAAGAATCCAAGGCCACTACTGTGAACGCAACTGTTGTCCAGCAGTGTGAACTTCTCACTTCCTGAGAGTCCATGAATCAATGGGACGTCGCGCCTGTCGCTGCTTACTGAGTATCCATTTCCGCTGGGTAGCGGTTGTCGGATCGTGATATCGAAGCCGCCGACAAGTTCCAGCCTGACTTCGCCTTCTTCGTTACAGTGCAGAATACCGGGTATCTTTGCTTCCGGTGTTGCAGCTTCCCACCAGTATCCGCGCCAAGTACGTTCAGTCATGGAGGCAGGGTAGCGGCTTAACAGTCGTGTTGGGTGGCCGATGCTAAAACGCGCGGAAGCTATGCCGACTAGGTCGGTGTAGCGGCTTTGGGCTGGAGCTGCTTTGGGGCGAGTGATCATGGCCCCGTAAGCTTGCGGCGCGTCGGGCAGTCTGTGGACCTGCCCGTTAAAGCACGACGTTGGGGCCATGATCTTAGAGGCTCGCCCCAAAGTGGCTGCCTAAAGCCGTGGAGCCGACCGCCCCAGCCACGACGTGTTCTGACCTCATGCACCGTGTGCCTGCCCCTTGGGCGGGAGCGGGCGGCCGGCGGTGCCAAGCGGGGCGGAGACATGAGCGCGGGCGCCGCCGGCCGCCCGCGCCCGCCCGGAGGAGCGAAGCGACGACGGGTGCTTGAACCCGTGAAGAAGGTTGTAACTCAGTCGTCGGATGGGATGTGCCACAGGGGAGCTGCGTACTGCTCCGGGCGGCTGCTGATGAGCAGCTGGCGCAGGGCGTCCCTGTGAGATCCGCTGAGGTTCAGGGCCTCGGTGAGGTGGCGGAACGTCGTGTGGGTGACTCCGCGGGTTCGGGCCTCGCTCTGGAACTGGTCGAGCCGGGACAGTACGTCGTCGGGGTCCAGGTTCGTCGGTGGCCGCTCAGTGAGCCATGCTGCCTTGTTGCGCTCGTAGTCGATTTCCGAGAAGCCGCAGATCTCGCGGCTGTATGCCTCGGCCTCGTCCAGGGCGGCGGTCGTCATGATGGCGCGGGCCAGGCTGTTGCGGCTCACCGCGTCGTCCAGGTCGACTTCGTGGACCGTGGGTCCTTCGTCGGTGAGGGGGACGGGAAGGCGGGCGTCGCGCACCTCGCAGATGCCGCGGGCTCCTCGGGCGGTTGCGGCGAGCATGGCGGTGGCCTCTGAGGGGTGCCACTCCAGGACGCTGCCGATCGTCTCCACGTCCTCGGCCGTGAAGGTGTGGACGAGGGTGCCGAGCAGGGGGCGCAGGTCGTCGGCGGGGATCTCGCCGTCCAGTCCGGGGCCTGCGACCAGGAGACGGATCGGAGCGTTGACCTGGCAGCAGGCGGCGAGGGTGAGGGCGTCGGCGAGTGGGCTCTTGAGGGTGGGTTCGTCGCCCTGGGCGAGGATGTCGCCGCCGACGTCGAGCAGATCGATCGAGGCCGGCGCCAGGTGGGACACCAGCTCTTCGAGTTGGCGGGTGATGCCCTCGGCGCCGTGGTGCGGGTCGAGCAGGGCCAACGTGTGCGGGAGCTCTGCCGCGAGTCGGGGGAGGGTGGAGCCCGCCGGGGCGATCGGCTGGGCCTCGGCCGGCACCGACCGGACGGACTGGGTGACGGGTTCGAGTCCCGTGAAGCTGTCGGCTCCTCGTGGTCCCGGGAGGGGGTCGATCAGGAGGCGGTCCCAGGCGTACGTGAGGATCACCGCCTGGTCCTCGTCGCCGTAGAGGGCGGCGTGAAGCATGGCGGCGGCGACTGCGTCGCCCCCTCCTCCTGCTGCGACGATCAACCGCGTCATGCGCTCAGAGTACGGGTTCACGGGTTGGCCACTCACCCTATAGTGGCCAAAGGCCATAGCCACTTGGACGAGGAAGGGAGGGGAGATGCCGCAGATCGAAGAGGCTCAACCGAAGTATCTCCAGATCGCCCACTACATCCGTGACCAGATCCTTCGGGGTGACCTGCGGCCGGGGGACGAGGTTCCCTCGGAACGGCAGCTCGCTGCGGACTGGAAGGTGTCCCGGCCCACGGCCGCGCGGTCGTTGGAGGCGCTGAGCCATCAGGGCCTGGTCGAGAAGCGCCAGGGCTCGGGGACGTACGTGCGCAGCCTGGAAGTGAACCGGCGAGCAAGGGAGTTGTACGGGCGCGCCCGGCAGACCGGGAAGATCTACACGCCCGGTGAGTACGCGGTGATCACCTCGGCCGGCTGGCTGGAGGCTCCGGACTACGTCGCCGAGGCCCTGGGGTTGGTGAAGGATCGCCGAGCCGTGCACCGCCGGCGGGTGACGAACAACCAGGACGGTCCGATCAACTTGTCCACTTCGTGGTTCGCCGCGGACGTCGGCCAGCGGGCGCCCAAGCTCACGGATCCCGAGCGGATCCGGGAAGGGACGCTCATGTACGTCGAGCGGATGACCGGGCGTCAAGGCAGCTATGCCGAGGACCGTATGTGCGCTCGGGCCGCCACGGACGAGGAAGCGGCCGACCTGCGGTTGGAGCCGGGGTCCGCGGTTCTCATCGTCCATCACGTCGTCTTCGACCTCCAGGACCGCCCTCTGGAGTTCGCCGAAGCCACCTACCCGCCGCACCGCTGGGCGTTCGAACAGGGCTACCCGCTCACCTGACGACGACTCGCCAGTTCCGGCGAACCGCTTGCACCTCCGAAGTGGCTAATGCCACTATCCAGAAAGTGGCTAAGGCCACTTGAGGAGAAGGGGGCACGACGTGACGAGTCGGCGGCCGGTGCAGGATGCGCGGTTAGCTTGCCGGGGGTGTCGGGGGCGCGGTTGGAAGCGCGTCGGCTCCCGAACAGCGCTGGCGCTCTCCACGGCCAACGACCGCAGCCGTGCCACGTCGAAGCGGCGCTGCCTCGACTGCGACGGCAGCGGCAAGGAGTGAGCACGCATGGCCTACACGATCGACCGTCACCCTTGTGAGGACTCACCGCGACTCGGAGCGATGACCTTGCATCCGGAGCCCGAATCCGTTCCCCGCGCCCGGCGCTGGTTCCGGAAGTTCATCGCTCCCTACAACCCGGCCTGCTCGATCGACGACTGCACACTGATGATTTCGGAGCTGGTGACCAACGCCATCCGCTACGGGAGGTCGGACGACTCGTGGGTGGTGCGGGTCGAGTGGTACCGCGAAGGAACCTCGCTCCGCGTCGACGTGCACAACCCGGGCTTCCCGGCGAGCGTGCGGCTGCGGCACCCGGAGGCGGACGACGCCCACGGGCGGGGGCTGCTCCTGGTCGACTCCATCGCTGACTCCTGGCGCTCCGGGCCCAGCTGCTTCGGTGGAACGGTCGTCTCCTTCGTGGTCGCCGATGCCTGGCCGGCGTGATGGGATAGCCCACCTCTTCTACTGCCACCTTGAATCTGTCGCTAGGCTGGTTGACCAGTTGACTTGGCCAATCCCGACAGGCGGCGTTCATGGCGTATGAAGTGGAGCCACCGAAGTACGTGCGCCTCGCGCAGACGCTTCAGCGGCGCATCGAGGACGGCACGTACGCGCCCGGCACCCGCGTACCGAGCGAGAACCAGTTGGTGCAGGCCTTCGGGATGTCCCGCCCGACCGTCGTCCGAGCCCTGGACCTGCTGAAGCGGGACGGCTGGCTCGAGTCCCGGCAGGGGTACGGCACGATCGTCCGGGGCCGCCCGGAAGTCGTCGAGCAGAAGGACCGGCGGGGGCGTGAGGCGCTGGAGCGCGACGAGTCGCAGGGCGCGGGCCGGCTGATCGAAGTCGGGCACGTGCCTGTCCCGGCTCGGGTCGCCTCCGCGCTCGGTCTGCCGAAGAGGGCCGAAGTCCTCATGCGCCGCTTCCTGGTCGAAGAGGACGGCGAAGCTGCCGAGCTGGTCTCGTCGTACTTCCCCGCCGGCCTGGTGGAAGGTACTGAGCTGGGGGCCGGTGAGCCCTTGAGCGGTAGTCCCCGTGAACACCTCGAAGCGCGGAAGAAAGTCCGCTTCGACCACGTGACCGAGCGGGTCTCCGCTCGGCTGCCCGAAGCCCGTGAAGTCGAGCTGCTGGATCTGCCGGACGGCGTCCCCGTGCTGAGCGTCCTGGTCATCGCGTGTGACGCCTCCGGCCGAGCCTTGCAGGTCGCTGACGTGCTCCTGCCTGCTGACCGGCAGGAACTCGAAGACACCTACCGTCTGAACTGACCCTCGCCTGAGCAAGACTCCCGCGATAGCAGCTTGACAAGTCAACCTGGCATCCCTAGCTTCGAACTTGCTAAGTCAACCTGTCAGGTTGGCAGGTTGATCGACTCTCAGAAGGAGCAATCCCTGTGCGTGTGATCCGCGTTGACGCCTCGACCGCCACGATCCTGCTCACCGAGGCTCCGGCACCGAAGGTGCGCGACCGGCAGACCGGTGAGATCGCCAAGGACGCGGTGACCGGTGAGGCGCTGATGACCGTCGGCGTCGTCTACATCGACGAGGGCGAGTCGTCGCTGATCCAGGTCACCGTCCCGGAGAGCGGCGTGACCGAGGGCCTGACGGTCGGTGCCCCGGTCTCGCTGCCGGGTCTGATGGCGCGGCCGTGGCAGAGCGTCTTCAACGGCCGGGAGCGGCACGGCATCTCCTACCGGGCGACCGCCGTCGCCCCGGGTGCCTTGCCGATGACCCAGGCGGGCTGATCGCCGTGATGGACCTGGTGACGTGGGCCGAGCTGGGCGGTTCACTTGCTGCGATAGGCGGCGCCGCGTACGCCCGGCACGCCCACCCGGCGGCGTACTGGTCCACGGTCGGGCTGCCGCTCTCGGTGGCCCGGCTACTGGCCTCGTACTCCTCGACCATGGACGCCTGCGGCCTGACCGTCGAACCGCCCCGGTGGCGGGCGCTGGCCGTCCGGGCGGCCACCCGTCGTGAGGTCCGGCCGGTGCCTCCTCGTCGGGGCGTCATCCGCCCGACCGCGACCGGCCTGCGCATGCGGCTGCGGCTGGCTCCGGGACAGGAGCCGGCCGACGTGGCGGCCTCCGCCGAACGCCTCCGGCACGCCTGGGGCGTCCACGCCGTCCACGTGCGGGACGTCAAGCCGGGCGTCGTCGAACTGCGACTCGTCGGCTTCGACGTGCTGCGGAAGGTGCGGATGCCCCGGCGGCTGGACGGCGGACCGCTTCGGATCCCGGTGGCGTTACGGGAGGACGCGACCGCGTTCGTGCGGGACTACCGGGCCGTGCCGCATGAGCTGGTGCTCGGCGCCACGCTCTCGGGCAAGTCCATGTACCTGCGGAACCTGCTGACCGGGCTCGCCGCTCAGCCGGTGGCCCTGGTCGGCATCGACTGCAAGCGCGGGGTCGAGCTGGCGCCCTTCGCACCCCGGCTCTCCGCCCTGGCGACCGACCCGGACCAGGCGGCCGAGCTGCTTCCCGCGCTCGTGAGGGAAATGGAGGACCGGTACGACCTGATCAAGGCCCGGCAGGGCATCGCGCCCGGCACCCCGGAAGAACTGATCACCTCGGACGTCTGGGGCCTGCCGGAGGACGAACGCCCGGCCCCAATCGTGCTGTTCATCGACGAGGTAGCCGAAGTCTTCCTCGTCGCCACGCGGAAGGAGGAGGAACGGCGGGACGAGATGGTCACCCAGCTCATCCGGCTCGCCCAGCTCGGCCGGGCCGCCGGCATCTATCTCGAAGTCTGCGGGCAGCGCTTCGGCGCCGAGCTGGGCAAGGGCGCGACCATGCTCCGTGCTCAGCTCACCGGCCGCGTCTGCCACCGCGTGAACGACGAAGCCTCGGCGAAGATGGCGCTCGGCGACATCGCCCCTGAGGCCGTCGGCGCGGCCTGTGCCATCGCCGCCGAGCTGCCCGGCCTGGCCGTTGTCGGCGACACCTCCGGCGGCTGGTCCCGCATCCGCACTCCCTACCTCTCCCTCGCCGACGCCGCGGCCACCTGCCGCGCGACGGCTCACCTCGCCCCCGACGTACCGGCGCTCGACCCCTTCCGGCCGCACGTTCCGCCGGTGCCGGTAGAGGCGTCCAGGCCCGTAGCCACGGCCCGCCCGGTCACTGAATAAGCGCACCCACTCCCACGGCCGGCACGGCCGCCCCGTGCCACGTCCCTACCCCTCCATGCCCGGAACCGGAAGGAGCTGCGCCGTGCGTGTCCTGCCCGTCCGCATCGACGCCGTACTCGTCCAAGCACTGATCGCCGCCGCGCTGTCCTTCGCCCACCTGCATGATCTGGCGCTGGCCGCCGGGCAGGGCGGCTGGAAGGCGTGGGCCTACCCGGTCTCCGTCGACCTGCTGCTGGTCGCGGCCTGGCGGCGGCTGCGCTCCGGTGAGGCGAAAGCGGCCGGGTGGTGCTGGTTCCTCATCGCACTGACCGCCTCGCTCGGTGCCAACATCGCCACGGCCGGACTCCTCGACCTGAACGACGTACCGGACTGGCTGCGCATCCTCGTCGCCGGATGGCCCGCGATCGCCTTCCTCGGCGGGACGCTGCTCGCCCACGGAGCAACCGCGGGCACCTTGACGAGGGAACGCGAGTCGGCCTCGAAGGCCATCACACCCGAAGCACCTGCGTCTGCGCCCGAGTTGCCCGCTGCGGAGCCGGAACCGGCTCCGCTCTCCACGCCCCCGGTCCCGCCGGCACTCATCACGCTCGCGCGCAAGGTCGCCGACGAACACCGCACCCGGACCGGCACCCCCATCGACACCTCGACCCTTCGCGCCCGGCTCGGCGTCCCGCTGCCGCTGGCCGAAGCCCTCTCCACCCACCTGACCTGACCCGGAGGACTTTCCCCGTGCGACCGTCCACGCTCCGCGCGCTGAAGCGCGCCGCCGAGCTGACCCGACAGAACCGCCTCACCGAAGCCGTGCTCATCGCCGAGCCCGTGATCCTCGCCGCCGACGAGTACGAGGGCGACGAGATCTTGCGCTGGCTGGCCGAGCACGTCACCGACTTCACCGGCGAAGACCCGAAGGAGACCCCCTGATGACCACCAACCGCCGCTTCCGCCGCGTCGTCCGCATCGGCCCCGTGCAGGTTGCCACCTACTACGACGGCCGGGGCCGCGAGAAGCACACCGCCGCCTGCACGGCCCCGCGCTGCGGCTTCGCCACGGACTACGACAGCCGCGCCGCCGCCGAACTGGCCGCCCGTACCCACCGCTGCCGCGTCCGCTGAGGGAGCTTCCGTGACCGTCTCGCTGCCGCTCGTCTTCGTCCTGGGCGTCATCGCCTGGGCCGCGATCAAGTTCCTCGGCGTCCGGCTCTGGGTCGCCGTCGTGATCGCGCTCTTCGGCTTCTGGCTCTCGCACACCTTCCTCGCCCCCGCCATCGAGTCCGGCACCCGTTCCGGGGTCGACGTCGTCAACGGCACCCACGAGTGACAAGGAGATCTGCCGTGTTCCGTCCCAAACTGCCCGACGTCCCGACTCTGCCGACGCTGCCCGTCACGCCTCAGCAGACGCAGGCTCCGGCTCCCTCGGCCGGTCGCCCGGTCGCCCCGTACGTGGGCCTTGGCGTCGGCGCCGTCGCCGCCGTGGTCGTCGTCGGGATCGTGCTCACCGCGCTCCTGGCGGCGGTCGCCGTCTCGGCCGTGTCCGTGGCCGTCGCCGCCGTGGTCCTGCGCTCGCTCGTCAACGGCGCACACCAGCGCTGACCGGCCGCCGGGGCGGCAAACGCCGCCAAGCATCCCGCCGCCCCGGGGCCGTCCCTCCCAACCGTCACGACAGCCGAAAGGAACTCCCATCATCACCCGGCAGACTCCGCCCCCGCTGGCGGAACTCTCCCTGCTGGCCTCCCTCGGCACCCTGCCCGAGCTGGCCCGCCAACTGTCCGGCCTGGGCGGCTGCACCCGCCCCGTCCGCCTCGACGGCCACCGCACCGAGTACGCGGTGGACCGGACGACCGGCGAGATCGGCCGCGTCCTGAACCACCTGGACTCCTCGGCCCTGCCCGCCGGTCAACTCCTCGTCCGCTGCAACAACCGCCGCGCCACCCGGTGCGCGGCCTGCGCCGAGACCTACCGTCGCGACACCTACCACCTGATCACCGCCGGGCTCCGCGGCGGCAAGGGCACTCCGGAGCGGATCGCCGCCCACCCGCGCGTCTTCGCCACCTTCACCGCCCCCGGCTTCGGCCCGGTCCACAACCGTCCCTCCGGCGGTCGCCCCTGCCGCTGTGGCCTCCGCCACGACGACCAGGACCCGGCCCTGGGCACGCCCCTCGACCCGGACACGTACGACTACGAAGCGGCCGTGCTGTGGAACGCGCACGCCGGTGTCCTCTGGCAACGCTTCTCGATCTACCTCCGCCGGGAGGTCGCCAAGCGAGCCGGCCTCACCCAACGGGCCTTCCGCGACCATGCCCGGGTCTCCTTCGCCAAGGTGGCCGAGTACCAGAAGCGGGGCGCCGTCCACTTCCACGCGGTCATCCGCCTCGACGGTCCGGAGGGCGGTGAGACCGTGCCTCCGGCCTGGGCGACGGCCGAGCTGCTGACCGACGCCATTCGCGCTGCCGCCGCTGCCGTCCGCGTCGACGGCCCGGAGGTCGACGGCCGGCCGCACACCTTCGTCTTCGGCCGACAGCTCGACGTCCGTACGATCCGGTCCACCGACTTCAACGACGGTCAGGACCTGACCGAGCGGGCCGTAGCGGCGTACGTCGCCAAGTACGCCACCAAGGGCGCCGAGACGGCGACGGGCACCCTCGACCGGCCGCTCCGCTTCCTCGCCGAGCTGGCACAAACGAGGATCACCGAACACGCCCGACGCATGATCCGCACCGCCTGGACCCTGGGCGCCCGCCCCGAGCTGGCAGACCTCCGCCTGCGGGCCTGGGCCCACATGCTCGGCTTCCGCGGCCACTTCTCCACCAAGTCCCGCCGCTACTCCACCACCCTCGGCGCCCTCCGCGACGCCCGTGCCGCATGGCGCCGCGCCCAAGCAGCTCCGGTCGTCGACACCGGCCAGGAAACGACTCTCGTCCTCGCGCACTGGGTCTTCGCCGGAACAGGCCTCTCCAGTGCCGAAAGCTGGCTCGCCGCCACCCTCGAACCCGCTCCCGGAACGGAAGGAGAGCCGACCGCATGAACGACCGCTACCTGTCCGTGGACCAGGTCGCCGAGCTGCTGGGGACGACCGCCCGCTTTCCGCGGCGGCTCATCGAGGAGCGGCGCATCCGCTACGTGAAGGTCGGCCGACACGTCCGCATCCCCGAGAGCGCCGTTCGTGACTACCTCGCCGCCCACACCGTGGAACCGGTGGGGCCCCGCCGCGCCGGGCTCCGGAGGGCTGCCTGATGGCCAACAAGAAGGGCAGGCGCCGGCGCTTCGGTGCGGTGCGGCAGTACCGGTCCGGCCGCTGGACGGCGTCGTACCTCGGGCCCGACGGTGAGCGCATCCGTGCGGACGAGACCTTCGCGACCAAGAAGGACGCCGAGATCTGGCTGTCCCAGGTCGAGGCGGACCTCAGCCGCGGGGACTGGCGCGCCCCTGATGCCGGGGCCGTCAACTTCGGTGTCTACACCGAGAAGTGGGTCGAGGAACGGGAGCTGGCCGTTCGGACCGAGGATCTGTACCGGCACCTGCTCCGCCTGCACATCCTTCCGGCGTTCGGCGGGCTCGACCTGGACGAGATCACGGCTCCGCGCGTGCGTGAGTGGCGCGCCGAACGGCTCCGCACCACCCGGGCCAAGACCACCGTCGCCAAGGCGTACCGCCTCCTCAAGGGCATCCTCGAGACGGCCGTCGACGACGACCTGATCACGCGCAACCCGTGCCGGATCAAAGGGGCGGGCAAGGAGTCGGCGGCGGAACGGCGCATCGCCACCGTCGCCCAGGTCGACGCGCTCGCCGACGCGATCGGCATCCGCTGGCGGCTCATGGTCTACCTCGGCGCCTACGGTCCGATGCGGCCGGAGGAACTGGCCGGCCTCCGCCGTCGGGACGTCGACGTCGACAACCTCGTGATCCGCGTACGGGTCGCCGAGCCGGAGCGGACCAACGGCAAGCGGGCGCCCGGGCCGACCAAGTCCGATGCGGGTGCTCGCGTGGTCGTCCTCCCGGCCTTCCTCCGGAAGGAGGTGAGGCGGCACCTCGACTGGTTCGCCGAGAAGGGCCCGGACGGGCTGGTCTTCGTGGGGGAGAAGGGCGCGGCCTTCCGGCGTACGACCTTCGGGCGGAAGTGGCGGCGGGCTCGCGAGGTCGCCGGTCTCCCGGACGGCTTCCGCTTCTACGACCTCCGCCACACCGGGCACACCCTGTCGACCCGTTCGGGCGCCACCCTCCGGGACACGATGGTGCGCGCCGGCCAGTCCTCCGAGAAGGCGGCGCTGATCTACCAGCACTCCGACGAGGAGCGGCAGCGGGAGGTCGCCGCCGGGCTCGACGACCTCGTACGCGCCGAGCGTGCGAAGCACCACATCGACGACCGTGCGCACCACAGGGAGGAGTCGTCGGCGGGCTAATGGTGCGGTTGTGGTGCGGCACCCGCTCACCGGTCTGGACAACAAAGAACCCCCGGGTCTCTGACCTGGGGGTTTTGCGTGGAGCGGGTGACGAGAATCGAACTCGCGCTCTCAGCTTGGGAAGCTGATGTTCTACCATTAAACTACACCCGCGTAACTTTCCGTGACCCCGACCTGATCGGCGTCCGGACGCTCGCCCACTGTACCTCATGCCAGGCCCCCGGTGTCCAAGCCCGGGGGCCTGATGGTGTTTCAGGGATGGATGCGGCTGCGGAGGGCAGGAGTTGAGGCGTACGGTGGGGAGCTGGAAGAGGGGTCGGGCGAGTGCGGGGTGCCGCCTGGAGAGCCGTTCCTTTGATCCCGTAATGTGGCTTTTGTCGTCAGGGCAGCAAGCCAGACGCGGCTCTTGGGGAAGGACTCTGGGACTTGATGGAGCGCACCGTCGTCCGCTGTGCCGATGGGCACGTGTTCACCGCCGCCTCGTTCCCAATGCAGCAGGCCGAGCGACTCGGCCCCGGCCGGCTTCTGCGGTGTCCGCGCTGTGCGCGGCTTCGCAGCGTCGTGCCGGTGACCCTCCAGAAGCGGTAGCGCGAGGGGCACGGGAGACCGGGAGAGACTGAGGGCGTGGGCGCGCGGGACGGCGATTGTGGCCGGTCCGCGCGCCTTGCGTATTCTCGGGGCGTGCTTCTCTCTGACAAGGACCTCCGGGCCGAGATCGACGCCGGGCGGGTGCGCATCGATCCCTTCGACGAAACCATGGTGCAGCCGTCCAGCATCGACGTGCGTCTCGACCGCTTCTTCCGGGTGTTCGAGAATCACCGGTACCCCCACATCGACCCGTCCGTCGAGCAGTCGGACCTGACCCGGCTCGTGGAGCCGGAGGGGGACGAACCGTTCATCCTGCACCCCGGGGAGTTCGTGCTGGCCAGCACGTTCGAGGTCATCACGCTGCCCGACGACCTCGCCTCCCGGCTGGAGGGGAAGAGCTCGCTGGGACGACTCGGGCTCGTCACCCACTCCACCGCCGGGTTCATCGACCCCGGGTTCTCCGGGCACGTGACCCTTGAACTCAGCAACCTCGCGACCCTGCCGATCAAGCTGTGGCCCGGCATGAAGATCGGCCAGCTGTGCATGTTCCGGCTCAGCTCGCCCGCCGAGGCCCCGTACGGCAGCGAGCGGTACGGGTCCCGGTACCAGGGGCAGCGCGGGCCCACGGCCTCGCGGTCCTACCTCAACTTCCACCGGACGCAGGTGTGAGCGGTACGGGTGAGGTGAGCGGGATGCGGGAGAACCTGAGTTACGAGCAGTTCGGGGTGGCGGTGCGCGAGCTCGCGCAGGCCATCGCCGACGACGGGTACCGGCCGGACGTGGTGCTGAGCATCGCGCGCGGCGGTGTCTTCGTCGCCGGCGGGCTCGCCTACGCGCTCGACTGCAAGAACATCCACCTGGTGAACGTCGAGTTCTACACGGGGGTGGGGACCACGCTCGAGATGCCGGTCATGCTCGCGCCCGTGCCCAACGCCATCGACTTCACCGACAAGAAGGTGCTGATCGCGGACGACGTCGCCGACACCGGCAAGACGCTCAAGCTGGTGCGCGACTTCTGCCTGGACGCCGTCGCGGAGGTGCGCAGCGCCGTCATCTACGAGAAGACGCAGTCGCTGGTGAAGTGCGAGTACGTCTGGAAGCGGACCGACGAGTGGATCAACTTCCCATGGTCCGTGCAGCCGCCCGTGGTGAAGAGGGCGGGGCAGGTGCTCGACGCGTAGGGCAGGACGGCAGGACACGGTGAAGGGGGCTCCCGGACGGGAGCCCCCTTCACCGTGTGTGCCCGTGCGCGCTCGCGTGCGGCCCGGGTCAGAGCGTGCCCAGCTTCACCAGGGACAGCAGGGCGAGGAGCTGGATCGCGGACGCGCCCAGCGCCTTCGGCCAGGGCAGGTCGTGCGAGCGGCTGACCATCATGGTGAGGAGCGCGCCGGCCGCGACCCAGGTGGCCCAGCCGACGATCTGGACGAAGGTGGCGTCGCCGCTCGCGAACATCGCGAGGATCAGCCGGGGGGCGTCCGTGATGGACATGATCAGCATGGACAGGCCGACGGTGGGCTGCCAGGCTCCGTTGCCGCCGAGCTGGCGGGCCAGGGTGTGGGTGACCGCGCCCAGGACGAGGAAGCTGATCACCATGGCCACGGCCGTCATCAGGACGATCGGTATGACGTTGGTGAGGGTGGCGTTGATCGCCTCCTCGCGGGCGCCGTCGAATCCGAAGACCGCGAGCAGGCCGTAGAGGAAGGTGACGGTGAGGGCGGGGCCCCACATCGTGTAGTCGCGCATCTGCAGGAAGGTGCGGTCGGGCGCGGTGACGATGCCCTTCAGCAGGTCCTTCCAGCGCAGGCGGGGGCCGATCGGGCCGTGGACGGCCGGGTCGGCGGGGTGGGGCCCGCCCTGGAGGTAGGGGTCCTCGCTGACCTGGAAGGCCTGGGTGTGGCCCGGGTTGTTGGCCGCGTAGGGGTCGTGCGGGGCGTGGGCGCCGGGAGGGTACGCGCCGCCGTCGCCGAAGTACTCGGGCTCGCCGTGGCCGCCGGCCCCGGGGCCGTGGTGGCCTCCGTAGCCGCCGCCCGGGCCGCGGTTCACCTGCGGCCAGGGGCTGCCGCCCCCGTGGCCGCCTCCGCCGTGGGGCGGCTGCTGGGGCGGGTACGGCCGAGGCGCCTGCGGGGAGCCGTACGGCGGTCCCGGCGGCGTCTGCTGTCCGTACGGGGGGTGTTGCGGTCGCGCGTGAGGAGCGCCGTTGTTGTCCCGGCCGCGTCCGATCCTGAATCCAGCCACGCTGTCGAACGTACCTGGTCCTGGAGGAGCGTGTGCCGGGCCCCGGGGTTCGGGCCCGGCATTGCGGCCGAGCTGTGACATCCCCTAAGGGGTGGGTGGTTGAGGCCGTCCGTCCTGCGGAGGACCCGGGCCGCCCGCCCCCTCCGCAGGACGGACGGCGGGGGGACCCGGGCCGGTGCCGTCGTCCGGGTCCCCGGAAGGGGCGGGGGCCGGGAGGGTCCGGGGAAGGGGCGGGAAGGGCCCGGGGAAGGGGCCGGGAGGGTTCGGCCGTTCGGGTCACCCGGGGGCGGGGCGTCCGCGGTGAACGACGGCGCCCCGTCACCGGCCGGGGCCGGGACGGGGCGCTGGGGGCGGGAGAGGCCGGGGGATCGGTCCACCGGCTGCTCACCGGCTGCTCACCGGCTGCTCACCGGCTGTTCCGCCGGTTACTTCACCGGTTCGGGCTCGGGGGTGCTCTCGCTCTCCGCCTCGCCCGCCGGGTCGGCCGGCGTCTTGACGGACTCCAGCAGCAGCTGGGCCACGTCGACGACCTGGACGGACTCCTTGGCCTTGCCGTCGTTCTTCTTGCCGTTGACCGAGTCGGTCAGCATGACCAGGCAGAACGGGCAGGCGGTGGAGACGATGTCCGGGTTGAGGGCGAGGGCCTCGTCGACGCGCTCCTCGTTGATGCGCTTGCCGATCCGCTCCTCCATCCACATGCGGGCGCCGCCGGCGCCGCAGCAGAAGCCGCGCTCCTTGTGGCGGTGCATCTCCTCGTTGCGCAGGCCCGGGACCTTGCCGATGATCTCGCGCGGCGGCGTGTAGATCTTGTTGTGGCGGCCCAGGTAGCACGGGTCGTGGTAGGTGATGAGGCCCTCGACCGGGGTGACCGGGATCAGCTTGCCCTCGTCGACGAGGTGCTGGAGCAGCTGGGTGTGGTGGATGACCTCGTAGTCGCCGCCGAGCTGCGGGTACTCGTTGCCGAGCGTGTTGAGGCAGTGCGGGCAGGTGGCGACGATCTTCTTGGCCGACTTCGGCTTGCGGGACTCCTCGGTGACCTTGCCGTCGTCGTCCATCTCCTCGCCGAACGCGGCGTTCAGCGCCATGACGTTCTCCATGCCGAGCTCCTGGAACAGGGGCTCGTTGCCGAGGCGGCGGGCGGAGTCGCCGGTGCACTTCTCGTCGCCGCCCATGATCGCGAACTTGACGCCCGCGATGTGCAGCAGCTCGGCGAAGGCCTTGGTGGTCTTCTTGGCGCGGTCCTCCAGGGCGCCGGCGCAGCCGACCCAGTACAGGTACTCGACCTCGGACAGGTCCTCGATGTCCTTGCCGACGACCGGGACCTCGAAGTCGACCTCCTTGAGCCACTCCAGGCGCTGCTTCTTCGCCAGGCCCCAGGGGTTGCCCTTCTTCTCCAGGTTCTTGAGCATCGTGCCCGCCTCGGACGGGAACGCCGACTCGATCATGACCTGGTAGCGGCGCATGTCGACGATGTGGTCGACGTGCTCGATGTCCACCGGGCACTGCTCGACGCAGGCGCCGCAGGTGGTGCAGGACCACAGGACGTCCGGGTCGATGACGCCGTTGTCCTCGAGGGTGCCGATCAGCGGGCGCTCGGCCTCGGCGAGGGCGGCGGCGGGAACGTCCCTCAGCTGCTCCTCGGAGGCCTTCTCCTCGCCCTCCATGGTCTTGCCGCCGCCGGCCAGCAGGTAGGGGGCCTTGGCGTGCGCGTGGTCGCGCAGGCTCATGATCAGCAGCTTGGGGGAGAGGGGCTTGCCGGTGTTCCAGGCGGGGCACTGCGACTGGCAGCGGCCGCACTCGGTGCAGGTGGAGAAGTCCAGCAGGCCCTTCCAGGAGAACTGCTCGACCTGGGAGACGCCGAAGACGTCGTCGTCGCCGGGGTCGGTGAAGTCGATCGGCTTGCCGCCCGAGGTCATGGGCTGCAGGGCGCCGAGGGCGGTGGAGCCGTTCGCCTCGCGCTTGAACCAGATGTTCGGGAAGGCGAGGAAGCGGTGCCAGGCCACGCCCATGTTGGTCCTCAGCGAGACCACGATCATCCAGATGAACGAGGTGCTGATCTTGATCATCGCGAACAGGTAGACCAGGTTCTGCAGCGTGGTGGTGCTCAGCCCGTCGAAGGCGAGGACCAGGGGGTACGAGGCGAAGTACGACGCCTGGTAGCCGTCCACGTGGTGCAGGGCGCCCTCCAGGCCGCGCAGCACGTAGATGGCGAGGCCGATGGTGAGGATGACGGCCTCGACGAAGTACGCCTCGCCGGACTTGGAGCCCGCGAAGCGGGACTTGCGCCCGGGGCGGGTGGGCAGGTTGAGCAGCCGGATCGCGATGAGCACGGCGATGCCCAGGACCGTCATCACGCCGATGAACTCGATGTACATCTCGAACGGCAGGAACCCGCCGATCACCGGCAGCGTCCAGTCGGCCTGGAAGAGCTGTCCGAAGGCCTGGGCGAGGGTCGGGGGCAGCGTCAGGAAGCCGACGGCCACGAACCAGTGGGCGATGCCGACGATGCCCCACCGGTTCATGCGGGTGTGGCCGAGGAACTCCTTCACCAGGGTCACACTGCGCTGATAGGGGTTGTCGGTCCGGGTACCGGCCGGGACCGGCTGGCCCAGCTTGAAGTACCGGACGAACTGGCCGATCGCGCGTGCGAGCAGCGCAACGCCGACCACGGTCAGGACCAGCGACACGATGATCGCGGCGAGTTGCATGGGGGCTCCTCGGGCCTGCGAGGGGTTTCGTCGGGGACTCCTTGGGGCTTCCCCGAAATTACTAAGCGGTAACTTATGCAGTCCGTTCGAGACTACCCCCATCCCCGGCCGCACTGTAGCCGGGCGCGGGGTGATCTGAGTCGCTGAGGGTCGCCTGAGGCGGTGCCTCGGATGCGATCGTGTTATTCGCGCCCAATCGGTACATACGCCCCTAACTTATATCCGTGCTCTACGGGATCGCCGCCACCACCTCGGCCCTGCTCCTCGCCGCCCTGCTCACGGGGCTGCTCCGGTTCCCCGCCCGGCGCCTCGGTGTCCTGGACCGCAGGCGCCGGCGGGCGGTGCCGCTGTCCGGGGGAGCGGCCGTCGTGCCGGTGACCGTCCTGGTCGCGGCCGCCGGGGAGGTGACGGGTGCCGCGCCGCTCGGCGCCGGGGTCGGGACGCTGCTGGTCGCCGGGGTCTGCGTCGGCGCGCTCGGACTGGCCGTGGACGTGTGGCGGCTGAAGTGGTGGGTCCCGCCCGCCGGTGCGGCCGTGGCGGCGTCGGTGGTGGTGCCGTTCGGGGAGACCGGGGTGCCGGGCGGGCTGCTCGCCGTGGGATGGATCGCCGGTCTCGCCGCCGCCTTCCGGGGGCTCGACCACGCGGACGGGGTGGCCGGCACGGTGGGGGTGGTGACCGCGTCCGGGGCGGCGGTCTGCGCGGCGGCCGGACCGGTGGACGGGACCGCGGTGCCGCTGGGCGTGCTGGCCGCCGCGCTGGCCGGGTTCCTCGTCCACAACTGGCCTCCCGCGCGGGCCGGCCTCGGCGCGTGCGGCTCGCTGTTCACGGGGTTCGTGCTCGCCTCGGCGGCGGTGCCGGTGCGGGCCGGGCACGGGACGGGCGCGGACGCCGGGGTGCTGTTCGCGCTGACCGCCGTGGTGTGCGCCGACGTCGCGCTCGTGGCCCTCGCGCGGTGGACGGCCCGGCGGCCCCTGGCGTGCGGGGGGCCGGACCATCTCGGGCACCGGCTGCGTAGGCTCGGACTGGCCCCGCGCGCGGTGCCCGTCCTGCTGGGCGCCGGGGCGCTGGGCGGGGTGCTCGCCGGGGTGTGCGCGCACACCGGGCGGGCTCCCGCGGGCCCGGTGGTGTGGACGGTGGCCGCGGCGGTGACGGTGGTCGTCCTGGCGTTGGTGCGGGTGCCCGTCACCCCGGTTTTACCGCCGCGTCAACGGTCCTCGACCACGTCCGTGCAGGTCAGCGAACGATTGCGCGAGGGAAGTGGATAAGAGTTGAGTCTGTGTGACTCAGTTCTGTTGACCCTGTGCCGGGTGTTCGGGCACACTTGAGTCAGTTCCACTCAAGTCAGTTGGAGGAATCGAAATGGCACGTGCGGTCGGCATCGACCTGGGCACGACTAACTCCGTCGTCAGCGTTCTTGAGGGCGGCGAGCCCACCGTCATCACCAACGCCGAGGGTGCCAGGACCACGCCGTCCGTCGTCGCCTTCGCCAAGAACGGCGAGGTGCTGGTCGGTGAGGTGGCCAAGCGCCAGGCCGTGACCAACGTCGACAGGACCATCCGGTCGGTCAAGCGCCACATGGGCACCGACTGGAAGATCAACCTCGACGGCAAGGACTTCAACCCGCAGCAGATCAGCGCCTTCGTGCTGCAGAAGCTGAAGCGGGACGCCGAGGCGTACCTGGGCGAGAAGGTGACCGACGCGGTCATCACCGTCCCCGCCTACTTCAACGACGCCGAGCGCCAGGCCACCAAGGAGGCCGGTGAGATCGCCGGCCTGAACGTGCTGCGCATCGTCAACGAGCCGACGGCCGCCGCGCTGGCCTACGGCCTCGACAAGGACGAGCAGGTCATCCTCGTCTTCGACCTCGGTGGCGGTACCTTCGACGTCTCCCTGCTGGAGATCGGCGACGGCGTCGTCGAGGTGAAGGCCACCAACGGCGACAACAACCTCGGCGGTGACGACTGGGACCAGCGCGTCGTCGACTACCTGGTCAAGCAGTTCCAGGCCGGGCACGGCGTGGACCTGGCCAAGGACAAGATGGCGCTGCAGCGTCTGCGCGAGGCCGCCGAGAAGGCGAAGATCGAGCTGTCCTCGTCCACCGAGACCTCGATCAACCTGCCCTACATCACCGCCTCCGCCGAGGGCCCGCTGCACCTCGACGAGAAGCTCACCCGCGCCCAGTT
The DNA here is from genome assembly GCF_055574875.1 of Streptomyces sp. NPDC034670. Taxonomy (NCBI): domain Bacteria; kingdom Bacillati; phylum Actinomycetota; class Actinomycetes; order Kitasatosporales; family Streptomycetaceae; genus Streptomyces; species Streptomyces sp. NPDC034670. The sequence goes on from NZ_JBVITR010000010.1 coordinate 138,910, forward strand.
CCAGCAGCTGACCGCGGACCTGCTGGAGCGCTGCAAGACGCCGTTCAACAACGTCATCAAGGACGCCGGCATCTCCGTCAGCGAGATCGACCACGTCGTCCTGGTCGGCGGCTCCACCCGCATGCCCGCCGTCGCCGAGCTCGTCAAGGAGCTGACCGGCGGCAAGGAGGCCAACAAGGGCGTCAACCCGGACGAGGTCGTCTCCATCGGCGCCGCGCTCCAGGCCGGTGTCCTCAAGGGCGAGGTCAAGGACGTCCTGCTGCTCGACGTCACCCCGCTGTCCCTCGGCATCGAGACCAAGGGCGGCATCATGACCAAGCTGATCGAGCGCAACACCACGATCCCGACGAAGCGCTCGGAGATCTTCACCACGGCCGAGGACAACCAGCCGTCGGTGCAGATCCAGGTCTACCAGGGCGAGCGCGAGATCGCGGCGTACAACAAGAAGCTCGGCATGTTCGAGCTGACCGGTCTGCCGCCGGCGCCCCGCGGCGTCCCGCAGATCGAGGTCTCCTTCGACATCGACGCCAACGGCATCATGCACGTCACGGCGAAGGACCTCGGCACCGGAAAGGAGCAGAAGATGACCGTCACCGGCGGCTCCTCGCTCCCGAAGGAAGAGGTCGACCGCATGCGCGAGGAGGCCGAGCGCTACGCGGAGGAGGACCACAAGCGCCGCGAGGCCGCCGAGTCCCGCAACCAGGGCGAGCAGCTCGTCTACCAGACCGAGAAGTTCCTCAGCGACAACGCGGACAAGGTCCCCGGCGAGATCAAGACCGAGGTCGAGGCCGCCGTCGCCGAGCTGAAGGAGAAGCTCAAGGGCGACGACACCGCCGAGATCCGCACCGCTACGGAGAAGGTCGCGGCCGTCTCCCAGAAGCTGGGCCAGGCCATGTACGCCGACGCCCAGGGCGCCCAGGCGGCCGGCGGCGCCTCCGCCGGTGCCGGTGAGGCCAGGGCGGACGACGATGTGGTGGATGCCGAGATCGTCGACGAGGACCGGAAGGACGGTGCGGCGTGACCGAGGAGACCCCGGGCTTCGACGAGCAGCAGCAGCCGCAGCCGCCGCCGCAGCAGCCCGACGTCCCCTCCGGCGCTCCCTCCGATGACGCCGAGCCGAAGACCGCTCCCTCCTCCTCTCCGGAGGAAGGGGCGGCTCCGGCCGGGGACGCGGACCGGAACGCGGCCCTGGTGGCCGAGCTGGACCAGGTGCGCTCCGCGCTGGGCGAGCGCACGGCGGACCTCCAGCGCCTCCAGGCCGAGTACCAGAACTACCGCCGCCGCGTCGAGCGGGACCGGGTCGCGGTCAAGGAGATCGCCGTCGCGAACCTCCTGACCGAACTCCTGCCCGTGCTCGACGACATCGGCCGCGCCCGGGAGCACGGCGAACTGGTCGGCGGGTTCAAGTCCGTCGCCGAGTCGCTGGAGACGACCGTGGCGAAGATGGGCCTGCAGCAGTTCGGCAAGGAGGGCGAGCCCTTCGACCCGACGATCCACGAGGCCCTGATGCACTCCTACGCCCCGGACGTCACCGAGACGACGTGCGTGGCGATTCTGCAGCCGGGGTACCGCATCGGCGAGCGCACCATCCGCCCCGCGCGGGTGGCCGTGGCCGAGCCGCAGCCCGGTGCGCAGACGGTCAAGCCGGCCGAGGAGGGCGCCGAGGCACCGGCGGACGCGGCGGAGGACAAGGAGAACGGTGGCCCGGAGGAGGGCTGACGTAATAGCTGACGCAGGGAAGGAGGGACGTCGGGGATGAGCACCAAGGACTTCATCGAGAAGGACTACTACAAGGTCCTCGGCGTCCCCAAGGACGCCACCGAGGCCGAGATCAAGAAGGCGTACCGGAAGCTCGCCCGCGAGTACCACCCGGACGCCAACAAGGGGAACGCCAAGGCGGAGGAGCGGTTCAAGGAGATCTCCGAGGCGAACGACGTCCTCGGCGACCCCAAGAAGCGCAAGGAGTACGACGAGGCCCGCGCCCTCTTCGGCAACGGCGGCTTCCGCCCGGGGCCGGGCGCGGGCGGCTCCTTCAACTTCGACCTGGGCGACCTCTTCGGGGGTCAGGCCGGGGGCCAGGCGGGCGGCGGCTTCGGCGGCGGCCTCGGTGACGTCTTCGGGGGCCTGTTCAACCGCGGCGGCACGGGCACCACGCGTACCCAGCCCCGCCGCGGCCAGGACATCGAGTCCGAGGTCACCCTCAGCTTCACCGAGGCGATCGAGGGCGCGACCGTTCCGCTGCGGATGTCCTCGCAGGCGCCCTGCAAGGCCTGTTCCGGCACCGGCGACAAGAACGGCACACCGCGCGTGTGCCCGACCTGCGTCGGCACCGGGCAGGTGGCGCGGGGCTCCGGCGGGGGCTTCTCGCTCACCGACCCCTGCCCCGACTGCAAGGGCCGCGGCCTGATCGCGGAGACCCCCTGCGACGTCTGCAGGGGCAGCGGCCGGGCCAAGTCCTCCAGGACCATGCAGGTGCGCATCCCCGCGGGCGTCAGCGACGGCCAGCGGATCCGGCTGCGCGGCAAGGGCGCACCGGGCGAGCGGGGCGGGCCGGCGGGCGACCTGTACGTCGTCGTGCACGTCGGCACCCACCCGGTGTTCGGCCGCAAGGGCGACAACCTCACCGTCACCGTCCCGGTCACCTACCCCGAGGCGGCCCTCGGCGGTGAGATCCGGGTCCCGACGCTGGGCGGCCCCCCGGTCACGCTGAAGCTGCCGCCGGGCACGCCCAACGGCCGCACCATGCGGGCGAGGGGCAAGGGCGCGGTCCGCAAGGACGGCACCCGCGGTGATCTGCTGGTCACCGTGGAGGTGAGTGTTCCCAAGGACCTGACGGGGAAGGCTCGTGACGCGCTGGAGGCGTATCGCGAGGCGACCGCGGGCGAGGACCCGCGGGCGGAGCTGTTCCAGGCCGCGAAGGGAGCTTGAGACTGATGGACGGCCGTCGACGCAATCCGTATGAACTGACCCAGGACACCCCGGTCTACGTCATCTCGGTGGCGGCCCAGCTCTCCGGCCTGCACCCGCAGACGCTGCGCCAGTACGACCGCCTGGGGCTCGTGTCACCGGACCGCACCGCCGGCCGGGGCCGCCGCTACTCGGCCCGCGACATCGAACTGCTCCGCCAGGTGCAGCAGTTGTCGCAGGACGAGGGCATCAATCTGGCCGGAATCAAGCGCATCATCGAACTGGAGAACCAAGTCACCGCCCTCCAGGCCCGGGTGGCCGAACTGGAGGACGCCCTCGACGGCGCGGCGGCGACGATGCGTCAGCGCGAGGCGGCGGTGCACGCCTCGTACCGTCGCGACCTGGTGCCGTACCAGGAGGTCCAGCAGACCAGCGCGCTGGTGGTGTGGCGGCCGAAGCGGCAGCAGCAGGCGGACTGACGCGGAAGAGGAAGCACCGGCCGGGGTCCGGGGGTTCGGGGAACCCCCGGACCCTCGTCGTGCGCCCGCGCGCCTGTGATAAGCGCATGTGTACGGATTCATCAGATCCCCGCGGGTCGTTCGCGGGACCCTCACGAGTGCGGCTCACCGTGTTGTGTCCATCTCGTTAAGTGATCACTCTTGACTCGGATGGTGGCGGAAGCGTTGGCTTTTCAGTCACATGGGACACAAAGTTGTGCCCAGGTCCGGAACGCACCTGAAGTGAGCCCCCGCATGCGTCGTATCGCCATACCCGTGGCCGTCACCTCGATGTCCGTCATGCTCGCCGGCTGCGGCGTGCTCGACGCGACAGGGAGCAGCGAGGACGCCAGCCCGACCAAGGGGAACGACATCACCGTCGGGCTGCTGCTCCCGGAGAAGGCCAACACCCGGTACGAGACGTTCGACTACCCCATCTTCAAGAAGAAGGTGGAGTCCCTCACCAGCAACCAGGGCAAGGTCGAGTACGCCAACGCCGAGGCGGACGCCGGCAAGCAGCAGAGCCAGCTGCAGGAGATGATCGACAAGAAGGTCGACGTCATCGTGCTGGACGCGGTCGACGCGCACGGCATCGCGGGCAGCGTGAAGAAGGCCAAGGAAGCGGGCATCCCGGTCATCGCCTACGACCGGCTGGCCGAGGGGCCGATCGACGCGTACATCTCCTTCGACAACGGGCTGGTCGGCGAGGTCCAGGGCCGTTCGCTGCTGGAGTCCCTCGGGAGCGGGCTCAGCGTCACCGACAAGATCGTGATGATGAACGGCTCGTCGACCGACCCGAACGCCAAGCAGTTCAAGGCGGGCGCGCTGTCCGAGCTCCGGGGCAAGGTGACGATCGCCAAGTCCTACGACACCAAGGACTGGAAGCCGGAGAACGCCCAGGCCAACATGACCGAGGCGATCAACGCGATCGGCGCGTCGAACATCGCCGCGGTCTACTCCGCCAACGACGGCATGGCGGGCGGCATCGTCGCGGCGCTCAAGGCCGCCGGCGTCACCGAGCTGCCCCCGATCACCGGTCAGGACGCGGAACTGCCGGCGGTGCAGCGGATCGTCAGCGGCGAGCAGTACATGAGCGTGTACAAGTCCTACCCGGAGGAGGCCGAGGCCGCCGCGGAGATGGCCGTGGCGAAGGTCCAGGGCCGGGACATCAAGTTCGACGCGCTGACCCGCGACCGGGTGAACAGCCCCACGGACAAGGACATCCCGGCGCAGCTCGTGCCCGTGGTCGCGCTGACCCAGGAGAACATCCGGGACACCGTCATCGCCGACGGGATCTACGACGTGTCGGACATCTGCACCCCGCAGTACAAGGCGGCGTGCGACGAGATCGGTCTGAAGTAACCCCCGCGGGGCCGCCCTTCCGCCCCGCCGGCTCCCGCCCCGCAGGCCCCCGTACCACGGGTTCCCGCACCGCCGCACCGCCGCACCGCCGCTCCCGACCGGCGGTGCGGCGGTGCCGTCATGTCGCGACGTCGGTATTCGGCCACCCTCGTCGGTTCGTCGCGACAGCACGGCCCGAAGCGGGGAAAGAGCCGGGCATGACGGTGGTTTCGAGTGGCCGTACCGGGAGGACCCGTGTTGCGGAGCCGGTTCCGGCCGCGCATAGTTGCGCTTCGGAAAGAGGCGGACCGGGGGTGGGACGGGCGATGGCCGGGCACGGGGCGGACGAGCATCCACACGGTGCTGACCGACTGTGCGAGGCCGGGGACCGCGTGTACTCCCGGGCCGTGCGGCGCGGGCGGGTGCCGCGCCGGGACGCGGAGCCGGTGCCCTGCCTGCTGGAACTGGCCCTGCTGCACCCGGATCCCGACGACATGGACTGGCTGGTCCCGACCGCCCCGCAGGAGGTCATGACCCGGCTGCTGCGCGGGATGTACGACGAGGTCAGCGCGAGCCAGCGCCGGGTCGGCTCGGCCGTCGCCGCCTTCGAGTGGTACGCGGGCCTCGGCCGCCAGGTGTCCCCGGCCGCCCCGGCGACGGAGGGCCAGGCGATCCGGGTGCTGGACGGGCTGGCGCGGATCCAGGCGGCGATGGACGAGGCGACGCAGGCCTGCACCACCGAGGTGCTCACCGTCCAGCCCGGCGGCATCCGGCGGGAGGCGGAGCTGTCGGAGGGGCTGCACCGGGCGACGGCGCTGCGCGGCCGCGGGGTGCGGATGCGGGACCTGTACACGCACGTGGCCCGGCACGGGCAGGGGCTGCTCACCTACCTGGAGCTGATGGGCGACGCGGTGGAGGCGCGCACCCTGGACGAGGTGATCGAGCGGCTGATCCTGTTCGACCGCACGGTCGCCTTCATCCCCGCCAACGCCGAGCGCACGATGGCGCTGGAGCTGCGGCACCCGGCGCTGGTGGAGTACCTGAGCACGGTCTTCGAGCGCCTGTGGCGGCTGGCCATCCCGCTGACCGCCCCGCTGCCCGACACCGGCATCGAGGGCATCTCGCACCGGGAGCAGTCCATCGCGGCGCTGCTGGCCGAGGGCCACCAGGACGCGGTGATCGCGGAACGCCTCGGCATCAGCGTCCGCACCTGCCGCGCCCACATCGCCCGCCTGTCGGAGACGCTGGGCGCGGCCAGCCGCACCCAGCTGGGCGTCCGCATCGCCCAGACCGGCCTGGACGGCGCGCCCCGCTCCTCCCTCACGGTGCGCGGCCGGGGATCCCGGACCGCCCGGTGAGGCGTCCGGGTCCGCCGGCGGTGTCACCCGGCCGTTCCCTCCTGGTCGAGGATCCCCGACTGGGCGATGAGGTAGCCCAGCTGGGCGCGGCTGCCGCTGCCGAGGGCCGACGCCAGTTTGGCGATGTGCGCGCGGCAGGTGCGGACGTTCATGCCGAGGCGCCGGGCGATGGCCTCGTCCACGTGCCCCTCCACGAGCAGTTTGGCGATGGAGTGCTGGATCTCGGTGATGCCGTCGGGGGCGGTCTCGTAGGGGGCGCCGGCGGTCAGCGGGACCGCGCGGCTCCACATGAACTCGAAGACCTTGACCAGGTAGCGGACGAGGCCCGTGTGCCGCAGCTCCAGGGCGACCTGGCGGTCGTCGCGCACGGGGATGAAGGCGACGCTCTCGTCGCAGATGATGAGGCGCTCCACCAGTTCGTCGATGGTGCGGTACTCCACCTTGCCGTCGGTGAACTGCTCGACGTAGGACAGGCGCTCCGGGCTGAACCGGGCGGTGTGCTGGTAGAGGGTCCGTATGCGCACGCCGCGCTCGATGAGCGGCCGGTCGCGCTCGAGCCCCTGCAGGAGGCTGCGTTCGGGCCGGTGGCCGCTCGGCTGGACCGTGAGCATCTCGGTCCGGCACTGGGCGGTGGCGAGGTCCAGCGCGCTGTTGATGCGGTCGTTGCCCTCGAGCACCGTGATCGAGTGGGTGGGTGCGATCTCCTGGGCGCTGAGGGCCATGAACGGCTCGAAAGTGTCGGCAAGTTCTATCGACAGCCGCCTGCGCTCGGTTATCTCCCGCTCCAGGGGGCCGAGCCGCTGGGCCAGGGCGAGCGACGGGAGGACCGGACGCAACCACTGCGGATCGTCGGGATCCGGGTGAAGGAGGGCGAACTCCATCAAGCAGGGCGCCGGTTCCACGTCCGCGCGGGTGATACGTCCCGCGCGGAGGGCATTCGCGTACAGGCGCGCCCCCTCCTCGCACAGCTCAGTCACCGCATGGGGATGCGTCGCCTTAGTCCGTTTTGTTGCCAAATCTCCACCCCCCAGGGTCCTGAACATGCAGGAACATGATGCACCGATCGTGTGGCCATGACGTGCCCGAATGAGCCATCGTCGTATGCGACGGGGGAAGAGGGGACCTTCAAGTGAGGACGAAGCCGACTATGGGTAAGAGAATGCTTCGCTCGGTGCTTGTCGCCGCCTTCTCCGTCGGTGTGGCCTTCGGGGTGCTGGGCGGCCTGTCCGAGACGGAGGGAGACGTCCGGGCGGACAGCACGTGGCCGCCGATCATCGCGCCGATCGGCGCGCAGGACGCGGTCCAGGGTGACAGCGTGTGGGCCGCGGGTCCCGCGCGCACGGACGACAGTGTGTGGGCCTGACCATGACTACTCCACCGGACGATCGCTCCTTCCGCAGGGAAATGGCCACCGCCTACCGGTCCGGATGGCACTTCATCGACCTGGTCACCGCCATCCCCCACAGCGGTGACTCGTTGATGGTGACCGTCTTCGGTGAGCCGGTCGTCGTCACCCGGGACGAGGACGGCGACGTACGGGCGTTCCGGTGCCTGCGGCGTCCTCGTGGGGCGCCGCGGCCCGTGCGGTGCGCCATCCGGTACGGCATGATCTTCGTGAACCTGGACCAGCGGGACCACCGGCAGGTGGAGTCCGACTCCCCTGCCCCCCGGACCATCTCGGCCACCCCCCGCAGTGCCTGACGCGATTCCCCCGTCGTAACAGATCGCTCAGGTGCTTCCCCCCGCAGCGGGGGGGGGGGGGGGGGGGGGGGGGGGGGGGGGGGTGGGGGGGGGGGGGGGGGGGGTGGGGGGGGA
>NZ_JBVITR010000010.1:146837-163979 GCF_055574875.1 Streptomyces sp. NPDC034670
CCCCGAGTTCTCCGACCCGCTCCCCTCCTCTGGAGCGGCCTTTCGTGTTCTCCCCCCCCCCCCCCCCCCCCCCCCCCCCCCCCCCCCCCCCCCCCCGCTGCAGTTTGCGGGGATATTTCGGGACAGCGACCTGCTTTCGTGATGGCCGGTAATGAACCGTGCGGCGGTGCGATTCTCCTTTCCGGTCCCCTCCGGCCTCTTCCGGCCCTTCTTGGCTCTTTCCGGCCTCTCCTGGCCCCTTGCCGCCCCTTCCGGCCCCCTTGTCGCCCCGGCCGCGGCCCCTTCCAGCCCCTCCCTGCCCTTCCCTGTCTCCTCGCGCCCTCCTTCCTGTCCTCGCGCGGGGTGAGCGCGCCCCGGGGGCCGTCCGTATCCACCGGGTGCGGGGCGGCCGTGCCCCGGGTACGTGGGGGCCGTGACCCCGGTGTGCGGCGGTCACGGCCCGAAAACTCGACCGTTCGGCCCTCCCGTCCACCTCCTTGAGTGGAATAGACTCAAGTTTGTGGACGTTGACCGAGTCAGCCACGAAGGGCGCTGAAGGGTCGTCGCAAGGAGGAGAACGCGAACGTGGACGCCGAGCTGACCAACCGGAGCCGGGACGCGCTGGGCGCCGCCGGCAACCGGGCCGTGACCGACGGGCACCCCGACCTCACCCCCGCGCATCTGCTGCTGGCCCTGCTCCAGGGCCAGGACAACGAGAACATCACGGACCTGCTCGCCGCGGTCGACGCCGACCAGGCGGCCGTACGCTCCGGAGCCGAACGCGTCCTCGCCGGGCTGCCGAGCGTGACCGGGTCCACCGTCGCGCCGCCCCAGCCGAACCGCGAGCTGCTCGCCGTCGTCGCGGACGCCCAGGCCCGCGCCCGCGACCTGGGCGACGAGTACCTCTCCACCGAGCACCTCCTCATCGGCATCGCCGCCAAGGGCGGGGCCGCCGGCGAGGTGCTGGCCCGCCAGGGCGCGACCGCGAAGAAGCTGCAGGACGCCTTCCAGAAGGCGAGAGGAGCACGCCGGGTGACCACCGCCGACCCCGAGGGTCAGTACAAGGCCCTGGAGAAGTTCGGCACCGACCTCACCGCCGCCGCCCGCGAGGGCAGGCTCGACCCCGTCATCGGACGGGACCAGGAGATCCGGCGGGTCGTCCAGGTGCTGAGCCGCCGCACCAAGAACAACCCCGTCCTCATCGGCGAGCCCGGCGTCGGCAAGACCGCCGTCGTCGAGGGGCTCGCCCAGCGGATCGTCAAGGGCGACGTGCCCGAGTCGCTGAAGGACAAGCGGCTCGTCGCGCTCGACCTGGGCGCGATGGTCGCCGGAGCCAAGTACCGCGGCGAGTTCGAGGAGCGGCTGAAGACCGTCCTCGCCGAGATCAAGGACTCCGACGGGCAGGTCATCACCTTCATCGACGAGCTGCACACGGTCGTCGGCGCGGGCGCCGGCGGCGACTCCGCCATGGACGCCGGCAACATGCTCAAGCCCATGCTCGCCCGCGGCGAGCTGCGCATGGTCGGCGCCACCACCCTGGACGAGTACCGCGAGCGGATCGAGAAGGACCCGGCCCTGGAGCGGCGCTTCCAGCAGGTGCTGGTCGCCGAGCCGACCGTCGAGGACTCCATCGCCATCCTGCGCGGGCTCAAGGGCCGCTACGAGGCCCACCACAAGGTCCAGATCGCCGACAGCGCGCTGGTGGCGGCGGCCGCCCTCTCCGACCGCTACATCACCTCCCGCTTCCTGCCGGACAAGGCCATCGACCTCGTCGACGAGGCCGCCTCCCGGCTCCGCATGGAGATCGACTCGTCCCCGGTCGAGATCGACGAGCTCCAGCGCGCCGTCGACCGGCTGCGGATGGAGGAGCTGGCGCTCGCCAAGGAGACCGACCCCGCCTCGCGCGAGCGCCTGGAGAAGCTGCGCCGCGACCTCGCCGACAAGGAGGAGGAGCTGCGCGGCCTCACCGCCCGCTGGGAGAAGGAGAAGCAGTCCCTCAACCGCGTCGGCGAGCTCAAGGAGAAGCTCGACGACCTGCGCGGCCAGGCCGAGCGCGCCCAGCGCGACGGCGACTTCGACACCGCCTCCAAGCTCCTCTACGGCGAGATCCCGGCCCTGGAGCGCGACCTCGAGGCCGCCTCCGAGGCCGAGGAGGAGGCCGCCCGGGACACCATGGTCAAGGAGGAGGTCGGTCCCGACGACATCGCCGACGTCGTCGCCTCCTGGACCGGCATCCCCGCCGGCCGCCTGCTGGAGGGCGAGACGCAGAAGCTGCTGCGCATGGAGGACGAGCTCGGCAAGCGGCTCATCGGCCAGAGCGAGGCCGTCCGGGCGGTCTCCGACGCGGTACGGCGCTCCCGGGCCGGCGTCGCCGACCCCGACCGTCCCACCGGCTCCTTCCTCTTCCTCGGTCCCACCGGCGTCGGCAAGACCGAACTCGCCAAGGCGCTCGCCGACTTCCTCTTCGACGACGAGCGGGCCATGGTCCGCATCGACATGTCGGAGTACAGCGAGAAGCACAGCGTGGCCCGCCTGGTCGGCGCCCCGCCCGGCTACGTCGGCTACGAGGAGGGCGGCCAGCTCACCGAGGCGGTGCGCCGGCGGCCGTACAGCGTGGTGCTGCTCGACGAGGTGGAGAAGGCCCACCCCGAGGTCTTCGACATCCTGCTCCAGGTGCTGGACGACGGCCGGCTCACCGACGGCCAGGGCCGCACCGTCGACTTCCGCAACACCATCCTGGTCCTCACCTCCAACCTGGGCAGCCAGTACCTGATCGACCCGGTGACCACCGAGGCGGAGAAGAAGGAACAGGTGCTGGAGGTGGTCCGGTCCTCCTTCAAGCCGGAGTTCCTCAACCGCCTCGACGACCTGGTGGTCTTCTCCGCGCTGACCAAGCCCGAGCTGGAGCGCATCGCGAAGCTCCAGATCGCCGGCCTGGCCCGGCGGCTCGCCGAGCGCCGGCTCACCCTGGACGTCACCGAGGACGCCCTGGCCTGGCTGGCGGAGGAGGGCCTGGACCCGGCCTACGGCGCCCGCCCGCTGCGCCGTCTGGTCCAGACCGCCATCGGCGACCGGCTCGCCAAGGAGATCCTCTCCGGCGAGATCAAGGACGGCGACACGGTCCGCGTGGACCGCTTCGGCGAGGGCCTGCTGGTGGGGCCGGCGACCGGCAAGACGCTCTGAGCGACCGGAACGCCGGAGAAAGATCCCGGGCCCGCCGTCCCGCGCGGACGGTGGGCCCGCCCCTTCGGGGGTACCCGCCGAATGACCGGATCGAGTCAGCCGAGGGCCGACAGGCCCGTCGGGGCTTGCCACCCCCCTCCCCGGATGAGGGAGGATGGCGGGATCCGCACGAAGGGAAAATCACGGTGAGCATCGACCCGTCCTCGATTCCGAATTTCGGGGGCCAGCCCGAGCCGCAGCCCCAAGGACCGGCGGGCCCCGTCGTCCCGGATCAGGACCTTGTGAAGCAGCTCCTCGACCAGATGGAGCTCAAGTACGTCGTCGACGACGAGGGCGACCTCGCGGCGCCGTGGGAGCAGTTCCGCACCTACTTCATGTTCCGCGGGGAGGGTGAGCAGCAGATCTTCTCCGTGCGGACGTTCTACGACCGTCCGCACCGCATCGAGGAGAAGCCGCAGCTGCTGGAGTCCATCGACGACTGGAACCGGCGCACCCTGTGGCCCAAGGTCTACACCCACACCCACGACGACGGCACCGTCCGTCTCATCGGTGAGGCCCAGACGCTGATCGGCATGGGCGTCAGCCTGGAGCACTTCGTCTCGTCGACGGTCAGCTGGGTGCGGGCCGCCATCGAGTTCGACAAGTGGCTCGTCGAGCAGCTCGGCCTGGAGAAGGAGATCAACGAAGCGGACAAGCCCGAGGACGACGAGTAGCCGTCCCGGCGGCCACCGCCGAACACGGCGGGCGGCGGGTACCGGCCGGGTGAGCGCCGGCCGGGTCAGCGCCGTCCGCGGGGAGAGCCCGGCCCGGACACCGGCCGTCACGGCCGGTTGCCGGGGCCGGGCTCCCCGCGTTCAGGGGGTCTTCGCGCCCTTCGGCCGTTGTACGAGGTCGCGGTGCGCGGCGGCTACGCCACCAACCGACGGATGCCCGCCGAGGCGCCGTCCGGCGCAGTGGAGGCGATGCCGACGACCTCGGCCCGGACACCCCACGCTTCGAGCGTCCTGGCCGTCTGCACCAGGGTGACCTGCGAGAAGGGGAACAGGGTGTCGGCGGTGAGGCCGGTGCCGTCCTTCAGCAGGATCGCGAAGACGACCTTCGAGGGCCGGAAGCCTTCCGGCAGGCCGTTCCCCTTCCGGGCGCGGCCACCTTCTCGGTGAACCGTTCCCTCCCCTCCGGGGAGTTCCGCAGCGTCTGCACGGCGACGAGCGCCTGGCCGAAGAGGTGGCTCAGCGCGTCGGAGCCCTGGGCGCGCTCCCCCATGACCAGGACGTTGTCCGGGCTCGGCAGGCCGCAGGTCTCCACGCCGTTCCCGCGGTGCAGCGCGGTGCGGACGTTGTCGCGGTCGAAGCAGACGTACCCGGGCCGCCGGTCCGGCACGGACTCGTCGAGGACGGTCTCCAGGCGGGTGAGTCGGTCGAACGCTCGGCGGCACCCCGCGGCCGGACCCGGACGGGCCACCGGGACCGCCGAAACCGCCCCGGCCCCGCGAGCCGCCCGCAGCCGAGCGCACCACGTCCTCACCGGCCGCGGCGCCCGCCCCCGCCCCGCCCCAGCCGGAGGAGCCGACCGTGCTCGCCGACGCCGACCCGCGGGCGGTCGCCGTCCTGGCCTCGCTGCGCCGCGTCGATCCCCGGCTCGTCCTGTCCGAGCGCGAGGCCGTGCGCCTGGCACCCGCCGTCACCGCACGGCTGACGGTCGGCCTCGCCCCTCCCGGATCACCGCACTCCTCACGGCGGGACTCCCCGACCGCCTCCTGACCCGCCCGGCGGGCATCCTCGCCTTCCGCCTCCGGGAGACCCCGCTGCCCGCACCGCCCCCGGATCCGCTCCCGCCCCTCCCCGACCGCCCGGCCGTACCACCCCTCCAGACCTGCGACGGCTGCGAGCGCGCCTTCCGTTCCCCGAACCCGGACACTGCCGCGACTGCCGGGGCCACCTCGTCGGGGATCTTCTTCGTGCGGCCGGCTGAGCAGACGGGCGGGTGTGCGATCGCTCCCCGGACGGGAGACTCGATGTGCGACGGTGCGAGGACCGTGGCCAGGGGTGGCCCCGCGGCCTGCGCGGTGCGACGCGACCGCATCGAGCGCACCTGGCCGTGAGGGTGCGGTGACGGCCCGGGCCTGGTCCCGGACCGTGTTGACGCACACATCCGGAAGCCGGGCGGTGAGACTTTCCGGGCCGGTCCCGAGTGCTCCCTCGCCGCCCCTCACCCCTGGTGGGACTTCCCGTACGGGAAGTCCCACCGTTCGTTCGAGACGAGGGCACGGGCGCGTGCCGCTCTTCTCGATGGTCCGTTCGCTCTCCCTTGCCTGCCCCGGAAGGGCCCGGAGCTCAGGGCGTCAGGCGCCGCAGGCGGTCGACGGCCTCGAGGAGGGTGTCGACCTTCTTGCAGAACGCGAAGCGGACGAAGGGGGCGCCCGCCTCCCGGTGGTCGTAGAAGACCGCCGTGGGGATGGCGACGACGCCCGCGCGCTCGGGCAGGGCCCGGCAGAAGGCGACGCCGTCGCTCTCGCCCAGGAGCCGGATGTCGAGGACCGGGTTCAGTCTGAGTACAGCTACTCAGACGCCATGGTGGCCGATACGGATGGGGCACGTGGTGCGGAGGAATTACGGTACGTCCCGGTCACCGCAGCGTTGACATCACTGGTCTGTATCTGCTCGTCGGCACAGGACGAATACGGGGAGGAGCCGCGCATGGCGTGGGAGGAGTGGGAACGGCTGAAGGCAGCAGCGGCCGAGCAGCACACCACGCAGATGCAGCTCAATCAACTGCCCGCCGACCAAGGCGGCACCAGTTCCGGTGGCGGTGGCGGCGCCGACAGGCTGAGGTCCGACAAGGCGGCGTGGACCAAGGCGGGGGAAAGCGTCGGGTCATTGCGGGAGGACCTCGGCAAGGCATGGGCGAGGGCGGAGTCGGGTCAGACGGGACTCGGGAAGGGGTCCGGGTGCCTGACCGCAGCGGCCCAGCAAAGCGTCTACGACTCCTGGAAGCGCTACGTCAAGGACGTGGGCGAGGTGTGCGACGGGCTTGCCGGCGTACTGGAGAAAGCGGGCAGCGACCAACTGCGGACCGATGAGGCCATCGAGGCCGAGATTGCCAAGCTGAAGACCGAGTACTACGAGGACACGCCCGTCGACGGCCAGGCCAAGGGGCGGTGATCCGAGCACATGGACCACTTGACGCTCAAGGCCCTCGAACCGACCGAATACGCGGAGGCGGCGGACGGGTACCGCGCGATCAGCAGTATGGCCGACGCGGGCAGGGACCGCATCGACAAGCAGATCACCGTGGCCATGCGGAAGGCCAATGAGGGTGAGGCCGCGGACGCGGCGCTCAAGCAACTGCGGAAACTGTCGGAGAACTTCCACTACATCCAGGTCGAGTGCGGCCTGATTACCGGAGCTCTTGACGGCTTCTCGTCCGAGATCGCCGCTCCCAAGCGGCGCCTGACCGAGGCACTGGACGATGCGGCCGCGCTGGCATACACCGTCAACGAAGACGGCACCATCACGTATCCCGCCGGCGGTAAGAACGAGCTCACCGGTGAGCCGATCCCCGGCGGCACCGTCCTGGGTAACAATGGTCTGATCACGGGCAACAACACAGGGTTTCAACCACCGGGGCTGGTACCGAACAGCCCTCAGCTCAAGAACCCGAACCCGCACCACGCCAAAGCTGTGGACATCGCCGACCGCATCGCCCACGCCGTACGGGAAGCTCAGGAGATCGACGACCGGTACAGCAAGGCGCTGAACAAGCTCAAGGCGGCGCCGGGACTGAACGTCGACGCCAAGACATGGGCGGACGTGGCATCCGATGTCGATGCGGTGAGTTCAGCGGCCAGCGAATACCTTCAGGATCACATCCCATTGGACAAGTCGCCCGCCGAGCGCAAGGAGTGGTGGGACAGCCTCAGCAACGAGGAGCGTGAGGAGTACAAAACGGCCTTCCCGGAAGTCATCGGCAATTTGGACGGGGTTCCCTCCACGGTCCGGGACGAGGCGAACCGGGAGAACATCCACCTCCTCATCGCGCAGTTGGAGGGCCGACACGACGAGGCATCCAAAGAAAAACTCGAAGGGCTGAAAGGGATCCAGAGCAAGCTCAATGCGGTAAGTCAGCCGCCCATGTTCCTCCTAGGGGTCGGTCTTGAAGGGAACGGCAGGGCGATCGTTGCCTACGGGAACCCTGACACCTCAAAGAACGTCTCAGCTTATGTGCCTGGCCTGGGCACCAAACTCGACTCCGAATTTGCCGATGGTACGGTGAAGCGCGCCTTCCACACGGCTGCGGAGGCCCAGAAGTTCGATACGTCCTCATCGTCGATAGTATGGCTCGGCTACGATGCGCCTCAATCGATCGATGTGATGACTGCGGGTGATGCCGAGCGCGGTGCTCCCGCATACAACAGCTTCATGAGTGGAATTTCGGCAACCAATGAGAATGCCGATCCTCACATCACCGCCATCGGGCATTCCTACGGTTCTCGGCTGGTAGGGGGAGCCACGCAGGAGGAGGGAGGGATTCCGGGCGTTGACGACATCATTCTCGTCGGCAGTCCCGGCGTCGGCGTCGACAGGGCGGAGGATCTGGGTGTGGACAAGAGTCACGTCTGGGTGGGCGCGGCGGAGAACGACATCGTCACCAAGCTTCCTTCACCGAAGGAAGCTGTGGCAGGGACCATGGGATTCTTCGGAGGAGGGCCGCCTGGCGCATACCTCGGAGGAGAGGTCGCTGACCAGGGTGACGACGACATCTGGTTCGGCAAGGATCCTGCAAGCAAAGCGTTCGGCGCCAACAGATTCGAGACCCTGCCCGGGCCGGAGCTTGTTCAACCGTCTTTCCCGGACGTTCTGGGTTCGAAATTCGATATCGAAGCCCACAGTAATTACTTCTCTCCGGAGGAAGGGAAGGACAAGATCTCTGCGCAAAACATCGCTGCCATTGTCGCGGGGTATCCGGAATACGTTATAAGGGAGACGCCGCGATGAGGGAAAGGATTGCAGTATCCGCAGTACTGGCACTGCTTCTTGTCGGATGCGGCACGACGGGTTCTGCACCCTCAAGCAAGGAAAGTCAGTCGAAGATGAACCTGCAAGAAGCCGCCGACAGGGCGGACAAGATCCTGGACGAGGCGTTTGCGGCCATCAAGCCTCCCGTCGAGTGGACACACAGGTACTCCATGCCGGGTGACTGTTATGTGGACCGCGATCGTTCCGTCATGACGATCATTTCCGCCGAGCGGCGTGGCAGCTTCCTCGGCGTGCTGGAACGTCACTGGAAGAGCAAGGGCTACGAGCTCGTCGCCACGAGCCCGAACGGGCTCGCGGCCCACTTCAAGACACAGGACGGCTTCCAGCTCGAAGTCTTGATCGGGCCCAACGGCCAGGCCCACCTGAGCGTCACCACCCCGTGTGTGGAGAAGTCCGAGGTTTCTCAGCCGACCAGCAGACCGAACGGCCCCGACTACTCGGGGCAGGAGCTGCCGGCACCGAACGTGCGGTCGACGTTCTGGTCGAGCAACGCGTCCATCTCGAGTTGACGCACACGACCGGAAGTCGAGCGTGGGAACTTTCCGGGCCGGTCCCGAGTGCTCCCTCGCCGCCCCTCACCCCTGGTGGGACTTCCCGTACGGGAAGTCCCACCGTTCGTTCGAGACGAGGGCAGGGGCGCGTGCCGCTCTTCTCGATGGTCCGTTCGCTCTCCCTTGCCTGCCCCGGAAGGGCCCGGAGCTCAGGGCGTCAGGCGCCGCAGGCGGTCGACGGCCTCGAGGAGGGTGTCGACCTTCTTGCAGAACGCGAAGCGGACGAAGGGGGCGCCCGCCTCCCGGTGGTCGTAGAAGACCGCCGTGGGGATGGCGACGACGCCCGCGCGCTCGGGCAGGGCCCGGCAGAAGGCGACGCCGTCGCTCTCGCCCAGGGGCCGGATGTCGGCGGTGACGAAGTACGTGCCCGCGGGCCGGTAGACGGTGAGGCCCGCCTCCTCCAGGCCCGCCGCCAGCACGTCCCGCTTGGCCCGCAGGTCGTCCCGGAACCCGGTGAAGTACGACTCGGGCAGCGCGAGCGCCTCGGCGACCGCGTACTGGAACGGGCCCGCGGAGACGTACGTCAGGTACTGCTTGGCGGAGCGGACCGCCGTCACCAGCTCCGGCGAGGCCGTCACCCAGCCGACCTTCCAGCCGGTGAACGAGAAGGTCTTGCCCGCGCTGGAGATGGTCACCGTGCGCTCCCGCATCCCGGGGAAGGTCGCCAGCGGCACGTGCTCGGCGTCGTCGTAGACCAGGTGCTCGTAGACCTCGTCGGTGACCACCAGCAGGTCGCGCTCCACGGCCAGGGCGGCGATCGCCGCCAGCTCCTCGCGGGTCAGGACGGTGCCGGTCGGGTTGTGCGGGGTGTTGATCAGCAGCAGCCGGGTGCGGTCGGTGACGGCGTCGCGCAGTTCGTCCAGGTCGAGCCGGAAGCGGCCGTCCCGCGGGCGCAGGGTGACCGGCACGCGCCGGCCGCCCGCCAGGGCGACGCAGGCCGCGTAGGAGTCGTAGTACGGCTCCAGGGCGACCACCTCGTCGCCGGGCTCCACCAGGGCGAGCAGGGCGGCGGCGATCGCCTCGGTGGCGCCGGCGGTGACCAGGACCTCGGTGTCGGGGTCGAAGGACAGCCCGTAGCGGCGCCGCTGGTGCGCGGCGACGGCGGTGCGCAGCTCGGGGACGCCCGGGCCCGGCGGGTACTGGTTGCCGCGGCCGTCCCGCAGCGCCCGTACGGCGGCCTCCCTGACCTCCTCGGGGCCGTCGGTGTCGGGGAAGCCCTGGCCCAGGTTGATGGCCCCGGTGCGCAGGGCCAGGGCGGACATCTCGGCGAAGACCGTGGTCCCGAACTCGGCGAGCCGGCGGTTCAGGAGGGGGCGCGGGCTGGAGGTCATGCCGGCCATCCTGCGCCGAAGCTCTGGACTTCCTCAACTCCGCTTTGGGCCGCGCGGGCGGAGGGCATCTCCCGGTCACACCCGTGAGCGGGGCACCCACGGGGGGCTGCTTCGGGGGATCACGGGGGATGGAAGGGAGGGCGGCGCCATGGACATCGGCATCGTCGTGGCTCTGTTCCTTGCGCTGCTCCTCGCGCTGGTCTGCGCGGGGTTCGTCGCGATGGTCGTGTCCGGGGTGCGCAGGGCCTCGGGCCGGCCGGCCCGGAGCCGGCGGGCGGGCGGTCGGCGCTCCGGGGGGTCCGGGGGCCGGCACGACGGCGGCGGCAGCGACGGGAGCTGGTGGGCGGGCGGCGGGGCCGTCGCCGCGTCCTGCGGCTCGTCGTTCGACGGCGGTTCCAGCAGCGGGTCGTCCTGCGGCGGGGGCGGCTCGTCCTGCGGAGGCGGGTCGTCCTGCGGGGGCGGCGGCGGATGCGGCGGAGGCGGCTGACACGGGGCAGCCCGCCTCCCCTTCGGGGGGCACGCATCCGCGACAGCGGGGTCCGCGCCTGGGCGGGCCCCGCTGTGCCGTTGAGCGGCGGACGGCCTTCCGGTTCCGGTCGGGCGAACGGGCCGGTGCGGCCGGGCGCGCACTCCGGCGCCGCGAAGTGCGCGCCGCGACTGAACAGTTGAGCTGAGGAGTCCCCTGGGGGATGGAAACCCCATGAAGTTGGGTAAAAACGCTGTGACGGCGCGTCCGTTCATGATTTCCTCTCATTACCGACACGCAGCCCTCGGACCCCCCTCGCGGAACCCCTCTTCCGGCCGGCCGACCGGGCTGACGGGCCGAACTCCCCGGAGCGGCCGGGGTGTCCGGGTCCACATCTCCCTTCTTGCGTGCTTGCGGAGTCGATCCATGCTCACGACCCTGAACACCGCCTACACCGACACACGCGCGGCCGACCTCGCCTGGGCCCTGGGGCGCGAGCCGCTCCCGGCGCTGGCCACCCTCGATCTCGAACTCGCCGGAAAGAAAATGCAGTTGAGGCTCCTCGGCGCGTCCCACCAGGTGCTGCTGGAAGAGGAGCGCGGCCTGTGCTCGGAGACGGTGGCGTGCCTCCCGGGCAGCAGTACGCCCCTTCCGCTGGGCGTGGCCAAGCGGGTGGACGACTGGGAGTACGAGTTCGCCGCCCGGGTGGAGGCCCTCTCCCCGGGCTCCTTCGCCGGCCGCGCCCAGGAACTGCTCGCGCTGGTCTCCGACCACCCGCAGGGCCTCGTCGGGGTCTTCCCCGGCAGCCCGCACGCGTTCACCGCGCTGCTCGCCCAGCGCCACGAGGGCCAGGTCCACTGGCGGACCTGGCACGCCTATCCGCAGGACGGACAGCTGGTGGTGACCCGGACGAAGGTGGGGACGCGCGGGGGCGCGAGCGCGTCCCCCCGCGGGTCCCGCGGTCGTGCCGGGTTGGCGCGGGCGTAAACAAACTTCACGCGTGTGGGTGACGATCCGTGCCGGAGGCGTAACGTAACGTCGCAGGATGATCGAGTCAAAGGCCCCCGCCCCGACCGGTGCCCTCCCGCCCGGAGGCGGACCGACCGGGCACGGGCCGGCCGACGACGGGCCGGCCGCCGCAGCCGGCTCCCCGGGCGGCTGCGCGCGGCTGCCCGTGCGGCAGGGCACCGGGCGGTTCCTGGTCCTCGCGGGCGTGTTCGTCTGCGCGGCCTGCGGGCTCGTGTACGAACTCGAGCTCGTCGCGCTGGCCACCTACCTGATGGGCGACTCGGTCACCCAGGCGTCCGTCGTGCTGTCCGTGATGGTCTTCGCCATGGGCATCGGGTCCCTGGCCGCGAAACGGCTGCGCCGGCACGCGGCGGCCGCCTTCGGCGCCGTCGAGGCCGTGCTCGCCCTCGTCGGCGGGGGCAGCGCGATGGCCCTGTACGCCGTCTTCGCCTGGACCGGCGACTGGGGCGGCCCCTGGGCGGCGGGCCCGCGCGTCCTCCTGGTCGTCTTCTCCCTCGCCGTCGGACTGCTGATCGGCGCCGAGGTCCCGCTGCTGATGGAGCTGATCCAGCGGATCCGCCGGCAGGACGCGGGCGGTGCGGTGGCCGACCTGTTCGCCGCGGACTACGTCGGCGCGCTCGTCGGCGGCCTCGCGTTCCCCTTCCTCCTCCTGCCGCTCCTCGGCCAGTTGACCGGCGCGCTGATCACCGGTGCCGTCAACGCGGTCGTCGGCGGCGCGCTGGTGCTGGGCCTCTTCCGGCAGGACCTCACCCGCCGCGCCCGCCGGCTGCTGGCGGCCGGCAACGCCTGCGTGCTCGTCGTCCTCGCCTCGGCCGCCGTCCTCGCCGACGACTTCGAACGGGCCGCCCGGCACGCCCTGTACGGCTCGGACGTGCGCGTGGCCCTGCGGACCGACGCCCAGGAGGTCGTCCTCACCACGGGCCGGGACGGCCGGCCGCCGGCCCTGTACCTCGACGGGCGGCTGCGGGCCGGGGGCCGGGGCGAACGGCGCTACCACGAGGCGCTGGTGCACCCCGCGATGGCCGGGCCGCACGCCCGCGTGCTCGTCCTCGGCGGCGGTGACGGACTGGCCGTCCGCGAGGTGCTGCGCCGTCCCGGCGTGCACCGGGTCGACGTCGTCGGGCCCGACGCGGACGTGGTGCGGCTCGCCCGCAGCGACCCGGCGCTGTCCGCGCTGAACGAGCGCGCCCTCGACGACCCGCGCGTGCGCGTGACCGCCGGGGACCCCTTCGACCGGCTGCGCGGGGCGCCCCCGGCGGCGTACGACGTGGTGGTCGCGGACCTGCCGCCCCCCGGGAACACCGCGAGCACCAAGCTGTACGCGCAGGAGTTCTACGGCCTGGTCCGGCGCGTCCTGGCGCCCGGCGGGCGGCTCGTGGTGCACGGCGGTCCGGTGGCGTCCCGCCCCCGCGACTTCTGGACGGTGGAGGCGACCCTGCGCGCGGCCGGCCTGCGCACCGCCCCGTACCGCGCGAGCGGCCCCCCGGCCGGGCCCGGCCCCGCGGACACCGCCCGCGTCCCCCGCGACTGGGGCTTCGTGCTGGCCGCCCGCACCGGCCCGGACCTGCGCCTGGACCCGTCCGGGCCGCGCCCGCGCACGCTCACCGACGCCTCCCTCGCGGCGGGCGCCCGGGCCGCCGCGCGCACCCGGGTGCCCGGCCTGCCGCCGTCCACGCTGGTGCACCCCCGGTACGCGGGCTGAGCCCCGGACCCGGCCCGCGGCCGGGCGGCACCGACGCGCCGCCACTTCGCGCCGACGGGGGTACAGCCCCGCGTCCCCTGGGTAGGCTCCGCAACCATGGAGCACGAGGTGTTCGTTCCGGTCGAGGTGGAGCGGCTCAGGGCGGTGCTGGACGACCCCGCACGGGTCGCCCGGGCGGTGCCCGGGCTCCAGCACGACGCCGGTGCCCCGGACCCCGTCGCCGGCCGGCTGCGGATCCGCGTCGGCGGTCACTCCCTCACCTACCGGGGCTCCGTACGGGTGTCCGGGCAGGACGACGGCTCCTACGCCGTGGAGGGCGACGCGACGGAGAGCCGCGGCACCGGCTCGGTGAAGCTGGCGCTGCGGCTGCGCCTGCGGGAGGTGGAGGGCGGCACCTCCCTCACCGCCGACGGCACGGCGACGGCCGACGGCCGGATCGCGGACCTCCCGGCGGACGCGGTGGCCTCGGCGGTGGCCCGTCTGCTGGGCCGTTTCGCGGAGAACCTGGGCGTGGTGGCGGCGGACCGGGACGGGGCGGGCGCCCCCGGGGACGGGACCGCGGAACCGGCCGGCCCGGACGCCGGCCCGCAGGCCCCCGGGACGGCCCCCGGCCCGGAGTCGCCGGAACTCCTGGCGGCGGGGGACTTCGAACCGCGGGCCACCACCGACTTCGAGACCACCCCGGACGCGGACGACGCCCCGCCGCCCCCCGCACCCGCGGAGCCCGAGGGGGCCCGGGAGGCCCCGGAGGACTCCGAGCCCCCGGAACCCGCCGCCGGGCCCGCCGGACAGCCCCTCCCGGACCTTCCCCCCGGCCTCGGCACGGAGGTCCCCGAGCCCTCCCCCGACCCCGCCGCCGGGGAGGAGGACGACACCGTCGCCGAGGCGGCCCACGCCCGGCGGACGATGATCGGCCGCAGCGCCGAGGAGGTGGACCACGCCCCGCCCCGCGGCCGGTACGCGCCCGTCCCCGCCCCCCAGACCGTCTCGCCCCGCCGCCCCCTGCGCTGGGCGGTCCCGGCGGCGCTCGCAGTGGCCTCGGTGGTCGTCGCGGTCCGGGCGCTGCGCAGGCGGCACTGAGCGGCGCGAACCGGCCGGACGGAGCCCGGGCCCCCTTGATCGCCCCAGTAGGGTCGGGACCGTGAGTACCGAAGACATCACGCTGACCGCGGGCGACGCGGAGGTGACCGTGCAGCCGGGCAACGGCGGCCGGGTCGGAGGGCTGCGGCTCGGGGGCGTCGAACTGCTGCGGCAGGGGGAGCGGTACGGCTGCTTCCCGATGGTCCCCTGGTGCGGACGGCTCCGCGACGGGCGGTTCCGGGACGGCGCCACCGTCCAGCAGATGCCGCTCAACGCCCCGCCGCACGCCATCCACGGCACCGCCCGCGACGCCGCCTGGCGCGTCGCCCGCGCCGGCGCCGACGAGGCCGTGCTCACGTACGACCTCACCGAGCCGTGGCCCTACCCCGGACGCGTCACCCAGCAGATCGCGCTCACCGCGGACTCCCTGACGCTGACCATGGGCGTGGAGACGTACGCGTCGTCCTTCCCGGCGCAGATCGGCTGGCACCCCTGGTTCAACCGCACCCTCGGCGGCGCGGACGTCCGCCTGGACTTCGCGCCCGCCTGGCAGGAGGAGCGCGGCGAGGACCACCTGCCCACCGGCCGCCGGACCGACCCGGGGCCCGGCCCCTGGGACGACTGCTTCGGCATGCCCGGCGGCGTCGACGTCACCCTCACCTGGCCGGGGGAGCTGGAGCTGCGGGTGACCAGCCGCGAGGAGTGGGTCGTGGTCTACGACGAGCAGCGCGAGGCGGTGTGCGTGGAGCCGCAGACCGGCCCGCCCGACGGGCTGAACACCCACCCGCGCCTGGTCACCCCCCTGGAGCCGCTGGAGGCCTCGACCACCTGGAGCTGGACCCGCCCTTAAGCTGACTGGCATGAGTGACGTTCGCGGCGCGCTGCTGCAGCAGATCAAGGACAAGGCCGTGGTGCACGGCAGGGTGACCCTCTCCTCCGGCCTGGAGGCCGACTACTACGTCGACCTGCGCCGCGTCACCCTCGACGGCGAGGCCGCCCCGCTGGTCGGCCAGGTGCTGCTGGACCTGACCGCGGAGCTGGACTTCGACGCGGTCGGCGGCCTGACCATGGGCGCCGACCCGGTGGCCGCCGCCATGCTGCACGCCGCCGCCGCGCGCGGCCGGAGACTGGACGCGTTCGTGGTGCGCAAGGCCGCCAAGGCGCACGGCCTGCAGCGCCGGGTGGAGGGCCCGGACGTCGCGGGCCGCCGGGTCCTGGTCGTCGAGGACACCTCCACCACCGGCGGCTCCCCGCTCACCGCGGTCGAGGCCGTGCGCGAGGCCGGCGCCGAGGTCGTGGCGGTCGCGACCATCGTCGACCGGGCCACCGGCGCCGCCGAGAAGATCCGGGAGGGCGCCGGGGTGCCGTACCTGTTCGCGTACTCCAAGGACGACCTCGGCCTCGACTGACCCGCCCCGCCGGGCGGCCCTCCGGCATCGTCGACATAACGACTCGGCCTGCGCCGTCGACCGGCCGGACGAGTCTGGGAAGATGGCCCCGACAACGACGTCGCATCCAAGGTTCCAGGTCAGGGCCGACCGTATGCAGCACCCCAACCCCTAAGAGGAGCGGACAGATGCCCATCGCAACTCCCGAGGTCTACAACGAGATGCTGGACCGGGCGAAGGCGGGGAAGTTCGCCTACCCGGCCATCAACGTCACCTCGTCCCAGACCCTCCACGCGGCACTGCGCGGCTTCGCCGAGGCGGAGAGCGACGGCATCGTCCAGATCTCGACGGGCGGCGCCGAGTTCCTGGGCGGCCAGCACAACAAGGACATGGTGACCGGCGCGGTGGCCCTGGCCGAGTTCGCGCACATCGTCGCCGAGAAGTACGACGTCAACATCGCCCTGCACACGGACCACTGCCCGAAGGACAAGCTCGACGGGTACGTGCGTCCGCTGCTCGCGGTCTCCGAGGAGCGCGTCAAGGCCGGCCGTAACCCGCTGTTCCAGTCCCACATGTGGGACGGTTCCGCCGAGACCCTCGCCGACAACCTCGCCGTCGCCCAGGAGCTCCTCGAGCGCACCCGCGCCGCGAAGATCATCCTCGAGGTGGAGATCACCCCGACCGGCGGCGAGGAGGACGGCGTCTCGCACGAGATCAACGACTCCCTGTACACCACGGTCGACGACGCCATCCGCACGGCGGAGGCGCTGGGCCTGGGCGAGAAGGGCCGCTACCTGCTGGCCGCGTCCTTCGGCAACGTGCACGGCGTGTACAAGCCGGGCAACGTCGTCCTGCGTCCCGAGCTGCTGAAGGAGCTGAACGAGGGCGTCGCCGCCAAGTTCGGCAAGCAGGCGCCGTTCGACTTCGTCTTCCACGGCGGCTCCGGCTCCTCCGAGCAGGAGATCCTGACCGCCCTGGAGAACGGCGTGGTCAAGATGAACATCGACACCGACACCCAGTACGCCTTCACGCGTCCGGTCGTCGACCACGTGTTCCGGAACTACGACGGCGTCCTGAAGGTCGACGGCGAGGTCGGCAACAAGAAGACCTACGACCCGCGCACCTGGGGCAAGCTGGCCGAGGCGTCGATGGCGGCCCGCGTGGTCGAGGCCTGCCGCCACCTGCGCTCGACGGGCACCAGGATCAAGTAAGCGGCGGACGCGAGCCGGGAGCACGCGCTCCGGGGGCCCGGCACCCGTGGGGGTGCCGGGCCCCCCGGCGTTCCCGTTCCCCCCCCAGAAAAGTGGGGCAGGGGAAGGGGGTCCCGAGGGGGGTCGCGGAGGGAGGGGGGGGGGGGGGGCGCGCGGGGGCAGTCTGCTTCGCCGCTATCCCCTTAG
>NZ_JBVITR010000011.1:0-7602 GCF_055574875.1 Streptomyces sp. NPDC034670
CTACCCCAACGCACCCCCCCTCCCCCCCCCCCCCCCCCACCCCCCCCTCCCCCCCCCCCCCCCACCCCCCGCCCCCCCCCGGCCGCCCCCCACCCCCCCCCCCCCCCCCCCCCCCCCCCCCCACCCCGCCGTCCCGGACCGTCCGTGGGGCGGGACGGGGCGGATGGCAAGGCGGCGCGCGCCCCTCGGGGCGAAACGCCCCGATCTCCTCCGCAAGGAGGAGATTGCGTCCCGCGGAGTCCACTTCCCGTGGGACGCGCGAATGCTTCCCGCCGGGGATGTCCCGGAGCCGCGGGACTGATGGGGTGGAGGCGTGCAACCCCGTATCCCCCGGCAGTCGGCCCGTGAGCCCCGAGAGCGGGGATCCCGCCGCGCGGACAGCGATGCCAGGCTCGGCACCGAGCTGGCAGCGGTGGTCGCCGGTGCCCGCCGCAGAGCGGTGCGGGACGGGGACCGCCAGATCGACACCGCCCACCTGCTGCACTCGCTCCTGGAGTCCGACGCCGAGGTGAGGGCCGTCTTCGGCGAGGGCCCGCACATCGCCCGGCTGCTCGGCTACCTGGTCCAGCGCAGCATCGGCTACGGCCTGCGCTGGCAGAGCGGCGTCGAGGACTCCGGCGGCGTCCCGGAGGTCGCGCGGACGGCGGGCTTCTCGCCGCTCGCCGCGGCCTGCATGGAGCGCGCCCATGAGCGCGCCGCCCGCCGCGGCGACGACCCGGCGCGCGGAGCCGATCTGCTCGCGGAGATCGCCGCGGACCCGCGGGCGCGGGCCGTGGAGGTGCTCGAGCGCGCGGGTGTCGACCTCCCGGGGCTGCTGGACCGGCTCGCGGCGCGCACCGGAGGGGAGGACGGCGCACGGCCCGGGCGGCACGCCGCCGAGGAGGGCGACACGGCCCACTGAGCGACCGGGGGCGGCCGTTGCGCGGCCGGGGGGACACCGCTGCACCGTCCACCCGGTGAGACAGGTGTCATGGGGGGTGACGCTCCTGTCGGTGCCTGTCATCATGTGCCGGTGCATACCTCTGTCAGCACTCGGAGCACTCGTGGCAAAGGCGTCGGGCTCGGCCTCGCGCTGCTGTCCGCGGTGGCCTTCGGGGGATCCGGTGTCGCGGCCAAGCCGCTGATCGAGGCGGGGCTGGACCCGCTCCACGTGGTGTGGTTGCGGGTGGCGGGCGCGGCGCTCGTCATGCTGCCGCTGGCGGTGCGCCACCGGGGGCTGCTGCGCCGCCGTCCGGGATTGCTCGCCGGGTTCGGGCTGTTCGCCGTGGCCGGTGTCCAGGCCTGCTACTTCGCCGCCCTGTCCCGCATCCCCGTGGGCGTCGCGCTGCTGGTCGAGTACCTGGCGCCCGCGCTGGTGCTCGGCTGGGTGCGGTTCGTGCAGCGGCGTCCGGTGACCCGGGCCGCCGCGGTCGGCGTGGTCCTGGCGGTGGGCGGGCTCGCCTGTGTCGTGGAGGTGTGGGCGGGCCTCGGCTTCGACGCCCTCGGGCTGCTGCTCGCGCTCGGCGCCGCCTGCTGCCAGGTCGGCTACTTCGTCCTGTCCGACCAGGGCAGCGACGCCGGGGACGAGGCCCCCGACCCGCTCGGCGTGATCGCCTACGGCCTGCTCGTCGGCGCCGCCGTCCTGACCGTCGTCGCCCGCCCCTGGTCCATGGACTGGTCCGTGCTGGCGGGCAGCGCCGAGATGAACGGCGCCCCGGTCGCCGCCCTCGTGCTGCTGGCCTGGATCGTCCTGGTCGCCACGGTCGTCGCGTACGTCACCGGCGTGCTCTCGGTGCGCCGGCTCTCGCCGCAGGTCGCGGGTGTCGTGGCCTGTCTCGAGGCCGTCATCGCCACCGTCCTCGCCTGGGTCCTGCTCGGCGAGCACCTGTCGGCGCCGCAGATCGCGGGCGGTGCGGTCGTGCTGGCGGGCGCCTTCATCGCCCAGTCCTCGGCACCGGCGAAGGGCTCCGGCCGGCCGGTGGCCGGCGGTGGGCCCGAACGGGAACTGTCCACACCGGAAACGGCCGTCTAAGGTGCTGATCATGCATGCGCGCGCACTCGTTCTTCCGCCTCCGGCCGCCTGAGGCGGGCCCTTTGCTCCCTCCGCCCGGCGTGTCGCCGGGCGGGACGGCGCTGCCCGCAGACGGAGTCCGCGGACCCCGCCGCCCGGCCCGGATCGCCTGACCCCGGGGTCCCTTCCTTCCCGCGCCCCGGGGTGCCCGCGGCGCGCGCATCCGCGGAGAGAACACGTGTCCAACGCCGTCTCGGGCCTGCCCGTCGGGCGAGGCCTGCTCTACCTGATCGTCGCCGGTGCCGCCTGGGGCACCGCGGGCGCGGCCGCGTCGCTGGTCTACCGGACCAGTGACATGGGGCCGGTCGCCCTGTCCTTCTGGCGCTGCGCGGGGGGCCTCCTGCTGCTGTCCGCCGCCCGGCTCCTGCTGCCGCGCGGCCGGACCGCCCCGTCCGTGCCGCTCGGCCGCCGGGTCCTGCGCGCGGTGGCCACCGGAGTGGGGCTCGCCGTCTTCCAGACGGCCTACTTCGCGGCCGTCTCCGCCACGGGGCTCGCCGTGGCCACCGTCGTCACCCTCGGCGCCGGACCCGTACTGATCGCACTCGGCGCGCGAGCGGCCCTGGGGGAGCGCCTGGGAGGCGGGGGCCTGGCCGCGGTCGCCGGTGCCCTCGTCGGGCTCGTCGTGCTGGTCCTGGGCGGCGGGGGGACGACCGTGGATCCGTGGGGCGTCCTGCTCGCGCTGCTGTCCGCGGCCGGGTACTCGGCGATGACGCTGCTCACCCGCTGGTGGGGACGCGACGGCGGGACGGACGCCTCCGGCACGACCATCGGGGCGTTCGCCGTCACGAGCGTGCTGCTGCTGCCGTTCGCCGCGGTGGAGGGCCTGGTGCCGGCCACCGACGCGCCCGGTCCGCTCCTCTGGCTCCTGGCGTACGTCGCCACCGTTCCCACGGCGCTCGCCTACGGCCTCTACTTCGCCGGCGCGGCCGTCGTGCGGTCGGCCACGGTGTCCGTGGTCATGCTGCTGGAGCCGGTGAGCGCGGCGGTGCTCGCGGTCGCCCTGCTCGGCGAGCGGCTCACGGCGGCCACCCTGGCCGGCACCCTGCTGATGCTCGGCGCGGTGGCCGGACTCGCGGTGGGCGAGACGCGCGCCGCGCGAACCAGCGGTGCGGAGCGGGAGGCGGTACCGGTGTGACGCCGAGGGGGTCCCCCCACCGGGAGGGCCCCGCGGCCGTGTCCGCCGCCGGCCCGGTCCGCGCCCGGCGCCGTGGGCACGTGCGGGGACCGGACGCGCGGCGGACCGCCGGCCGCGGGCGGCCCGGAGGCGTGTGCGGCCGGCCGCTCCCGTCCCCCGGCGGCGCCGCGGGGCGCGGTCCGGGGGCGGGAGCGGCGTCACAGGGCTGCCAGGTAGGCGGGCAGCGCGGTGCCGGGGGCCAGGCGGGGGTCGGCGAGCGGGGTGCCGTACCCCTTGCGCAGCGGGACGACGCCGGCCCAGTGGGGCAGGGCGAGGTCCTCGGGCTCGTCGTTGACGCCGCCGGTGCGGAGCTTGGCGGAGACCTCCTCGAGGTCGAGGCGGATCACCGCGGTGGCGGCCAGCTCCTTCCTGTCGGCCGGGCGGGAGTCCGCGGCGCGGCCCGGCACGACGTGGTCGACCAAGGCGTCGAGGGCCCGGCGCTTCTCCTCGGGGTCGGTCACGTCGTACGCGAGGCCGTGCACCACCACGGAGCGGTAGTTGACCGAGTGGTGGAAGGCCGAGCGGGCCAGCACCAGCCCGTCGACGTGGGTGACGGTCAGGCAGACCGGGAGGCCGTCGCCGGCCCGGCCCGCCGCGCGCAGGGGGCGCGAGCCCGTCGAACCGTGCACGTAGAGCCGCTCACCGATCCGGCCGTACAGCGTGGGCAGCACCACCGGGGCGCCGTCACGGACGAAGCCGAGGTGGCAGACGTAGCCCTCGTCGAGTATCGCGTGCACCAGTTCCTTGTCGTACGCGGCCCGGCCGGGGGAGCGGGTGGGGACGGTGCGCCCGGTGGGCGGGTAGACGGCGGCGGTCCGCGGCTGCGGCGGTGGGGCCTCCTGCATGGCGCTCTCCTCTGTACTAGTGCATAATTGCGTTTGTGCTAGGAGAGTATCGGATCAGTGGACGGCGTGCTGCGGAGATTTCCGCGAGCATCGAGCGCGCGGTGGGGGAGGGCGAGCTTCCTCCCGGTGGACTCCTCCCTCCCATACGGGAGTTGGCGGAGCGGCTGGGGGTGAACCCGAACACCGTCGCGGCCGCCTACCGGACGCTGCGGGAGCGCGGGGTCATCGAGACCGCGGGCCGCCGGGGGAGCAGGGTGCGGCCCAAGCCGGCCACCACGGCGCGCGACGCCATCCGGGTGGAGGCGCCGGAGGGCGTGCGGGACCTGTCCGACGGCAACCCGGACCCCGCCCTGCTGCCCCCGCTGGCCGGGGCGTTCGCCGCGGCGGCCGGGTTCGGCGACCGGGAGCCGGTGCTCTACGGGCACTCCCCGGTGGAACCCGGACTGGCGCGCCTCGCGCGGGCCGGGCTGGACGCCGACGGGGTGCCGGACGGGCCCGTCGCCGTCACCTCCGGCTCGCTGGACGCCGTGGAGCGGGTGCTCGCGGCCCACCTCAGGCCCGGGGACGCCGTCGCCGTGGAGGACCCCGGGTGGGGGAGCGCGCTGGACCTGATTCCGGCGCTCGGGCTGCGCACCGTCCCCGTCGGCGTCGACGACGACGGGCCGCTGCCCGGTGACGTGCGGCGGGCCCTGGCGGGCGGCGCCCGGGCGCTGATCGTCACCGACCGCGCGCAGAACCCGACCGGCGCCGCACTGAGCGCGGCCCGCGCGCGTGCCCTGCGCTCGGTGCTGGCCGGCCATCCGGAGACGCTGCTGATCGAGGACGACCACGGGCACCACATCGTCGACCTCCCGCTGCACCCCCTCGCGGGCACCACCCGCAGCTGGGCCTTCGTGCGTTCGGCGGCCAAGGCGTACGGTCCCGACCTGCGGCTCGCGGTGCTCACCGGGGACGCCGTCACGCTCGACCGGGTGCGCGGGCGGCAGCGCCTCGGGCCGGGCTGGGTCAGCAGGATCCTCCAGCGCGCGGTGGCGGAGCTGTGGTCCGGCGGCGCGGTGGACCCGGCGGCCGTGGCGGCGGCGTACGGACGGCGCCGGGACGCGCTGATCGGGGCGCTCGCCCGGCGCGGGATCGCGGCGCACGGACGCAGCGGCATGAACGTGTGGGTGCCCGTCCCGGACGAGACCGGCGCCGTCGCCCGGCTGCTGCACGCCGGCTGGGCGGTGGCCCCCGGCGCCCGCTTCCGGGTGGACGCGCCGCCGGGCATCCGCGTCACCGTCTCGACGCTCGCGGAGGAGGAGGCCGAGGTCCTAGGCGGGGCGGTCGCCGCGGCGCTCGGGCCGGGCGGGGAGCCGACGAGGACGTACGTCTAGTGCGTGTGTCGAAAGGAGCGTCGTCTGCCCGAAGGGCGGGCCCGGCGAGGCCCGGGGCCCTTGCGGCGGCCGGGGCGGGGGCGGCTACGCCGTCCTCCTCGGCCCGGCCTGCGTGAGTGCCGCACCCGCCAGCACGATCACCGCCCCCACCGGTGTCGACCAGGTCAGCGTCTCGCCGAGGAGCACGACGCCCGCCGCGGCGGCGATCACCGGGATGAAGTACGTGACCATCTGGCCGGTCGTCGGGCCGACCTCGGCGACCAGGCCGTACTGGACGAGCACCGCCAGACCCGTGCCCAGCGTCCCCAGCGCCGCGATCGCCAGCAGCGGTCCGACGGCGAAGTCGGTCGGCGGGGTGGTGAACAGCGGTGTCACCACGGTCAGTTGAAGGGTGGCGAGCAGCAACTGGCCGCCGGTCAGGGACAGGTGCGAGTGACTGCTGCCCGCCAGGGTGCGGCGGACGTAGATCCAGCCGACGGGGTAGCTCAGCGAGGCCAGCAGGGCCAGCGCCGTGCCGCGGGCGTCCAGGCCCTGGAAGCCCTGCCAGGCGCCCAGGACGGTCAGCACCCCGAGGAAGCCCAGGGCCAGACCCGCCACCCGCACCCGGGTCGGACGGTCCTCGGAGAGGGCGACCAGGGACAGGGCCATGCCCCACAGCGGCGAGGTCGCGTTGCAGATGCCCGCCAGGGTGGAGGGGATGGTGAGTTCCGCGAACGCGAACAGCGAGAAGGGCAGCGCGTTCAGCAGGAACCCGGCGACCGCGAGGTGGCCCCAGGTGCGCGCGCCGCGCGGCAGCCGCTCCCGCCGCACCGCCATCGCGACCGCCAGCACGGCGGTCCCGAAGGCCAGCCGGCCGAGCGTGACCTGGAAGGGGGCGTAGCCCTGGGTGCCGACCTTGATGAGGAGGAAGCTGAAGCCCCAGATCAAGGACAGCGCGCCGAAGCGGAGCCGCCAGTCCAGGCGGGGGCGGGGGCGGTCCGGGACGGGGTCCGCCTGACCCGGCGCGGTGGTGTCCGACGGGGTGTTCGGGGCGGTGACGCTACTCATGGACGCAACGATGATGGACATCATCTCGTAGCACAATCGAGATTTCGCACCCGTTATCTCGTAGCATCGCTTACATGTTGAACCTGGAGCGCCTGCGCACCCTCGACGCCCTCGCCCGGCACGGCTCGGTCAGCGGCGCGGCCGCGGGCCTGCACATCACGACCTCGGCCGTCTCGCAGCAGATGTCCAAACTGGAGCGCGAGGTCGGCCAGCAGCTGCTCGCCAAGAACGGGCGGGGCGTCCGGCTCACGGACGCGGGCCGGCTGCTCGCCGAGCACGCCGCGCGCATCCTGTCCCAGGTGGAACTCGCCCAGTCCGACCTGGAGGCGCAGCGCGGTCAGGTCGCCGGCGAGCTGCGCGTCGCGGCGTTCCCGACCGCCGCGCGGGGACTGCTCCCCGTGGCCCTCGCGGACCTGCGCCGACGGCATCCCGTGCTGCGCGTGCGCTCCCGCGAGCTGGAACCGGAGGGGAGCGTCGCGGGCGTGGTGCGCGGCGACCTCGACCTCGCGGTGGTGCTCGACTGGCACAACAAGCCGATGTCGCTGCCCGACGGCCTGGTCAAGGCGCCCCTCCTGGACGACCCGGCCGATGTGGCGCTTCCGGCCGGGCACCGGCTCGCGGACCACGACGAGGCGGACCTCGCCGAGTTCGCCGAGGACGAGTGGATCACCTGGGGCGAGGGCGAGTTCTGCCACGAGTGGCTGATGTTCACGCTGCGTTCCAAGGGCGTCGAACCGATCGTCGGCCACCGCGCCGCGGAGAGCCACACCCAGCTCGCCCTGGTCGCCGCGGGGCTCGGCGTCTGCATCGCCCCGCGGCTCGGCCGCGACCCGCTGCCCGGCGGGGTGGTGACCCTCCCGCTCAGGCAGCGCGTGCGGCGGCACGTGTTCGTCGTCTGGCGCGCGGACGCCGACCGCCGCCCCTCGATCCGCGCGGCGGTGCGGGCGCTGCGGGAGGCCGGGGAGAGCGTCGGCGCGGCCGGGGAGGGCGCCGGGACGGGGCGCGGGGGGGGGGGGGGGGGGGGGGGGGGGGGGGGGGGGGGGGGGGGGGGGGGGGGGGGGAGGGGGGGGGCGGGGGGGGGGGGGGAGGGGTACTGGCGGTCGGAGCGCGGAG
>NZ_JBVITR010000011.1:7612-11215 GCF_055574875.1 Streptomyces sp. NPDC034670
ATCCGCCGCGGAGGCGGGGGAGGATACGGGGAGGTGCACGGCGCGGGGTGCCGCCCCCCCCCCCCCCCCCCCCCCCTCCCCCCCCCCCCCCCCCCCCCCGCCCGCTACGGGAGCGTCCGCAGCTTCCTGAAGTCCCAGGACACGACCTTCTCCGGGGTCAGCCGCATCCAGGCGTGCCGGCCGTCGTGGGGCATCTCGTCCAGGCCGAAGTACTTCCGGGCGAACAGGGTCTCGGGGACGTCGAGTTCCGCGCGCAGCTCGCCGGTGCGCGGCACCTCGCCCACGATCTCCATCCGCCCGGACAGCTCCGCGCCGCGCAGCTCGCCGTACTCCTCGCCCGTGTCCACCGCGATCGCCACCCGGGGATCCCGGCGCAGGTCCGCCCAGCGTCTGCTGCGGACGACCGAGTACAGCCACAGCGAGACGCCGTCCCAGACGAACCAGAGCGCGCTGACGTGCGGCGCGCCGTCGGCGGACACCGTGCCGACCCGGCAGGTGCGCTGCGCGGTGAGGAAGTCGTCCAGCTCACCCGGCGTCATCATGATCTTCCGGCCCCGGCGCTGCGTGGCGGTCATGCGGTCCCTCTTCTCTCACGTCGTAGCCGGAGGGAGATCCCCTGACATCACGTCGGCAAAGGATGAGTGGTCTTCCCCGCCCGTGCAAGGGCGGGGTGCTCGTCGCGCCGTGCGGCCCCGGCTGCCGCACACCGGCCGTGACGGGGCCCGGCCGGCCCGGCGGTGCCGCGGGGCGCCCTCCGGTCGCGCCCCGCGCCGGCCGTCCCCCCTCGTCCCGGCCGCCGGCGCCGCACCGTACGGCGCCGGCGGTTCAGGCGAGGGTGATCGAGCCGTCGCTGACGGTGATCCGCACGGAGGGCAGCGGCTCGGTCGCCGGGCCGCTTCGCACACTGCCGTCGGCGATGGAGAAGTTGCTGTTGTGGCAGGGGCAGTTGATGACGCCGTCGGCGACGCTCTGCACCGCGCACCCCTGGTGGGTGCACGTCGCCGAGAACGCCTTGAAGTCACCCGCCGTCGGCTGGGTGACCACCACCTTGCGGTCGGCGAAGACCTTCCCGCCGCCCTCGGGGATGTCGGCGGTCGAGGCGAGCGCGGCACCGGCGGCGGCTTCGTCGCCCCCGCCAGGGCCGCCGCCGCTCGCGCCGCCGTCCCCCGGCGAGCCGCCGGGGGAAGCGGAGCCGGCGGAGGAGGACGACGCGTCGTCGCCGGAACCTCCGCACGCGGTCAGCGCGACGGCGAGGCCCGCCGCTCCGGCCGCCGCCACGACGGTTCGACGGGCCGGTCCGGCGGGGGCGTCCCCCTGCTCGGGCGGAACCGGGGGCCAGGGGGAGGACTGGGGCGATGCGCTGGTCATGCGGGTGTGTCCCTTCCGGTGAGGACGGGTGGTCCGTGGAGAGGTACGGTCGGCGGGCCCGGGCCGTTCAGACCCCGCCCTGTTCGGGCACTGCCGGAAGCCTGGCCTGTCCGAGGTCGGAACGGCATAAGTCACGGCTGCCGCCGTCGGTTCCGGTACCGGGCCGGGCCGTCCCGGCGCGCGGCGGTACGCCGGTGGCCGTCCGCGCCACCGCCTCGGCCGCGGTGGCGGAGCACCGCGTGCCCTCCGGCCGTACGCGCGTCCCCGGGCCGCGCGTACGGCCGCCGCGTCGGCGCGGAGCCGCCCGGCCCCGGCCTTCCCGATCGGTCCTCCCCGGCCTTCCCGATCGGTCCTCCCCGGCCTCCCCGGCCGGTCCTCCCCGGCCCGCGGCGGATCCGCCGGGCGGGCAGCGCCCGGCCCTCCGCGAGACCGGACCGGAGTAACGTGTCGTTTCCGCACAGCGGTTGCACGACGAGGCCGGGTTCCGGACGGGACGCCTCCGCGCCGCTCACCTTGCCGACCTGGCACGCAGCGAGAGGCGGTCCCATGGACGTCTTCAGGACGACGAACGGTCCGGTCCGGGGCTTCCGGACCGCCGCCGGCGTCGTCGCCGTCCTCGGCATCCCCTACGCCGCCCCGCCGTTCGGCGCCGGCCGGTTCCGGGAACCCCTCCCGGCGCGGGCGTGGACCGCAGTGCGGGACTGCACGGACTTCGGGCCGGTCGCCCCGCAGTCGGCGCGACTGCCCGGCGCGCCCGAGTGGTCCCCCGGCGACGAGGACGTCCTCACCGTCAACGTCTGGACCCCGGCTCCCGAGGGCGGCCGCCTGCCCGTCCTGGTCTGGATCCACGGCGGCGCCTACGTCTTCGGCTCCTCGGCCCAGCCCGACTTCGACGGCACCGTGCTGGCGGGCGCCGGCCTGGTCGTGGTCACCCTCAACTACCGGCTAGGCTTCGAGGGCTTCGGCCACGTCCCGGCCCGCGAAGGGCTCGCCCACCCGGACAACCGGGGCCTGCTCGACCAGGTCGCGGCCCTGCGCTGGGTGCGGGAGAACATCGCCGCCTTCGGCGGTGACCCCGGCCGTGTCACGGTCGCCGGCCAGTCCTCCGGAGCCGCCTCCGTCGCCTGCCTGATGGTGATGGACCGTGCCCGCGGGCTGTTCCGCCGCGCCATCGCCCACAGCCCCGCCAGCCCCTGCCACACGCCCGGCATCGCCGCGGCGACCACCCGCGAGGTCGCCGCGGCGGCGGGGTGCCCCGCCACGCCGGAGGGCCTTGCCGCCGCGTCCCCGCAGGCCCTGGTCGGCGCCTCGGACCGGGTGGTCGACGCCTACCGGCGGGACCCGGCCTCCGGATCCCGTCACTACGACCCCGGCCTCTACGCCCCCGTCCTCGACGGCGACGTCCTGCCCGCCGACCCCCTCACGGGAATGACCGCCGGCGCGACCCGGGACGTGGACCTGCTGGTCTGCCACACCACGGAGGAGTACTGGCTGCTCGACGCGGTCGGCAGCAGCGCGAAGGTCACCACCGGGGAGCGACTCGCCCGCTTCGCGCGGGACTTCGGCCTTCCCGACGGCCTGGTGGACGGCTACCGCGCGGCGATGCCCCAGGCCCCGGTGCTCGACGTCTACCTCGCCGTCTTCGGTGACCTGCTGTTCGGCGAGTACGCCAACCGGCTCGCCGAGCAGCACGCCCGGGCCGGCGGACGGGCGTTCCTGTCACGCTTCGACCGGCGGCGCACCGGCCCGCACGGGACCGTACGGGCCTGGCACTGCGCGGACGTCCCCTTCGCCTTCGGCACCCTGGACCGGGACTGCCTGGCCTTCCTCGTCGGGGGCGCGCCCACCCCCGCGGACCACGGACTGGCCCGCCGCATGGCGCGCGCCTGGGCCGACTTCGCCGCCACCGGGGATCCGGGCTGGCCACCGCTGGACGGCCCCACCGTTCCGGCCAGGGTCTGGCACACCGACGACCAGGCCGACGACGTCGTCGACGCCGGCGCCGACGGCAAGGACGCCGCTGTCCGCGCCCTCTGGGCCGGGGCCGGCTTTCCGCTCCTGCGTCCGTGAACCGGGAAACCGCCCGGGCGGCCGGGGCCCCGGGGGGACGGGGGAGAACAGGAAATCCCCACGGCGGGCAGGTAATGGGAGCGGAGCCGGGGGGGGGGGGGGAGGAAGGGAGGAGGGGGGGAACGCACCCCCGCCCGCGACCCGGAAACGGAGAGGCGAGAGGGA
>NZ_JBVITR010000011.1:11225-26831 GCF_055574875.1 Streptomyces sp. NPDC034670
GGAGGAGGGAAGGGACGCGTTTTCTCGCTCTTGTGGGTCGGGGGTGGTTTTTCTCTTTTGCTTTCAGGAACCGGGAAACCCCCCCGGCGACCCCGCCCCCCCCCCGCCCGGGACGAACAGGCCGTTCCCGCGGGCGGCCGGCCAGGGGCACGGGGCCCGGGGAGGGGCGGACGGCAAGGCCGGAAGATCGCGTAGCCTGGGGAAATGCTGACCGAGGTCACCGCCACCCGCTACATCACGCCCCTGCGGGAAGGCGGTTCGCTGCCGGGGCTGATCGAGGCCGACGACCTGGGCACCTACGTCCTGAAGTTCACCGGCGCGGGACAGGGCCGCAAGACGCTGGTCGCCGAAGTGATCTGCGGGGAACTCGCCCGCCGGCTGGGGCTGAGGGTGCCGCGCCTGGTCACCGTCGCGCTCGACCCCGTGCTGGGGCTCGGCGAGCCCGACCCGGAGGTGCAGGGGCTGCTGAAGTCCAGCGGCGGCACCAACCTCGGCATGGCCTTCCTCTCCGGCGCCCTCGGCTTCGACCCGCTCGCCTTCGAGGTGAGCCCGCGGGAGGCCGGGCGGATCGTCTGGTTCGACGCGCTGGTGAACAACGTCGACCGCTCCTGGCGCAACCCCAACCTGCTCCGCCTGCGCGGCGGGCTCTGGCTCATCGACCACGGGGCGACCATGATCTGGCACCACAACTGGCCCGGAGCGGAAAGCTCCGCCGCGCGCCCCTACGACGCCTCCGACCACGTCCTGCAGCCCTTCGCGCCGGACGTGGCCGCGGCCGCGGCGGAACTGGCGCCGCGGGTCACCGAGGACCTGCTCGCCGAGGTCACCGCGCAGGTCCCCGACGTGTGGCTGACCGGTGAGCCGGGGTTCGGGACCCCGGACGAACTCCGGCAGGCGTACGCG
This sequence comes from Streptomyces sp. NPDC034670, assembly GCF_055574875.1. NCBI lineage: Bacteria > Bacillati > Actinomycetota > Actinomycetes > Kitasatosporales > Streptomycetaceae > Streptomyces > Streptomyces sp. NPDC034670. The sequence continues at coordinate 12,129 of NZ_JBVITR010000011.1, forward strand.
CGGCCGCTGCTCGCCCGCGCGGCCACCGTCCACCGGCGCATCCACGGCCTGAAGGAGGACCGGTGAGCGACCGGCACGTCTTCGAGTACGCGCTGCTGCGGGTGGTGCCGCGGATCGAACGCGGTGAGTGCGTCAACGCGGGGGTGCTCGTGTACTGCCGCCCCGAGTCGTTCGTCGCGGCCCGCACGCACCTCGACGAGGCGCGGCTGCTGGCCCTCGACCCGGAGGTGGACCTGCCCGGCGTGCGGGCCGCGCTGCGCGCCGTCGAGGGTGTCTGCGCGGGCGGCGACGCGGCGGGGCAGGCCGCGCACGACGACGCCGGACGGCGCTTCCGCTGGCTGATCGCGCCCCGTTCCACCATCGTCCAGCCGGGTCCCGTGCACACCGGGCTCACCGCCGATCCGGCGGCCGAGGTGGAGCGGCTGCTCGACCTGCTCGTGCGCTGACCCGGCCGGCCCCGCGGCGGGGCGGGCGCCCCGGTCGTCACGGCCGGCGGCCCCGCCGCGGGGCCGGTCGTGCGGGGAATGGATCACACCGCGCGGTGCGCCGTTGACACCGGGTGCCGGGGCTTCTAGCGTCACGTCTGCTGAAGGTACTAAGCGGTCGCTCATCCACGGAGTCCGGAGAGTCCGGCCGCAGGAGCCGCATCCCAAGGGCGAGGAGAAGCAGCAATGTCCACCACTGAGCAGCGGGTCGCGGTCGTCACCGGCGCCGCGCGCGGCATCGGCGCCGCCACCGCCGTACGACTGGCCGCCGAGGGGCGTGCGGTCGCCGTGATCGACCTCGACGAGGCCGCCTGCAAGGACACCGTCGAGAAGATCACCGCCGCGGGCGGCAGGGCCCTCGCGGTCGGCTGCGACGTCTCCGACGAGGCGCAGGTCGAGGCCGCCGTCGCGCGGATCGCCGAGGAGCTCGGCGCGCCGACCATCCTGGTCAACAACGCGGGTGTGCTGCGCGACAACCTGCTGTTCAAGATGAGCGTCTCCGACTGGGACACCGTCATGAACGTGCACCTGCGCGGCGCCTTCCTGATGTCGAAGGCCTGTCAGAAGCACATGGTGGACGCGGGCTTCGGCCGGATCGTCAACCTGTCCTCCTCCTCCGCGCTCGGCAACCGGGGTCAGGTCAACTACTCGGCCGCCAAGGCGGGTCTGCAGGGCTTCACCAAGACCCTCGCCAAGGAGCTCGGCAAGTTCGGCGTCACCGCCAACGCCGTCGCCCCCGGCTTCATCGCCACCGAGATGACCAAGGCCACCGCGGAGCGCGTCGGCATGGGCTTCGAGGACTTCAAGGCCGCCGCCGCCACCCAGATCCCGGTCGCCCGCGTCGGCGAGCCGGAGGACATCGCCAACGCCATCGCCTTCTTCACCGGGGAGGCGGCCGGCTTCGTCTCCGGCCAGGTGCTGTACGTCGCCGGCGGACCGCTCGACTAGGAAGACCGGGAACATGACTGCTGTGGAACCCTCGGGCAAGGCCGCCCTGATCACCGGTGCCAGCCGCGGCATCGGCTACGGCGTCGCCGAGGCGCTGGTCGCGCGCGGCGACCGCGTCTGCATCACCGGGCGCAACGAGGACGCCCTCAAGGAGGCCGTCGAGAAGCTCGGCGCCGACCGCGCCGTGTACGCCGTCGGCAAGGCGCACGACGAGGCCCACCAGGCCGCCGCCGTGGAACGCGCGATGGAGGCCTTCGGCCGCATCGACTACCTGGTCAACAACGCCGGGACCAACCCGGTGTTCGGGCCGATCGCCGACCTCGACCTGAACGTGGCGCGCAAGGTGTTCGAGACCAACGTGGTCTCGGCGCTCGGCTTCGCCCAGCGCACCTGGCACGCCTGGCAGAAGGACAACGGCGGCGCGATCGTCAACATCGCCTCCGTCGCGGGCCTCGCGCCCTCGCCCTTCATCGGCGCCTACGGCGTCAGCAAGGCGGCGCTGATCAACCTGACCGTGCAGCTCGCGCACGAGTTCGCGCCCAGGGTGCGGGTCAACGCCATCGCCCCGGCGGTGGTGAAGACCAAGTTCGCCCAGGCGCTGTACGAGGGCCGGGAGGCGGAGGCCGCCGCGGGCTACCCGCTGGGCCGGCTCGGCGTGCCGTCCGACATCGGAGGCGCCGCCGCGTTCCTCACCTCGGACCAGTCGGACTGGGTCACCGGTCAGACCCTGGTCGTCGACGGCGGCGTCTTCCTGAACGCCGGCGTGGCCTGACCCGCCCCGCCGCACCGGACGCCCGCGGTCCGGTGCGGCGGCGGGTGCGGCACGGGCGCCGTCGGTGAAAACGGCGCCCGTGCCGGTGTTTCGGGGCCCGGAGACACGCTGACGACGTGGTCGGCAACAAGTCGATCTCAAGGGGTGTCCAGGAGAGGTCCACGAGGCGGAACACTGCGGTATCGTCTGCCGACCCTTGGTACGGCAGATCGAGGAGCGTGCGCGTGTTCAACCGGAACCGATGCCTGCGGCGGGTGGCGGCCATCGCGTCCATATCGTCCCTGGTGACCGGATGCGGCGTCCTGTCGTCCGACACCTCGAAGGACGCGGACCCCATCGTCGTGGGAACCACCAGCTCCCCCAGCGCGCTGGATCCTGCTGCCTCCTGGGACAGCTCCTGGGAGCTGTTCCGCAACATCTACCAGACACTGCTGAGCTATCCGGTCGGCGCGAGCACGCCCCAGCCGGACGCCGCCGAGAGCTGCGCGTTCTCCGACAGCTCCAACCAGGTGTTCCGCTGCGAACTGCGCGAGGGCCTCGAGTTCTCCGACGGCGCCACGCTCGACGCCAAGGCCGTCAAGCACTCCATCGACCGGATCCGCCAGATCAACGTCAACGGCGGCCCCGCCGGTCTGCTGGGCAGCCTCGAACGGGTGCAGGCGCCGAACGAGCGCGAGGTGGTCTTCTACCTCAACAAGCCGGACGCCACCTTCCCGTTCGTGCTCGCCACGCCCGCCATGTCGATCGTCGCCCCCGACGCCTACCCGGCCGACGCCCTGCGCGAGGACGGCGGCATCGTCGGTTCCGGTCCGTACACCCTCCAGTCGTACCAGGAGGGCGAGGAGGCCCGGCTCGTCCGCAACGAGCGCTACAAGGGCTACGCCAAGCACCGGAACGACGCGGTGACCGTCCGTTACTTCCAGGACTCCGGCAGCATGGTCAAGGCGCTGCGGGAGGACCGGATCGACCTGACCTACCGCGGCCTGGCCGCCGGTGACGTCGTCGACCTCCAGGGCAGGACCTCCAAGAAGGAGGAGATCCAGCTGGTCGAGGGCACCGGGACGGACATCAACTACCTGGTGTTCAACCCGGAGGACCCGTGGGCCGGCAGGAAGGCGGTGCGCCAGGCCATCGCCCAGGTCGTCGACCGCGCGGCGATCGCGCACAAGGTCTACAAGGACACGGTCGACCCGCTGTACTCCATGGTCCCCAAGGGCCTGACCGGCCACACCACCGGCTTCTTCGACGACTACGGCGAGCCCAGCGTCGACAAGGCCCGGCGGATCCTCGCCTCGGCGGGCATCACCGAACCGGTCCCGCTCACCCTCTGGTACACCACGGACCGCTACGGCTCCGAGACCGGCCTGGAGTTCAAGGAGCTCGAGCGCCAGCTGGAGGCCTCCGGGCTGTTCGAGGTCACCCTCAGGAGCCGCCCCTGGAAGACGTACGTCGAGGGCTACCAGAAGGGCGAGTACCCGGTGTTCGGGCGCGGCTGGTTCCCCGACTTCCCGGACGCGGACAACTTCATCGCCCCGTTCGTCGGCAAGCAGAACGCCCTCGGCACGCCCTACGAGGCCACCAAGATCATAAACGATCTGCTGCCCAGTTCCCGCCGCGAGAGCGACCGCGGCAACGTGGTGAAGCAGTTCGAGGAGGCCCAGAAGATCCTCGTCGACGACGCGCGGCTGCTGCCGCTGTGGCAGGGGAGGCAGTACGTGGCCGCGAGCCGGGACATCTCGGGGGCGGAGCGGGCGCTGGACCCGTCGACGATCATGATGATGTGGGAACTCTCCCGGAAGACCAGCTGGTAGGGCCGGCGCGGCCGTCCGCGCGGCCGGCTGTCAGCGGTCGCCTGTAGGTTCTGAGCCTGGAAGTGACCGCACACGTGAGGACGACGACGTGACCGACATCGCCATGCTGCCCGAGTCCTGGCGCGGGGTTCTGGGCGACGAGCTGCAGCAGCCCTACTTCGAGGAGCTGACCGAGTTCGTCGAGGAGGAGCGGGCGAAGGGTCCCGTCTACCCGCCCCGCGAGGAGGTCTTCGCGGCGCTGGACGCCACCCCGTACGACAAGGTGAAGGTCCTGATCCTCGGTCAGGACCCCTACCACGGCGAGGGGCAGGGACACGGCCTGTGCTTCTCGGTCCGGCCCGGGGTGCGGATCCCGCCGTCGCTGCGGAACATCTACAAGGAGATGCACGCGGACCTGGGCACGCCCGTCCCGGACAACGGCTACCTGATGCCGTGGGCCGAGCAGGGCGTGCTGCTGCTCAACGCGGTGCTCACGGTCCGCGGCGGCGAGGCCAACTCGCACAAGGGCCGCGGCTGGGAGAGGTTCACCGACGCCGTCATCCGCGCGGTGGCCGACCGTCCCGACCCGGCGGTCTTCGTCCTGTGGGGGAACTACGCGCAGAAGAAGCTGCCGCTGATCGACGAGAGCCGGCACGCGGTGGTCAAGGGCGCGCACCCCTCCCCGCTGTCGGCGAAGAAGTTCTTCGGCTCCCGCCCGTTCACGCAGATCAACGAGGCGGTGGCCGCGCAGGGCCACGAGCCGATCGACTGGACCATCCCGAACCTGGGCTGACGCCTCCCGGGGTGCGGGCCGGTCCACCGGATCCCGCACCCCGCCGCCCGGTGTGCCGCGGAGCGGCCTGTCCGGGATCCGCCCCGTCTGCCGTTAGCGTCGGGTGCGACAGCCGGCGAGCGGTGCGGAGGGCACGGTGGCGGAGCGACAGGGGCAGGCGGCGCCGGACGCCGTGCTGACGCGGATCGGGCAGGTCGTGATGCTGCACCACGCGGGCGACCGGGAGGAGGCCCGGCACCGCTTCCTCGGCCTGTGGGCGGAGATCGGCGTGCACGGCGACCCGCTGCACCGCTGCACCCTGGCCCACTACCTCGCCGACACCCAGGACGATCCCGAGGACGAACTGGCCTGGGACCTGCGGGCGCTGACGGCGGCGGAGGAGGTCGTCGGGGACCGGCCCACCGGGTACGAGGGGTCCTCCGCCGTGCAGGCCCTCTACCCGTCGCTGCACCTGAACCTGGCCGCCGACTACGCCCGCCTCGGCCGCCCCGACGCCGCCCGCACCCATCTCCACCGGGCCCGGGGCGCGGCCCGCGCCCTCGCCTACGACACCTACGGCGAGGGGGTACGGGCGGCCATCCGGCGGCTGGAGGTCCGGCTGGGCGAGGACGGGGCACCCGGCGGGTGGCGTCCGCCGCGACAGCGTCCCTGAGGGCTGTCCGTGATCCCCGGCGGGCGTGTGCGCGAGGGGGCCGCCGGTGCCCCCGCCCGCACGGCCGGATCAGCCTCCGTACACCTCCTCGCAGAGGGTCGTCTCCGGGCTGTCCGGGTGCCAGCCGCCGTACTTCCTGCCCAGCGCGCACAGGTCCGTGCCGCCGCCCGTGCCGGGGCGCGTCGTCTCCGGGACCCGGGGGAGACCGCCGGGCCGTCGCGGGTGGCCGGACGTCCCCGGCCGCGGCCGGGCCGATGTGTTCCGGTCGCCGGGCGGCGCCCCGCGCTCGGGTGCGGTGGTCGCGGGGGCGGCGGGGCGCGAGGGGACCCCGGGCGCCTTCGCGGACCGGGACGGGCCGACCCTCTCCAGGGCCTCGCGCGCCGGTGCCTGCACGGCCGGGGACGCCTTCGACGGCTGGGGCGGCGCCTTCGGCGGGCCGGGCGCGGGAGGACGCTGGACCGTCACACAGCCCGAGAGGGCCGAGACCGCCACGGTCAGCAGGAGCGTTGCTGTGGTCGTCTTTCGGTGCACCCGGGCCACTCTGGCGGCCCGGGTGCGCCGAGGGGCGGCGGACGCGGGGAGTGTGCCCCGCACGGGTGATCTCCGGCCCCGTACGGAGGGCCGTGGACGCTCCGGGGGTGACGTCAGTCGCCGGTGGCGCCGTCGAGCCGCTCGCGGATCAGGTCGGCGTGGCCGTTGTGGCGCGCGTACTCCTCGATCATGTGGGTGTAGATCCAGCGCAGGCTGAACGGCGCGCCGCCGGCCCGGTGCCGGCCCTCGGACAGGTCGTCCAGCGCGAAGCCGGCCGCGTTGCGCCGCGCCGCGTCGATCTCGGCCTGCCAGGCGGTGTACGCCTCCCGCCAGGTGTCCGCCCCGGTGAGGTGGAACTCGCCGTCCGGATCGGCCTCGCCGTGGTAGAGCGGCCCGGCGTCCTCGGCCGCGAGCACCCTGCGGAACCAGGCCCGCTCCACCTCCGCCATGTGCCGCACCAGCCCCATCAGGGACAGCTCCGAGGGCCGCACCGGGGCGGTGCGCAGCTGGTCGTCGGTCAGCCCCTCGCACTTCCACGCGAGGGTGCGGCGGTGGTAGTCGAGCCAGCCCTCCAGCATGGCGCGTTCGTCGGCGTTGCGGTCGGGTGCGCGGCGCTCGGTCGTCATGGGGGCATCCTCGCCCACTCCCGCCCTCGCCCACCGGGTTTTTCAGGCGCGGCCGAGCATTCCGGCCAGCAGCTCCCCCAGGCCCGAGCGCACCTCCGCGAGGCTCGGCGCGCGGGCGCCGAAGGAGCCCGCCACGCAGGAGAACAGCAGCCCGTCCGCCCAGGCGATCAGCGACAGCGCGTGCCGGTCCGGTTCCGCGGAGCCGAGCCCGGTGACCAGGGCGACGAGCTGGTCGCGGAAGCGGGCGCCGGCCGCGTCGAAGTGCGCCCGCAGCTCGGGGCGGCGGGTGGCCTCCAGGGCCAGTTCGTAACGGGCGACGGTGAGTTCGCGGTTGCGGGTCAGCGCACGGTGGGCGGCCAGGGCCAGGGCGTCCACCAGGGGGCCGGTCCCGGCCCGGGGGTCCGGCAGCTCGTGCAGCGCGAGGACCCGCGCCTCCCGCTCGGCGAGCCGCCGCACCGCCAGCTCCAGCAGCGCCTGCCGGGTGCGCGCCAGGTTCGAGGTGGACCCCTGGGGGAGCCCGGCCGCCTGGTCGACCGCCCGGTGGGTGAGCCCGCGCATCCCGCGCTCGGCGAGCAGGGCGAGGGCGGTGTCGGCGACGAGGTCGGCGCGGGAGGCGCCTGCGGTGCGTTCGGGCATGGAGGCCAAACTACCTCCCGCACTACGGCTGTAGTACAGTCGGAGCCACAGGCTTACTACACATGTAGTTCCGGGGCGAGGAGGAGCCATGGGACGAGCCGGACGGGTGATCGTGATCGGCGGGGGCATCGGCGGCCTGACCGCGGCGGTCGCCCTGCACCGGCGCGGTGCGCGGGTGACGGTGCTGGAACGGGCCCCCTCCCTGGAGCCGGTCGGCGCGGCCATCGCCCTGGCCCCCAACGCGCTGCGCGGGCTGGACGTCATCGGACTCGGCGACGACATCCGCGCCCTGTCCGCCTGGCAGGGCGACGGAGGGCTGCGCGCGCCGAGCGGCCGGTGGCTGTCCCGGTCCAGCGCGGCCGCCGCCCAGGAACGCTTCGGCGGCCCCCTGGTCCTGCTCCACCGGGCCACCCTCATCGACCACCTGGCCGCGCGGCTCCCGCCGGGCACCGTCCGCACGGCCGCCGCCGCGCACCTCGTCGACCCCGGAGACGCCGGTGACCCCGCCCGGCCGGCCCGCGTCGGCACCCCCGACGGCGAGCTGGAGGCCGATCTGGTGGTGGCCGCCGACGGCGTCCGCTCCGCGGTGCGCCGCGCGCTCTTCCCGGACCACCCCGGGCCCGTCTACTCCGGGTTCACCACCTGGCGGGTCGTGATCCCGCTGCCCGGCGTGGAGTTCGCCTCGCACGAGACCTGGGGCCGGGGCCGCATCTGGGGCACGCACCCGCTGAAGGACGGCCGGGTCTACGCCTACGCCGCCGCCGTGGTCCCCGCGGGGGAGCGCGCCCCCGACGACGAGCGGGCCGAGCTGCTGCGGCTCTACGGCGACTGGCACGACCCGATCCCCGCGGTGCTGGCCGCCGCCCGCCCCGAGGACGTGCTCCGCCACGACGTCCACCACATCGCCGAGCCGCTGCCCGCCCACCACCGCGGCCGGGTGGCCCTGGTCGGCGACGCCGCGCACGCCATGCCGCCGACCCTGGGCCAGGGTGGCAACCAGGCCATCGAGGACGCGATCACCCTCGCCCTCGTCGACGACCTGCCCGCCTACACCGCCGCCCGGCTGCCCCGCACCGCGGCGATCACCCGCCAGGCCGTCAGGGTGGCCCGGCTGAACATGATGACCGGCCGGGCCGGCGTCGTCCTGCGCGACCACGCGATCGCCGCGCTGTCGAAGGCCGGACCGGCGCTGTTCCTGCGCGGCTTCGACAAGATCGCCGACTGGCGGCCGCCCCGGCCGCCGTATGCTGCGCAGCGGACCAGGACGGACGAGGGCCACGAGGACTAGAGGAGAACACCCGGTGAAGGTCGGCTGCATCGGACTCGGAGACATCGCGCGGAAGGCCTACCTCCCGGTGCTCGCCCTCCAGCCCGGAGTGGAACTGCACCTGCAGACCCGCACCCCCGCCACGCTCGACCGGGTCGCCGACGGCCTCCGCCTCCCGCCCGGGCAGCGCCACGCGGACCTCGCCGCGCTGCTCGCCCAGGACCTCGACGCCGCCTTCGTGCACGCGCCGACGCAGGCCCACCCGGAGATCGTCGCCCGCCTCCTCGAGGCGGGCGTACCGACCTACGTCGACAAGCCGCTCGCCTACGACCTCGACGACTCCGCGCGGCTCGTGGCGCTCGCCGAGGAGCGCGCCACGAGCCTCGCCGTCGGCTTCAACCGGCGCTTCGCCCCGGACTACGCCCAGTGCGCCGACCTTCCGCGCGACCTGATCCTGATGCAGAAGAACCGGACCGGGCTGCCGGAGGAGCCGCGCAGGATGATCCTCGACGACTTCATCCACGTCGTCGACACCCTGCGCTTCCTGGTGCCCGGCCCGGTCGACGACGTGACCGTGCGCGCCCGCACCGAGGAGGGGCTGCTGCACCACGTGGTGCTCCAGCTCGCCGGGGACGGCTTCACCGCGCTCGGCGTGATGAACCGGCGCAGCGGATCGGCCGAGGAGATCCTCGAGGTCTCCGGGCAGGACGGCAAGCGTCAGGTGGTCAACCTCGCCGAGGTGATCGACCACAGGGGGCAGCCGACCGTGCGCCGGCGCGGCGACTGGGTGCCGGTGTCCCGGCAGCGCGGCATCGAGCAGGCGGTGCTCGCCTTCCTGGACGCGGTGCGCGCGGGCGAGGTGCTCAGCGCCCGGGACGCGCTGGCCACCCACGAGCTGTGCGAACGGGTGGTACACGCGGTCCACGAGCGCTCCGCCGGGGGCGGACCGCTTCGGTGACGCCCCAGGCGGCCAGGACCAGCAGCGCGGTGTACGGCAGCCAGTCGCCGAAGCGGACGTAGGGCGTGGTGCCGTGCGCCAGCGGGACCTCGTACACCCGCGCGGCGCCGGTGTCCGTGCCGAGCCACGGGCCGACGCGCTCCCCGCCCGGTCCGTACACGGCGGAGACGCCCGTCAGGGTCGCGTGCACCATCGGACGGCCGGTCTCGGCGGCGCGCAGCGCGGCGAGCGAGGCGTGCTGCCCGGGGGCCCAGCTCTGCTGGAAGGTCGAGGTGGAGGACTGGGCGAGCAGGACGTCGGCGCCGTCCTCGGCGAGGTGCCGGCTCATGTCGGGGAACGCGCTCTCGAAGCACACCATCGGGCCGACCCGCAGTCCGTCCCCGACGTCCATCACCACCTGCCGCGCGCCACGCCCGCGGTCCTCGCCGGCCGCCTCGCCGACGGAGGTCGCCCAGCCCAGCAGGGAACGGGCCGGGACGTACTCGCCGAAGGGGACCAGCCGCATCTTGTCGTACCGGTCGCCGGTCGGGCCGTCCGGACCGACCAGCACCGAGCTCTTGTAGATGCCGGGCCGGTCGGAGCGCCGGGCGTCCACGTTGACCAGGATCCCGGCGCCCGTCTCACGGGACAGGGCCGCGAGCCGCCGCGCGAGGTCGGGCCGGCCCCCGAGGTCGAAGCCGACGCTGCTCTCGCCCCAGACGACCAGGTCGGCGTCCTGCCCGGCGAGCTCGCGGGTGAGCCGTTCCTCGCGGTCGAACCGGCGGTCGGGGCTGCCGGGCCCGGAGACCACGCCCGGCTGCACGACCGCGATCCTGACCCGGCCGGCGGTGTCCGGCCGGGGCGACCACACCCACGCCGCACAGGCCGCGGCGGCCACGGCGGCCAGCCCGGCGACCGCGGGCACCCGGGAGCGCCGGATCGCGACGAGCACGGCCACGGCGACGTTCAGCGCCACCACCAGGAAACCGGGCAGCCACATCCCGCCGACCGACGCCAGCCGCAGTGCGGCCCCCACCTGCCACTGGCTCGCACCGAGCACGCCCCAGGGGCCGCCGAGCCCCTGCCAGGAGCGGACGAGTTCGACGGCCAGCCAGCCCGACGGCAGCACGACGAGCGCCGCCAGGACCCGGCCGCGCGACGGGGCCCCGCCGAGCATGCGGCGCACCAGCCAGCCCCAGGGCGCCCACAGCGCGCCGAGCAGGGCGGCGATGACGAACGTGAACACGTGCAGGTTCGGCAGCAGCCAGTGGTGCATGGCCAGCATGAAGCCGAAGCCGCCCCACCAGCCGTCGCGGGCCGCCCGTCCCCCCGTCGGCGCGGTGCGGGCCAGCAGGATCCAGGGGACCAGGGCGACGTAGGCGAACCACCACAGGGACGGGGCGGGAAAGGCCAGGACGGGCAGGGCACCCGCGACCGCGGCGACGGCCGAGCGCCGCCACGGGGAGGTGGGCCAGTGGCCGAGCGTCTTCATGAACGACTTCCTACCCGGCGGTGCTCCCAGTGTGCGCCCCGGAGGCGGTCCGGAACAGGCCGGACCGCCCCGGCCGACCGCACGGCCCGTCCGCGGGCCGGGAGGACGGCCGTCCCCTCCCGCACGCCGGTGCGTGCGGGAGGGGACGGAGCGGCGGCCGGTCTCCTGCCCCGGGAGCGGCCGCGTCCCCCGGGGACGGCCTCCCTCGCCCGTCCGCGGGCCTAAGCTCTGCCCCGGGGCCCTCCGCTCGGCCCCTGGGGGATTCCCGGCCCGGACCTTTCACAGGAGGAAGTCATGGAACGCCTCGTCACCGTGGTCACCGGCGGCAGCCGGGGGATCGGGGCCGCGACCTGTCTGCGGCTCGCGGCGGAGGGGCACGACGTCGTGGTGGGGTACGTCCGGGACGCCTCCGCCGCCGAGGCGGTGGCGGAGGGGGTGCGGGCGGCGGGGGCGCGTGCCGTGACCGTACGGGGGGACACCTCGGTCGAGGCGGACGTGGACCGGCTCTTCGAGGCGGCGGAGCGGGAGCTGGGGCCGGTGACGGGACTGGTGAACAACGCGGCGGTGACCGGCCCGCTGGGACGGTTCGCCGAGGTCGGCACCGCGACCCTGCGCCGGGTCGTGGACGTCAACCTCACGGGGACGCTGCTGTGCGCGCGGCGGGCCGCGCAGCTCATGACGCCCCGGGGCGAGGGGGTGATCGTGAACATCTCGTCCGGGGCCGCGACGCTGGGCAGCCCGGGCGAGTACGTGCACTACGCGGCGACCAAGGCCGCGGTGGACGCGCTGACGCTGGGGCTGGCCAAGGAGCTCGGGCCGGACGGCATCCGCGTCAACGCGGTCGCCCCGGGGGTGATCGACACGGAGATGCACGCCGCCATGGGCGCTCCGGACCGCGCGCGGCGGGCGGGGGCGGCGGTTCCGCTGCGGCGCGCGGGGCGGGCGGAGGAGATCGCGGCGGCCGTGGCGTGGCTGATGTCACCGGACGCCTCCTACACCACGGGGGCGGTCCTGCGGGTGGCGGGCGGACGCTGAGGCGCACCGCCGGGACCGGAAGGGGGATCAGGCGGCCTCGACGACCTCGCCGCGGACCGCCGCCGCCCACTCGACCACCAGCAGCTCGTACGTCTCGCGTTCCCGCGCGGACAGGGAGCCGCCCGCTCGCAGCCACAGGGCGCGGATCTGCTCGTTGACCTCGGCGGCGGACCGCACGGAACCAGGGGTCACGACATCGGGGGACATGCGGACCAGCCTAGGGCCAGACACTGACACTGCGCTACCGGACGGCTACCCGCCCCGTACGGGACGGGCGGCGTCCCGGTCACACGGCCGGGGCTCAGCCCGCCGACTCCGCCGCGTGCGGGCTCAGCACGCCCAGGGACACCAGGACGATGATCACGACGCCGAGGGCGATGCGGTACCAGACGAAGGGCATGAAGCTCTTGGTCGAGATGAACTTCATGAACCAGGCGATCACGGCGTACCCGGTCACGAAGGCGATGACCGTCGCGAAGACCGTCGGACCCCAGGAGACGTGCCCGCCCTCGGCGGCGTCCTTGAGCTCGAACAGGCCGGAGGCCAGCACCGCGGGGATGGCGAGCAGGAAGGAGTAGCGGGCCGCGGCCTCGCGCCGGTACCCCATGAACAGGCCGCCGCTGATGGTGGCGCCGGAACGGGAGACGCCCGGGATGAGGGCCATGGCCTGGCAGAAGCCGTAGATCAGGCCGTCCTTGACGGTCAGGTCCTCGAGCTGCTTGCGCGGCTTGGCCGCGCGGTGCCGGCCGCCGCTCTCGTCCCGCGCCGCGAGACGGTCGGCGACGCCGAGGACGATGCCCATGCCGATCAGCATCGCCGCGGTGAGCCGCAGATCCCGGAAGGGGCCCTCGATCTGGTCCTTGAGCGTCACCCCGAGCACGCCGATCGGGATCGAGCCGACGATGACGAGCCAGCCCATGCGCGCGTCGTGGTCCCGGCGCATCTCCTTGTCCGTCAGCGAGCGGGTCCAGGCCGACAGGATCCGCCCGATGTCCTTGCGGAAGTAGATCAGCACCGCGGCCTCCGTGCCGACCTGGGTGATCGCGGTGAAGGCCGCGCCCGGGTCCTCCCATCCGGAGAAGGCCGCGGTCAGCCGCAGGTGCGCGCTGGAGGAGACGGGGAGGAACTCGGTCAGCCCCTGGACGAGTCCGAGGATGAGGGATTCAAACCAAGACATGAGGTAGCGGAGTCCAAGTGCCGATCGTGGAACGGGCGACGGGCACACCGCACCGCGGTGCGCGGTGATCGATGATCCGGCGTGCCGAGGGGGAAGCGTAGCGCCCCCGGGTGAACGGTCCGACGCAGGGGCTTCACGGCCCCCGGGCCCGGTGCGCTCCGGCCGGCGGCGGTTCGGGCCGCCGGGCCCTCCACCGTCCGTCCCGGGGTCCGGGGGCGGGGCGTCAGGTCCTCGTGGCGCACCCGGTCGCCGCAGGCCCGGCAGGTGACGACCGGGAAGGTCCGCGCCGCGCCTCCCCGCCCCTCGACGACATCGACCTGTTCGAGGCCGACGAGGCGTTCGCCGCCGTGGTCCTGGCCCGGCGGCAGGAGACCGGCGCCGACCTCGCCGAGGTCGGCGTGCACGGCGGCGCCCTCGCGCTCGGCCATCCGCCGGGCGCCGGCGGCACCCGGCGGACGACGCTGGTCCACGCGGTGCGCGAACGCGGCGCGCGGTACGCCCTGCGGACCGTGTGCGAGGCGGGCGGACTCGCCAACGCCATGGTGCCGGAACGGGTCCGAGCCCCCGCCGGCGAGCGCCCCGCCGGTGCGGCGGGGCCCGCCGCCTCAGTCCCCGCGCAGCCGGTGCCGCTTGCGCCACGCCACCGCCGCGCCCGCCAGGCCCGGTACGGCGATGCAGGCCAGCGCGATCAGGAAGGCCGGGGAGGTGGGTGTCGAGGCGCGGGCGCCGGCCACCGCGTAGGCGGCGGTGTTCGGGATCGAACCGAGCGCCGTCGCCAGCAGGAACGGCGGCAGGCCCATGCGGGAGACGGCGGCGCAGTAGTTCGAGGCGGCGAACGGGATGCCCGGGAACAGCCGGGCCGCCAGCATCGAGCGGAAACCGTGCCGGCTCAGCTGGTGGTCCGCGGCCTTCAGCCAGCGTCCGCGCAGCAGCGGACGCAGCGCGTCCTGGCCGAGCGCCCGCCCCAGGCAGAAGGCCAGCCCGGCGCCGAGCACCGTGCCCGCCAGCGCGGCGCCCAGACCCAGCTGGGAGCCGAAGAGCGCGCCCGCGGCGAGGTTCAGCAGCGGGCGCGGCACGAACGCCACCGTGCACACCCCGTAGGCCGCCGCGTACGCCACCGCCGCCGCGGCTCCGCCGAGCGGGGAGGGCCAGCCGTCGGTCAGCAGTCTCTGCGGCTCCAGGAGCAGCACCGCCGACGCCGCGGAGGCGAGCAGTGCGACCAGCAGCGACAGCCGCGACCACGGCGACAGCAGGACTCTGGCGCAGCGGGCGGCGGCCCCCGCCGCGGCGGCGGGCGGGGGGAGCGGGGGAGCGGCCGTGGGGACGGCGGCCGCGAGGTCCGTGGCGGCGGCCCGGGGAGAGGCCGTGGCGGTGCCCCCAGAGCGGTTGGTGGCATCGAGCATTCCGCGACACTAACCGACACGTGTCCGTGATCGCCGTCGTGCTCGTCTCACGGGTGTCACGGGCGCGGGGGGGGGGGGGGGGGGGGGGGGGGGGGGGGGGGGGGAGAGGTCCGTCCTCGGCTTGGAGAGAGGGAGGGAAGGGAAGGAGGGGGGGGATAG